>NZ_JBIRHU010000060.1:0-7125 GCF_044328675.1 Streptomyces sp. NPDC017890
CATTTACTAAGGGTGGGGCCCGCAACCGCGGTCCGCGCTGCAGCGGGCGTAGTGCGACTTGAACTCGGGACTCGAACTTCGCTACACGCTGACCTGCAAACGATTTCGTCTGCCTCCGATGTCCTTGAAACAGACTGGGCAGACACGCATGCACGCTGGATACTGGCGAGGTTGAATGATACTGGCGACTTGGCAACTCGGCTGCAGCCGACCTTCTCACTGGAGCATGCACTGCTGAAGGTTTTGTCGAATCTTGTTTCCGTGATTTCAGCGCCGGTCCTGCGTGAGGTGATCGAACACATCAAAGAATCTCCACAGCAAGGGGATATCGGCTCCTCGTACGATTGGGCACGCGTCGTGGAGAACGTGCCAATAAGTGAATGGACCAGCGACGACAGAACGGCGGTTGCCGTGCGCAGCAAGGACGGCCCGGCACTCAAAGAAGCGTTCGATCGAATCCTCGCCAAGCACGATTCCGCCCATCGGGAAACGATTCAGAAGCGAATTGAAGAAGGGAACTTGTCCGCTCTCAGTGCTTTTGGAGATGTACGAGACCTAGATGACGACATAGCGAAGGGCGTTATTGAGAAGCTGTCCTCCGCGACCACCCAGCGGATCTCCGACCTCAAAAGCGGCTCGTTCGCCATGGGAGTGAAGGACTTTGCATCCGATCTGGTCACACTGAATGTCTGGTATCCCCAGCTCGCTTCGTGGGATTCGATCTCCGACCTATTGACGACGGAACTGCCTTTCGTCTCTGACCGCCAGGGAGTGCTAGCGAGGATCGCAATTCTGGGGAAAAAGATTCCTCCAGAGGTGGTCGATGTTATTGCAGGTCCGCTCCATGACTTGATGGTCGCCCTTCCCTCAGAGGGGCCTAGTTGTTGTGGGTATGGACGTTGCTGACGAGGGATTGAAGTAGACGGGCTGGTCCTCGGCGTAAGAATGGGAGTTGCGACACAACCGTTCTCGACCAAGAAGGACCAGCCCTGTGACACACCGTAATGCTCCACTCACCGTGGAGGGAAGACGACGCCTGATCGAGCGCTGCCAGAGTCGTCCGATCGCCCACGTCGCCGCCGAAATGGGTATCTCACGACAATGCGCCTCCACGTGGGTCAACCGTCACCGCAAATATGGTGACCTGGGACTACAGGACCGCTCCAGCGCACCGAAACACCAACCCACCGCCACAGCCGCGGAGGTCGTGGCCGACATCGAGTCGATGCGCCGGAGCCGGAAATGGTCGGCTTCACGAATCACGTTCGAACTCCGAATGGATGGAACGGTCATTGCTCGCCGGACCGTCACGAAAATCCTGCGGAACCTCGGATTGCACCGCCGCCGGTTCATCGACCCGAACGGCGAAACCAACCGAAAACCGCAGGTCATCGTTGCAAAACGACCCGGCCAGATGGTCCACGTCGACATCAAGAAAGTCGGGAAGATCCCCGACGGCGGCGGATGGCGTGCCCACGGCCGCGGCTCCGAGCAGGCCAAACGATCGCAGCGTCGGAAAACGAAGAACAAGCAAGCCCGGGTCGGGTACACCTATTTGCATTCCGCGATCGACGGGAACACCCGCCTGGCGTACACCGAGGCACGCGACAACGAAACCGCCGCAACAGCCATCGATTTCATGAACAACGCCCGACTCTTCTTCGCCGCACACGGCATCACCCGTATCGAGCGCGTGATCACCGACAGCGGATCATGCTATCGGGCAGCAGATTTCACCGTTTCACTCCGCGAAGCTCGGCACTACCGCATCAAGCCGTACACCCCGAAACACAACGGGAAAGTCGAACGGTACAACCGCATCCTCGCCGAAGAACTTCTCTACTCCCGCGAATACAGCAGCGAAGCTGAACGACGCATCGCCGTCGAAGTCTGGAATGTTCACTACAATTACCACCGACCGCATTCAGCACGCGGAGGACGACCGCCCGCCGCTTACCGCCGGCACCGCGTCACCAACGTCCGTTCCTCCTACAACTGATATGTAGAGAAATTTGTCAAGGGACAGGTGGAAACGGCCTCGGGAACGGCAGTTCCCGAGGCCGTTTCCGTTTCGGTCGACGGACATGAAGAACGGCGGGTGACATGTCGATATTCACGACTCGTGGTCAGACTGATATACGCGGGTTGGCTACCGCAGGACGACTGTTCGGCAGGAACGGTGCTGCTGCTCTAGGGTCGGGCGTCGCAATCGGTTCCAATTTCGGAACCTGTTGCTGCCCATAGTTGTTTTCGCAGATCGTTCCTCACGCTGCCATCACGCCCTTTGCGATTGTCTATCGACCGAAATCTAGGGGAAGGACAAGCTCAGGGCTGGTCGTCGACGACCGCCAGCGACCAACACCATCCCGCAAGTTCTCTGGCTACGGCGACATTGGCGATCACCGGACGCTTCTTACGGGCGGTGAACTGCTCCCACCGATGATGCAGGCGGTGGTTGCCGGCATGCCCACGAGCACGCGCAGCGGGGCTGGCTTTCGCCCATCGAGTGCGCATGACCTGTCCAGGGTTGCGGTAGATCTTGCGGTGATGCCATGCTGCCTCGACCAACAACCGACGTGCATGACCGTTGCCGGTCTTGGTGATCGAACCCTGTGATCGTGATGTCCCCGAAGAGTATTCACTCGGCACCAGGCCGACATAGGAACCGATGGTGCTCCCCGTAAATCGCTGCCAGTCGCCGATCTCGACCGCCAACCCGAACCCGGTCAAAGTAGAGATTCCGCGTAAACATCCCAAACGGTGCACCATCGGCGTGTAGGGACTGTTCTCCGCCATCTCCTCGATCGCCGTATCCAGTCGGTCACGGCGGCTTCGGGTGAGCAGCATCGCTTCATAGTTCGAGTCGAACGTGGCCTGCAACGCCGACTGCTCGAACCTCTGACTTCGTAGCCACACATCATGCGCACCAGTCCACGCCGCACCACCAGAATAGACAATGCCCTGCCGCAGAAGAAGTTTCGACAAGCGATGTCGGCATCGCATCAGATCCCCGCGAGCATCCTCACGGGCACGGACCAGATCTCGGGCTGCCTCTTGTTCTACCGAAGGGACCGTGACCTCGACGATCTCGTCCAGTCGGAGCAACCGCGCCAGATGCAGCGCGTCGCGAGCATCGGTCTTGACGCGGTCACCAGCAGGTCTCTGCAATTTCGACGGCGCAACCACCACGCACTCCACACCCGCTTGATTCAGAGCTCGGTACAGGCCGAATCCGGTCGGTCCGGCCTCGTAGACGGCTTTCACCGGACCCGGCAACGAACGCAACCAGGCGAGGATCTCACCGGAGTCCGGACATAATCGTTGTTTCCATACTTCACCGGTTTGACCGTCGATCGCACATGCCACTACAGACAGTGCGTGCACGTCCAATCCGACACTCGTACGCTGATACATCACCGGGGCCTCCTGCAAATGTAGGCACTACCGATCCAGGCTTCGCCTACTCGGCAACCCACGGCAACTTGCAAGCGAGTCCCCGGCCCGAAACGGGCCGACCCTCATACCGTCTAGACATACAATTCGACGAGAACGTCATCGACGAGCAGCTTCGCATAATTGACCGACAGCCATCCCGGTGTCCAGGTGCTGCTTCGTGATGGGCGCATAAGACTGAAGATCATCCGCCGTGTAATAAACGACGGCATCCAAATATTCCAGCGGATTCTGGCTCAATACCGCTGCGACAGCAAGGGTTTTGAATGTGGAACAGAACGCGAAACGCTCGTCAGCTCGATACTCGACCATCCCTCCCGTTCTCGGATTGGCCGCATATACACCCAAGCGGGCATCGTATTTGTCTTCGAGATCAGCCAGGAGGTGGGCTCGATCCTCTTCGCTTGCCGTTGACGTTTGAGAACTTGTCGTCGAAGGATTCTTCGCTGAACAACCGGCAAGCGGTACCAGCACCGCTGCGCCCAATAGCGTCCGACGCGTAACACCGCGAAACATCGTCATTCTCGCCTCTCTTGGCTATAGAAATACAGGTTGGTGAAAATGTGGATCGGCAGGGCAGGAAGCCCCGACTGGTCCGACGGCGACCCGATTGGAAAAGTGGGTCTTATCGGTCAATATCCAAGGGGTGCAGGAAGTGTCCGGCGATATCGAGTGCAGGGTTCAACCAGCCCATTCTCTGTTTCATACCGCTGTGTATGGCACTGGCTGTCAGTCCGTTGGGGATGTTTGTGTCCGGCTGACCCGGGACGTCGCTAACCCGTGCATCCCCCGAGGGCGTTCAGCTTCCGTAGCTGGTGGAGCCACTCGACGATCCGGTGATCCCACAGAAGAAACTGAAGAAATCACTCGACCCGGATGTGCTTGCGGACTCGCTGCCGAACGCACCGGCGCTACCACTGTCACTTCCACTACTCGCACTGCCGCTCGATCCTGTGCCGCAGCGGGAGTGTCCGATTAACGGTGGATCCGACCTTGATGTCGGTTAGTTACCGTTCAGGGTGATGCGTCCTTCGAAGGTGATCGCAAACGCATTGAGCGCGGGCTTCCACCTCATTGCCCATCGTGCCTTACCTTTCCCTGTCGGGTCCAGAGCACGCGTGGCCAAGTACAAGCATTTGAGCGCCGCCTGCTCAGTCGGGAAGTGCCCACGCGCCCGTACTGCGCGCCTGTAGCGAGCGTTGACAGACTCGATCGCGTTCGTCGAGCAGATGACGCGCCTGATCTCGACGTCGTAGTCCAGGAACGGAACGAACTCACTCCACGCGTTGTCCCACATCTTGATAATCGCTGGATACTGCTGCCCCCATTTCTGCGTGAACTCAGCGAATCGTTCCCTGGCCGCAAACTCCGACGGAGCGGTGTAGACAGGTTTGAGATCACGCGCCATCGCATCCCAATATTTACGAGAGGCAAAGCGAAAAGTGTTGCGTATCAGATGAATAATGCACGTCTGCACCACAGCGAGTTCCCAGACGGTGTTGATCGCTTCAGGCAATCCTTTGAGTCCGTCGCACACAACGATGCAGACGTCCGCCACACCACGGTTCTTGATCTCGGTCAGGACCGAGAGCCAGAACTTTGCGCCCTCTCCGCCCTCGCCGGCCCAGATCCCGAGGATGTCGCGTTCGCCATTGACGGTGACGCCGATCGCGACATACATCGGCCGGTTGGTGACCTGCCCATCGCGAACCTTCACGTGCACCGCATCGATGAACATCACCGGATACACCCGATCAAGTGGCCGGTTCTGCCACTCCGTCATTTCCCCGACGACCTTGTCGGTGATCCGCGAGATCGTGTCCTTCGACACCGACGCTCCGTAAATATCTTGAAAGTGCGCGGATATCTCGCCGGTCGTCAAACCCTTTGCCGTCAATGACAATACGATCTCATCGATACCCGTCAAGCGTCGCTGACGCTTCTTAACAATCTGCGGGTCGAACGAAGAATCGACGTCGCGTGGCACTTCGATCTCCACCGGCCCGATCTCAGTGAGCACCGTCTTCGAACGGGTACCGTTCCTCGAGTTGCCGCTGCCGCGGCCGGCGGCATCGTGCTTCTCGTAGCCCAGGTGCTCGGTCATCTCCGCGTCTAACGCGGTCTCTAGGACGTTTTTGGTGAGTTGATTGAGGAGTCCGTTCGGGCCCATCAACTCCACGCCCTGCTCCTTGGCCTGAGCCAGGAGCTGCTCGGCCAACTGCTTCTGATCCACCTCAGTCTCTGCCATGGGATCAAGTGTTTCGGTCATCGTCGATCCTTCCCGCCAAGCTCAGCTCGGCGTGTTGAATCAAGGACCGGATCCACCGTTATTCAGACAGTCCCCTCATACCGTCTAGGGCTGCGGCGCAGTGGTGTGCCGGGCCTACGTGTGTGAGGTTCGGGTGTAGTTGTGGGCTGCTCGTCGTGGACGGCATCACGAACCTGGCTGTAGTGCCTTGGTCAGGATGATCGTCGTTGCCGAGTTATCGGGTGCGTCGGCGGCTGTGGAGGGAAACTGTTCGAGAACGACGTCGTCGACCAGCCTGTGGAGGACGAACCAATGGAACGAGGTGGTGCTGGTGTCGATCGGTGCCGTCGTCGCGGCGAGAATTACTCGCAGGTGCTCGTTATCGATGTCGAACGTGCAGGTGAGGAAGCTGGAGGGTAGGGCATGGTCCAGGAGAATGCCGGCGGCTTCGTCGATCGCGAGAACTAGGTCGGTCAGTGAGACGGAAAGCGGTGCACCCTATGCTGGTTTCCCGCCGATGATCTGGGGGATGTCACGTCGGCGGGACGGCTCAATCCTGTACCCCGAGTTTTCCCGAGTTCGTTTGCTTTACTTCAGGCACTCGAAGACGAGTGGTCGCCGGAGCAGATTGTCGGGCATCTGAGACTGCATCACAGCGGTGACGAGGAGTTGGCGATCAGCCACGAGACGATCTACCGCTCGATCTACACTACTCGGTGGGATGTGATTCCGCAGTAGCTGTGCAAGCGCCTACGAACATGGCGGCTGATCCGAAAGAATGAGCGGCACTGTTAAAGGGCAATGGAGGTCGCAGGTCATCGATGCGCGCTCGATCGAGGATCGACCCGCCGATGCCGAGGATCGCAGCGTGACTGGACACATGGAAGGTGATCTGGTGATCGGTTCGAAGAACAGTCAGGTTGCGACATGGTAGATCGCAGGGACCGCTACTTGACGATCGTGCAGACACCCAGTCGGCATACCACCTCGGTGGTGCCCGTACTGGTGCGGGAATACGGGCGAATGGATTCGGCATTGTGTCGGAGTTTAACCTGGGATCGGGGGATGGAATTGGCCGATCACGAGCTGCTCAGTGCAGCAACGGGTATCGAGATTTTCTTTGCAGCGCCGCGTAGTCCTTGGCAGCGCGGGACGAATGAGAACACCAATAAGCTTTTACGCCAGTGTCTTACGAAAGGAATGTATCTCGGGGATCTGAGCCAGTCGGACCTCGATGCCATCGCGGCCAGGCTCAACAACCGGCCACGGAAGTGCCTCGGGTTCCGAGCGCCCGCGGAGTTTGTGGCGGAAGAGGCTGTTGCGTTGGCAGGTTGAATTTAAGGACGCTTTTCAGGAATGCGATGTCTCCTGTTCGGAGACCTGCTTGCGCAGCCTGGCCAGTTCTGTCCGTTCCGCGGCAGTGA
>NZ_JBIRHU010000061.1:0-7022 GCF_044328675.1 Streptomyces sp. NPDC017890
GCGGAGGTGGGTCTGGGGTACGGGCCGGTGTTCCAGGGGGTGCGTGCGGTCTGGCGGCGTGGTGACGAGGTCTTCGCCGAAGTCGCCCTGCCCGAGCGGGAGAAGGAACGGGCGGCGGCCTTCGGTCTGCACCCCGCTCTCCTCGACGCCTCGTTGCACGCCATCGGGCTCGGCGAGTTCGTCGAGAGTTCCGGCGGTGCGAGCCTGCCCTTCGAGTGGAGCGGAGTCTCGCTGCACGCCACAGGCGCGACCGCGGTGCGGGTACGTCTGACGTCCGCGGGCCCGAACGCGGTGGCGGTACAGGTCGCCGACGAGACGGGGGCGCCTGTTGCCTCCGTGGAGTCCCTGGTGCTGCGCGAGGCGTCGACGCGACAGCCGGTCCGCCGTACCTCCTATCGCGACTCCCTCTTCCGTACGGCGTGGACGGCCCTGGCCGCCGCCGAGGCGCCCTCCGCCCGCTGGGCGGCGCTCGGCCGGTGGACCGTCGACATCGGCAGCCCTGTCGTCCCGGCCGAGTCGCTGGACACCCTCGCTGAAGCGTCCGAACTGTCCGGTCAGGTGACGGACTTCCTGCTGCTCCCGTGCCCCGTACCCGTGAAGAGCGGCCCGCAGAGCGATGCGGCAGCCGCTGCCCGGGCAGCGGTGAACGACGTACTCGGCCTGCTGCAGGAGTGGCTCACCGACGACCGGTTCGCCGACACACGTCTCGTCGTCGTCACCCGGGGCGCGGTCGCGGTCGGCTCCGACGCCGACGTCACCGACCTCGCCGGCGCCGCGGTGTGGGGCCTGGTCCGCTCCGCGCAGTCGGAGAACCCCGGACGCGTCGTCCTCGTCGACCTCGACGCGGACGCCACCTCCGCGCGGGCGCTGCCGGCCGCCCTGGCCACGGGTGAGCCGCATGTCGCCCTTCGCGACGGAGTGGCGTACGCGCCGCGTCTGGCCCGTGTCGGCACGGACGGCACACTCGTGCCCCCGGTGGGGGAGCCCGGCTGGTTCGTCGGCCCGATGGGCAGCGACACCATCGACGGCCTCGACATCCAGGCGAGCGACCTCGCGACGGTGCCGCTGGCCGACGGCGAGGTCCGTATCGACGTGCGGTCGGCGGGCGTCAACTTCCGTGACGTCCTCATCGCGCTCGGCATGTACCCGGGCGACGCCGTGATGGGCGGCGAGGTCGCCGGTGTGATCAGCGAGGTCGGCGCCGGTGTGACCGACCTGGCGGTCGGCGACCGCGTGTTCGGCATGGTGCAGCGGGCGTTCGGACCGGTGATGACCGCCGACCGGCGCCGGGTGGCGCGAGCGCCGAGGTCCTGGACGGACGAGCAGGCGGCGACCACGCCGATCGTGTTCCTGACGGCCCTGTACGGACTGCAGGACCTCGCCGGCCTGCGTGCGGGGGAGCGGGTCCTGGTGCACGCGGGTGCCGGCGGCGTCGGCATGGCGGCGATCCAGCTGGCCCACCACCTGGGCGCGGAGGTCTTCGCCACGGCGAGCGAAGGCAAGTGGGACGTACTGCGCTCCCTCGGTCTCGACGACGACCACATCGCCTCCTCGCGCACGCTGGAGTTCGAGGAGAAGTTCCTCGCCGTCACCGACGGCCAGGGCGTGGACGTGGTGCTGAACTCCCTGGCGAGGGAGTTCGTGGACGCTTCGCTGCGGCTGCTGCCGCGCGGCGGACGGTTCCTGGAGATGGGCAAGACCGACATCCGCCAGGCGGGCGTCGTCGCCGCGCACCATCCGGGCGTCGACTACCGGGCGTACGACCTGGCGGAGGCCGGCCCGGACCACACGCAGACGCTCCTGCTCGAACTGCTGGACCTGTTCGAGCAGGGCGCGCTGGAACCGCTGCCGATCCGCACCTGGGACGTGCGCCGGGCACGGGAGGCCTTCCGGTACGTCAGCCAGGCCAAGCACGTCGGCAAGGTGGCCCTGTCGATGCCACGCCGTCCGGACCCCGAGGGAACGGTCCTGCTCACCGGCGCGACCGGCACCCTGGGCAGCCTGGTCGCCCGGCATCTGGTGGCCGAGCGGGGCGTACGGCACCTGCTGCTCGTCTCCCGTCGGGGCGCACAGGCCGAGGGCGCGGCCGAGCTCGCCCGGGAGCTGGAGGAACTGGGCGCCGACGTGCGGTTCGCGGCCTGCGACGTCGCCGACCGCGACGCCCTGGCCGGTGTCCTGGAGGCGCTGGAACGCCCCCTGACCGGTGTGGTCCACACCGCCGGCGTGCTGGACGACGGCGTGATCGGCTCGCTGACTCCGGAACGCGTCGACACCGTGTTCCGGCCGAAGGTGGACGCGGCACAGAACCTGCACGAGCTGACCCGGGACATGGACCTGGCGATGTTCGTGCTGTTCTCCTCCGCGGCGGCCACCCTGGGCAGCGCGGGGCAGGGCAACTACGCGGCGGCGAACGCCTTCCTCGACGCCCTCGCCCAGCACCGCCGGGCGCAGGGCCTGCCGGGACAGTCGCTGGCCTGGGGCATGTGGGCGAAGCGCTCCACCATGACCGGCGAACTCGACGAGGCCGACCTGGCCAGGATGAACCGGGGCGGCTTCGGCGCCCTCACCTCCGAGCACGGACTCGAACTCCTCGACGTCGCGTCCCTCGTGGACGAGGCGGCCCTCGTGCCGATACCGGTGAACACCGACGTACTGGCCCGCGGCGGCGACGTACCGCCCCTGCTGCGTGGCCTGGTGCGGACCTCCGCGCGGCGTACCGCTGCCGCCCGGGCCGCCGCGGACCCCTCCGGTCTCGCCGCCCGCCTCGCCGGGCTCGACGCGGCCGGACAGCGCGCCGCGCTCCTGGACCTCGTCCAGGCGCAGGCCGCCGCCGTGCTCGGCCACGCCACGGGCGACCTGATCGACGCCACCCGGCCCTTCCGGGACCTCGGCTTCGACTCGCTGACCGCCGTGGAACTGCGCAACCGGCTGACCGCCGCTGCAGGACTCAGGCTCCCGGCCACCCTCGTCTTCGACTACCCGACGCCGCAGATCCTCGTCGAGCACCTGCGGACGGAAGTGCTCGGCGACACCACGGAGGGCACCGGAGCCGCCCCGGCACCGGCCGCACCGGCGGTGGCCGGGGACGACGACCCCGTCGTCATCGTCGGCATGGCCTGCCGGTACCCGGGTGGCGTCTCCTCGCCCGACGACCTGTGGGAGCTGGTGCGCTCCGCGGGTGACGCGATCTCCGCACTCCCCGAGGACCGCGGCTGGGACGTCGACCGCATGTACGGCGTGGACGCCGACGGCACCGGCGGCGACACGAAGGCCCGCGTGGGCGGCTTCGTCTACGACGCCCCTCTCTTCGACGCCGCCTTCTTCGGGATCAGCCCCCGTGAAGCGCTCGCCATGGACCCGCAGCAGCGGCTCCTCCTGGAGACCGCCTGGGAGGCGTTCGAACGCGCGGGCATCGACCCGGCGGCGCTGCGCGGCAGCAGCACCGGCGTCTTCGCGGGTTCCTCGCACTCCAACTACACCGGCAACGTCCTCGCGATGCCCGAAGGTGTCGAGGGCTACCTGATGACCGGCACGACCACGAGTGTGATCTCCGGCCGGATCGCCTACGCCTTCGGGCTCGAGGGACCGGCGGTGACGGTCGACACGGCCTGCTCGTCGTCGTTGGTGGCGCTGCACCTGGCGGCGCAGGCACTGCGCAACGGCGAGTGCTCGATGGCGCTGGCGGGCGGCGTGACGGTCATGGCGTCCCCCGGCGTCTTCACCGAGTTCGACCGGCAGGGCGCCAACGCACCGGACGGGCGCTGCAAGGCGTTCGGCGCGGGCGCCGACGGCTCCGGCTGGTCCGAGGGCGCGGGACTGCTGCTCATCGAGCGGCTGTCGGACGCGCGCCGCAACGGCCACCAGGTCCTCGCCGTCGTCCGGGGCTCCGCCGTCAACCAGGACGGCGCTTCGAACGGCCTCACCGCCCCCAACGGCCCCTCCCAGCAGCGCGTCATCCGCCAGGCCCTCGCCAACGCCCGACTGGCCGCCTCCGACGTGGACGCGGTGGAGGCGCACGGCACCGGGACGACCCTCGGCGACCCCATCGAAGCGCAGGCGCTGCTGGCCACGTACGGCCAGGACCGCGACCCCGACCGTCCGCTGCGGCTCGGCTCGGTCAAGTCGAACATCGGCCACTCCCAGGCCGCCTCCGGTGTCGCCGGTGTCATCAAGATGGTCATGGCCATGCGCCACGGCATCATGCCCCAGACCCTCCACGCCGAAGAGCCGACCCCGCACGTCGACTGGTCCGAAGGCGCCGTCGAACTCCTCGCCGAGGCCATGCCGTGGCCCGACACCGACCGGCCGCGCCGCGCGGGCGTCTCCTCCTTCGGCGTCAGCGGCACCAACGCCCACCTCATCATCGAGCAGGCCCCGGACGACACACCGGTGGTCCAGGAAGCACCGGTGGTCCCGGAAGCACTGGCGGCCCCGGCCGCACCGGAGCGGCAGCCGGCCGCCGAAGAGACGGTCGTGCCGTGGCTGGTGTCCGCCAAGTCACCCGAGGCGCTGTCCGCCCAGGCCGAACGGCTCGGCGTGCACGCGAGGGCCCGAAGCGGCCTCTCACCGCTGGACATCGCCTACTCCCTCGCCACCGCCCGCGCCACGCTGGACCACCGCGCCGTGCTGATCGGCTCCGACCCGGCGTCCGCCGCGGCCGTACTCGCCGCGGGTGAGACGGCGAAGGGAGTGGTGCGGGGCACGGCCGACCTCCAGGGCAAGAACGTGTTCCTGTTCCCCGGCCAGGGATCCCAGTGGGTGGGCATGGCCACCGAACTCCTGCACACCTCACCGGTGTTCGCGGAACGCATGCGGGAATGCGCCACCGCACTCTCCTCCTACGTCGACTGGTCGCTGTTCGACGTCCTCGACGACGCCGAGGCCCTCGAGCGTGTCGACGTGGTCCAGCCGGTGCTGTGGGCGGTGATGGTGTCGCTGGCGGAGACCTGGCGTTCGTACGGCATCGAGCCGGCCGCCGTGGTGGGCCACTCCCAGGGCGAGATAGCGGCCGCCTGCGTGGCCGGAGCGCTCTCCATCGACGACGCGGCCCGGGTCGTGGCACTGCGGTCGAAGGCGATCCTCGCCCTGTCCGGCCTCGGTGGCATGGTGTCCGTCGCGCTGCCGGCGGAGCAGGTCGGGCAACGGCTGACCGACGGGCTGTCCGTCGCGGCGGTCAACGGGCCGTCGTCCGTCGTCGTCTCCGGCGACGTGGCCGAACTGGACGCCCTGCTCGCCGCCTGCGAGGCCGACGAGATCCGGGCCCGCCGTATCCCCGTCGACTACGCCTCCCACTCGTCGCACGTGGAGACCGTCCGCGCCGAGCTGCTCGAGGTCCTGGCCGGACTGCGACCGCGCACCGCCGAGGTGCCGTTCTTCTCGACCGTGACCGGTGACTGGCTGGACACCACGGGCCTGGACGCCGAGTACTGGTACACCAACCTCCGCCACACCGTCCGCTTCGACGAGGCCACGCGCGCACTGGCCGAGCAGGGCCACCGCTTCTTCATCGAGGTCTCCGCCCACCCCGTACTGGCCGTGGGCGTGGAGCAGACGCTCGACGACGCCGGTGTCACGGCTGCCGTCCTCGGCACGCTGCGGCGTGGTGAAGGCGGCCCCGACCGGCTGACCGCCTCCCTGGCGGAGGGCTGGGTGCGGGGCCTGGCCGTCGACTGGTCCCCGCTGCTGGCCGGCGGACGCCGCGTCGACCTCCCGACGTACGCCTTCCAGCGCGAGCGCTACTGGCTCGAACCGCTGCCGGCCGGCTTCGACGTCACCCTCGCGGGCGGCACCGAGGACGCCGGTTTCTGGGAGGCGGTCGAGCACGGGGACGTCGCGGCCCTCGCGAGGACCCTGGAAGTCGACGACGACGAGACGGTGAGCGCGATGCTGCCGGCGTTGTCGGCGTGGCGGCGCCGCCGGAACGTACGGTCGCGGGTGGACGAGTGGCGCTACTCCGTGTCGTGGAAGCACCTGTCACCGAAGTCGGCCGCACTGTCCGGGCGTTGGCTCGTGGTGTCCGCGGGAGCGGACCCCGACCCCGTGTCCGAGGTACTGGAGACCCACGGCGCGGACGTGGTGCGCCTGGCCGTCGACGGCCGGGCGTCCCGCCTCGACCTCGCAGGCCGACTGTCGGAGCTCGACGGGAGGGACGGGATCGACGGCGTGGTCTCACTGCTCGGCCTGGCCGAGAACGGACTGGGCGCCGCCCCGGTCTCCCGGGGCCTGGCGGACACGGTGGCCCTGGTACAGGCGCTGGGCGACGCCGGTATCGGCGCCCCGCTGTGGCTGGTCACCCGGGGCGCCGTCTCGGTGGGGCGTTCCGACGCTCCGACGGCTCCGGTGCAGGCCCAGGTATGGGGCCTGGGGCGGGTCGTCGGCCTGGAGTGCGCGGATCGCTGGGGCGGCCTGCTGGACCTCCCCGAGGCGCTGGACGAGCGTTCCGCGAACCGGCTGGCCGCGGTCCTCGCCGGCGCTTGCGGCGATGAGGACCAGCTCGCGGTCCGCACGTCGGGTGTGTTCGTACGACGCATGCTGCGCGCCCCGCTGGGGGACGCGCCGGTGGTGCGGTCGTGGTCGCCGCGTGGGACGGTGCTGGTCACGGGCGGTACGGGCGCGCTGGGTGCGCACGTGGCGCGGTGGGCGGCGGCCAACGGTGCCGAGCACCTGGTGTTGACGAGTCGCCGGGGCCAGAACGCACCGGGGGCGCAGGAGCTGGCCGCGGAGCTGACCGGAACGGGCGTGCGGGTCACACTGGCCGCCTGCGATGTGGCGGACCGGGACTCCGTGGCCGCACTGCTGGCGGAGCACCCGCCGTCGGCCGTCGTGCACACCGCCGGCGTCGGCCGCTTCGCCGACCTCGCCACCATCGACGCCGGACAGCTCTCGGACGTCCTGGCGGCGAAGGTGGCGGGTGCGCGTCATCTGGATGAGTTGCTGGGTGGGGCGGAGCTGGACGCGTTCGTGCTGTTCTCGTCGAACGCGGGTGTGTGGGGTGGTAGTGGTCAGGGTGCGTACGCTGCGGC
>NZ_JBIRHU010000062.1:0-6262 GCF_044328675.1 Streptomyces sp. NPDC017890
AGCTGCTGCGGGGTCTGGACGCGGTGGCGGAGGGTGCTCCGTCTGCTGGTGTGGTGAGGGGTGTCGTCCGTGACGAGACGACTCTGACGGCGGTGCTGTTCTCGGGGCAGGGGTCGCAGCGGGCGGGGATGGGCCGGGAGCTGTACGGGGCCTATTCGGTGTTCGCGGAGGCGTTGGATGCGGTGTGTGCGGGGTTCGACCGGGTGCTGGACCGGCCGTTGCGTGAGGTGATGTTCGCCGGGGAGGGTGAGCTGCTGGACCAGACCGGCTACACGCAGCCGGGGCTGTTCGCTCTGGAAGTGGCCTTGTACCGGCTCACGGAATCGTGGGGTATCCGGCCCGACTATGTGACCGGGCATTCGATCGGTGAGCTGGCCGCGGCGCATGTGGCCGGGGTGTTGTCCCTGGACGACGCTGTGACGCTGGTGGCGGCGCGGGGGCGGTTGATGCAGGCGTTGCCGGCGGGTGGCGCGATGCTGGCCGTCGGTACGGACGAGGCTGCGGTGGCCCCGTATCTGGAGGGCCGGGAGGCGGAGGTGTCTCTCGCAGCGGTGAACGGTCCCTCTTCGGTGGTGATCGCCGGTGACGCCGATGCCGTGGCCGAGCTGGGTGCCCAGTTCTCCGGGTTGGGGTGGAAGACGAAGAAGCTGCGGGTGAGTCATGCGTTCCACTCGCCGCACATGGACGCGATGCTGGACGACTTCCGGCGGGTCGCCGAGTCGCTGACCTACTCCCCGCCGTCGATCCCGGTCGTGTCGAACGTGACCGGCGAGGTCTCGGCTGATGTCGCTTCCGCCGAGTACTGGGTACGCCATGTCCGCGCGGCTGTCCGTTTCGGTGACGGGGTGCGTTGGCTGGAGGACCAGGGTGTCGGTGTGTTTGTGGAGCTGGGGCCGGACGGTGTCCTGTCCGGTATGGCGCAGGAGTCCCTCACCGGGGACGTGCAGCTCGTCGCCGCTCTGCGTAAGGACCGCTCCGAAGCGGAAGCACTGCTCACGGCTCTGGGCCGTCTGCACGTCGGGGGCGTGACCCCGGACTGGCCGGCGTACTTCTCCGGCACGGGTGCCCGCCGCGTCGACCTGCCCACCTACCCCTTCCAGCGGCGTCATTACTGGCTGGAGCCGGGTGGTGTGTCCGCTGAGGTGGGTGTTGGTTCGGTGGTGGACGGTGCGTTCTGGTCGGCGGTGGAGCGGCTGGACTCGGGTGCGTTGGCGGGCACGCTGGCGGTGGAGGAGGAGGCGTTGCGGGCGGTGTTGCCCGCGTTGGCGGGGTGGCACGGGCGGCAGCGGGAGCAGTCGGTGGTGGACGACTGGCGTTACCGGGTCGAGTGGAAGCCGCTGACCGGGCAGGCCGGGGGCAGTCTCACCGGGACCTGGCTCCTGGTGACCCCCACCGATGATCTGGCCCGGGAGTGGGCGGACACCGTAGCGACCACGTACGCCGGGCGGGGTGCCGTAGTGGTCCGGCTCGATGTGGACGAAGCCGGCCTGGACCGGTCCGTCCTGACCGATCGACTGCGCCGGATCGCGGAGGAGAGCCCACTGGCCGGGGTCCTGTCATTCCTCGCCCTCGACGAACGGCCTTTCGGCGGGCACGATGCGCTGCCGTTCGGCACCGCGGGCACCGCGGTGCTCACCCAGGCACTCGGGGACGCGGGTGTCGCGGCCCCGCTGTGGCTGGCCACTCGCGGCGCCCTGTCCACCGGACGTGGGGACGTCACGGCCGGCATCTCGCCGGCGCAGGCTCAGGTCTGGGGCCTGGGCAGGGTCATCGGCCTGGAGCACCCGGAACGCTGGGGCGGCCTCGTCGATCTGCCGACCGTCGCCGACGAACGGGCGGCCGAGCGGCTGACCGCGGTCCTCACGGGAACCGAGTACGAGGACCAGGTCGCCGTACGACAGTCCGGGACCTACGCGCGACGGCTGCTGCGCTCCCCGCTCGCTCCGCCCGCTGCGGGCGGCACCGCCGACGGCTGGCAGCCCGCGGGCACCGTGCTCGTCACCGGTGGCACGGGTGCCCTGGGCGCTCACGTCGCGCGGTGGCTGCTCACCTCGGGTGCCGAGCACGTCGTGCTGACCAGCCGACGGGGCCGTGAGGCGCCGGGCGCCGCGGAACTGGAGACCGAACTGTCCGCTCTCGGCGCCGGACGGGTCACCGTGGCCGCCTGCGACGTGGCCGATCGCGACTCGGTGGCGGAGCTGGTCAAGGGGCTGGAAGCGGAGGGTTCTCCGGTCCGCGCCGTCGTACACGCCGCGGGTGTCGGACAGGACACCCCCGTCGACGGGACGGAACTCGACGACTACGTCCGTGTGATGACGGCGAAGGTTGCCGGAGCGGCCAACCTCGACCGTGTCCTCGGTGACGCCGACCTGGACGCGTTCGTGCTGTTCTCCTCGATCGCCGGCGTCTGGGGCAGTGGCCTGCAGGGCGCGTACGCGGCGGGCAACGCCTTCCTCGACGCCCTGGCCGAGCAGCGCCGGGCCCGCGGCCTCGCGGCCACCTCGGTGGCCTGGGGCCCCTGGGCCGAAGGCGGCCTCGCCGCGGGCGAGGCCGGGGAGCAACTGCTGCGTCGCGGACTGCGCGCCATGGCGCCCGGCCTCGCGGTCACCGCGCTGCGTTCCTGCCTGGAACGGGACGAGACCTGCGTCGTCGTAGCCGACGTCGCCTGGGAACGGTTCGTCCCCGCCTACACCGCGCGCCGCCGCCGTCCACTCCTCGACGGAGTACCGGAGGTGCGGGAGCTGCTGGCGGCCGAGCAGGCCGAACAGCGCGACGGCCGGGAAACGTCCGACGGCACCGAAGGGGGCCAGGCGCTGCGCAACCGGCTCACCGGCCTCACGGCACCCGAACGCGCACGGCACCTTCGGGAACTCGTACGTGCTGGCGTCGCCGAGGTCCTGTCCTACCAGGACACATCCGAGGTCGACACGGACAAGAGCTTCCTCGAGCTCGGCTTCGACTCGCTGACCGCCGTCGAGCTGCGCACCCAGCTGAACGGTGCTACCGGCCTACGGCTGCCCTCCACGCTGGTCTTCGACTACCCGACTCCAGCGGCGCTCGCCGAGCACCTGGCCGGGGCCCTCTTCGAGACGGCGGACGGCGACGGCACGGCGGAACCCGGCGAGGACGAGATCCGACGGCTGCTCGCAACCGTGCCGATCACCCGCTTGCGCGAGGCCGGACTGCTCACCTCCCTGCTGAGCCTCACCGGGCCGGCCGACCCCGCGACGCCCGCCGCAGCACCCACCGAGGACGAGTCGAGCGAACTCGACTCGATGGACATCGACAACCTGATCGAGATCGCCCTCGACAGCAGTGACTCCTGAACACGGCCTGAATCGGAGCTGATGATGACAACCAAGGACAACCGAGTCGTCGAAGCCCTGCGGGCCGCGCTGAAGGACGCCGAGCGGCTGCGCAGGCAGAACAACGAGCTGACTGCATCCCAGCGGGAACCGATCGCCATCGTCGGCATGAGCTGCCGCTACCCCGGCGGAGTCACCTCCCCGGAACAGCTGTGGGACCTGGTCGTCTCCGGCGACGACGCCATCACGCCGTTCCCCACCGACCGCGGCTGGGACCTCGGCTCGCTGCTCGACACCGGCCGCGACGGAACGGCCGCCAGCTCCACCGGGGCCGGCGGCTTCGTGGACGGCGCCGACCTGTTCGACACCGGGCTCTTCGGGATCTCACCCCGTGAGGCGCTCGCCATGGACCCGCAGCAACGGCTGCTCCTCGAAAGCTCCTGGGAGTTGTTCGAAAGGGCCGGTATCGCGCCGTCCGCGCTGCGCGGAACCCGCACCGGCGTGTTCGTCGGCGCCTCCTCCCAGCCCTACGGCTCCGACGCCGGCGACCTTCCCGAAGGCGTCGAGGGTCATCTCCTCACCGGCAACGTGACGAGCGTCGCCTCCGGTCGCATCTCGTACGTCTTCGGCCTCGAAGGCCCCGCGATGACGATCGACACGGCCTGCTCGTCGTCGATGGTCGCCCTCCACCTCGCCATCCAGTCACTGCGCAAGGGCGAGTGCACCATGGCCCTCGCCGGCGGTGTGACCGTCATGGCGAGTCCCGCCGCGTTCACCGAGTTCAGCAAGCAGCGCGGACTCGCGCCCGACGGCCGCTGCAAGCCGTTCGCCGAGGCCGCCGACGGTACCGGCTGGTCGGAAGGGATCGGCCTGCTCCTCGTGGAACGCCTCTCGGACGCGCTGCGCAACGGCCACCAGGTCCTCGCGGTCGTCCGGGGCTCCGCCGTCAACCAGGACGGCGCCTCCAACGGCCTCACCGCGCCCAACGGCCCCGCCCAGCGACGCGTGATCAGGCAGGCGCTCGCCGAGGCCGCGCTGTCCGCGTCCGACGTGGACGCGGTGGAAGCCCACGGCACCGGAACGACCCTCGGCGACCCCATCGAAGCGCAGGCGCTCCTGGCCACCTACGGCCAGGACCGGCCGGCCGGCCGTCCGCTGCGGCTGGGCTCCGTCAAGTCCAACATCGGCCACACGCAGGCCGCTTCGGGTGTCGCCGGCATCATCAAGATGGTCATGGCGCTGCGCCGGGGAGTGCTGCCGCAGAGCCTGCACATCGACCGGCCCACCTCGCACGTGGACTGGTCGGCCGGGGCGGTCGAGCTGCTCACCGAAAACGTGGACTGGCCGGAGGCGGGCGCCCTTCGTCGTGCCGCCGTCTCGTCGTTCGGCGTGAGCGGCACCAACGCACACGTCATTCTCGAACAGGCTCCCGAGCCCTCCGGTGAACCGGCCGCCGACCGCACCGAGACCCCCTTCGTCCCGATCACCCTCTCCGGCCGCAACACCGACGCACTGCGCGCCCAGGCCGACCGCCTGCGCGCCCACCTCGTAGCCCACCCGGACATCCGTCTGGACGACCTGGCCCACTCCCTCCTGACCAGCCGGTCCGCCCTGGAACACCGCGCCGTCGCTGTGGCCGGCACCCACGACATGCTTCTGGCGGACCTGACAGCCCTGGCGGACGCCCGCCCGGCGGCACGCGTCGTCACGGGCCGCGTGCACAAGGACGCGCTGACGGCGGTGTTGTTCTCGGGGCAGGGGTCGCAGCGGGCGGGGATGGGCCGGGAGCTGTACGAGGCGTATCCGGTGTTCGCGGAGGCGTTGGATGCGGTGTGTGCGGGGTTCGACCGGGTGCTGGACCGGCCGTTGCGCGAGGTGATGTTCGGTGAGGACGGCGAGCTGCTGGATCAGACCGGGTACACGCAGCCGGGTCTGTTCGCTCTGGAAGTGGCCTTGTACCGGCTCACGGAGAGCTGGGGTGTACGGCCGGATTATGTGACCGGGCATTCGATCGGTGAGCTGGCCGCGGCGCATGTGGCCGGGGTGTTGTCTCTGGACGATGCGGTGACGCTGGTGGCGGCGCGGGGGCGGTTGATGCAGGCGTTGCCGGCGGGTGGCGCGATGCTGGCGGTGGGTGCGGATGAGGTTGCGGTGGCTCCGTATCTGGAGGGCCGGGAGGCGGAGGTGTCTCTCGCCGCGGTGAACGGTCCGTCCTCGGTGGTGATCGCCGGTGACGCCGATGTGGTGGCGGAGCTGGGGGATCGGTTCTCCGGGTTGGGGTGGAAGACGAAGAAGCTGCGGGTGAGTCATGCGTTCCACTCGCCGCACATGGACGCGATGCTGGAGGACTTCCGCCGGGTCGCCGAGTCGCTGACCTACGCCGCGCCGTCGATCCCGGTCGTGTCGAACGTGACCGGTCGGGCCGAGGCGGACGTGGCGTCGGCGGAGTACTGGGTACGCCATGTCCGTGCGGCTGTCCGTTTCGGTGACGGGGTGCGCTGGCTGGAGGACCAGGGCGTCGGTGTCTTCCTGGAGCTGGGACCGGACGGTGTCCTGTCCGGTATGGCGCAGGAGACCCTCACCGGACAGGCGCAGCTCATCGCCGTCCTGCGTAAGGACCGCTCCGAACCGGAAGCACTGCTCACCGCACTCGGCCGGCTTCATGTATCCGGCGTACGAGTGGACTTCCAGCCGCTTCTGGCTGGTGCGCGGCGGGTCGAGCTGCCGACGTACGCGTTCCAGCGGGAACGGTACTGGCTGGCGGCGGCCGCGCGGGCCGGTGCGGCCGGCGTGGTCGACCCGGTGGACGCGGAGTTCTGGGAAGCCGTCGAGGACCAGGACGTGGAAGCTGTCGCGTCGGCCCTCCGGTTGTCTGGTGATGAGCCGTTGAGTGCTGTGTTGCCGGCGTTGTCGTCGTGGCGTCGTGAGCGGCGTGAGCGGGTGGTGTTGGAGGGTTT
>NZ_JBIRHU010000063.1:0-5968 GCF_044328675.1 Streptomyces sp. NPDC017890
CTACCGAAGGCGCATCATGGTCCACATCGCCCTCACCCGAGGGCAGAGACCAGCAGCATGAAATCAGCACACGCCCCGCTCAAATGCGGAGAGCCCCCAAAGGTGTGCGGTGTGTTTTCCTCGTACCGAGTGGCCCAGGTGATAGTGGCCGAGGATGCAGTGAGTATCCGATTCGGGTCTCCGCAGCGGGTTTCTCTTCGTTCCGTCGAGAACCCGTGTGCAGAACCTACGTCGAATATCGTCTCCATCAGTGTCGGACGGTACTCGAGTGCTGATGCGGAAAAACATACAGTCAAACCACAGGACCTACTCAGTGAATGTGTGGATCAAAGTCGGGTGAGAGTGTCGAGACCGCCCCGGAATTGCAGCTCCGACGTGCTCAGGACTGGCCGGGCTTTCGCTGGGCGTGAGAATCAGTTGTCGAGTATTTCCCGGCATTGTTCCGGGGTGTTGCCTTGCTGCAGGCAATTCGACCACAGGACCTGGGGATGGTTCGGCGGATTCGTTACTGTCGGGGTGCTTGTCGTGGTCCGAGGAGTGCCAGCTGTTGGCGGTGCATCGGTCATTCCGGCTTCGGCCCGAGGGTCGGGGAAGGTCATTCCTAGTGAGTTGGTGCACGTGGTTCCGTCGCAGGATCCTCCGTTGGCGGTGATTTCGCTGACCCGGTTGATCGCTGCGGGGCCGGCGCATTCGTCCGTCCAACCGTATGTTCCGTCCGTGAACGCGGTGTTCGGGCCGGGCGAGGTGCAGTAGTCGATGTGCTTGGTCACCGCCGGCGTGGGCGTGTCGATGAATGTTGCCTCCGCTGTGGGCGGTTCGACGATGGTTTCCGTCGTGGGTTCCACAATCGTGGTACTGGAGACCGGTGTGAGTGTCCCTGAGGAGCTCGGTGTCGTGGCGGTTGCAGTTGCTCCCTCAGACGAGGCAGGTTCGGTGGATGTGCCCTGGTCGCTGCATGCACTGAGCGCGAGAAGCAGGATCGGCGCTGCTAGCCAGGATTTTTTCATTGTCATTTGTGATCGCTTCATCCTGTGGACGGGTCGGCGTGTGGTGGCAGAGCTAGGACGGGTGTCAGCGGCGCATTTCTGCGTACGCTTGTCGCCGCAGCTGTCGAAGTTGCCGCCCATCGGCCAGTTGCCAGTCCCTCCAACCGTGCCGTTGCCGGCCCATGATGTCCGTCAACGGCGCCGAGGGTGGCCCGTAGCGTTTCCCGTCGACGTCGAGGGCCCCGTCCCGCGTGATCGTTGCGATGTAGGTGAGCCCGCGGCCGGTATCGTGATACGTCAGCTGGTCGCCGACCTGTAGATGGCCGAAGAGCATGAGCTGCAAGATGTCGTCGTCGTACGCGATCGGGGCGGAAGACGGCATGATTCGATCGGGTTGGTGTGTGAGCATGGAGGATTCGGATGTCGAATCGTCGCCGTCGCACGAGTTCGGATTCGCCTCGTCAGGTTGTGCGGTTGCGGTGGCTGCACCCGCGAGACGATGTTCCGTTGTAGGTGTCGGTATCTCGACTTTGTCTGCGTGTTGGTTTCCCGAGCCCACGAGGTTTCCGATCCCGCGGCCCACCCACCCGAGCCCGGATCCGACTCCTGAGACACCGGCACCGATCGCTTTGCCGGCCGCGCCGGCGACAGCACTGCCTGCGGACGCTGCCCGACTGCCGACTTCCGCCAGGGCGTCGACGACGCTGGGACTCTCGTGGTCGGTCCATCCCATGACCTGGCTGCCACGTGCCTGCGCGAAGTCGTCGAGGTCGTTCTTGAGTTTGACGATGTCGTGTTTGAGATTGTGGGCGGCGCCCCACCGGAATCCGTCGAGTCGGTGCATTTTTGCAAAGTTCGACAGTTCCGACCGCGCGTGCAGCAACAGTTCGCCGTCGCGTTCGAAATGCTCTGCCAGCACTGTGCGTGCGTCGTCGAGCACCACCTGCAGATGCTGCGGCTCGGTGGCCTGCACGCGCGCGATCCGCAACCGCTGCCACAGATAGAGCGACTGCTCACCGACCACCAACAGGTGCAGGGATTCGCCGAGCCGGTTCTCTTCGATTGCTCGGCGGAGATAGTCGGCGCGATCCTGGACCGGGCGAGTGGCATCGAACCCGGCCAAGGTGCGTTTGACGTGTTCTCGGAGGCGTTCGATGGTCACATTCAGGGTGGGCCGGAGTCCGGCAACAGATTCCCAGTCTGCGGTCGGCAGTGTTCCGTGTTCGTCGAGGGTGGTGACGAGCCGATCCAAGGTTGTGAAATGACCGACCACGTCACCGACTCGGGACGCTTGGGCGAGGGCGAGGAGTTGTTCGACTTTACCGTCGACGCGGGCGATCGATTCGTTCACCGACGCGATGGCCACCGAGAGGGCGACCTGCACCGCGATGAGTTGGAAGGACAGTGCTTGGGTGGGGCCGAGGGATACTTTCTGCCATTGCAGTTGCTGGCGGAACTTCCCTGCTTGGTCGACGACGGTCATTCGGAAGAACCCGCTGTCACCCGGCAACGCTTTGTACGTCTTCAATGCCTGGACGCTGTCCGGTGACAGTCGCACGAACTGACCGGCCTGGGCGGCAATAGATTTCGCTCCGACGGCAGCGGCGGCGACATTGGCCATCGAGGTTGTGCTGACGCCGGAAACATCGAGTGCCTCGCCGGCGAGATCGGTCAGGCGCGCGAGGTAGCCGGCTACGACCTCCGGGTCCCCGGCAACGAGAATGCCTTCCGGCTCGACGGAGACAGCGAGTTCGCTGCCAGGGCCGGCGCCCTCGAACAGGTCCATTGCAGCAGTGCCTGGTCGAGTGGGCTCTGATAATGAACTGTTCGACGAGGGTGTCTCGTTCATCGATGTCCGCTTTCTGCTGGTGTGGTGGTTTCCGGTGGAAAGCATCCTGGCGATGTCGGTGATGGCGGCGTCGAATCGTTCCCGTCCGCCGGCCGAGTTCAAGCCACGATCGGAGCAATGAGGAATGTTTCCCGGAACGACATACACGTCGCGTTCGATGCCGGCGCGCTCCCACCCGTCCCGTGCGGCGACACCCAACAACAGCACTATCTCCAAATTCGGGCACAACGCGACGAACTCTCGGGTCCACTGAGCCGAGCGGGCACGTTCGGCCGGGGTGGAACCACCGTTCTTGACCCCGGAGACAGGGAACGGGACGACATTCCAATGCACCACGTCCGACCACGAAATACCGGCGCGGGCATACGCTTCGCGACAGTTGCGTGCAGTGCGGTCGTTGTTGTCGAGACTGAGCAGACCCGACCCGGTCCCGGCCTCAGCTTTCGTGGAGGGGTTGTCCAGCAGAACAAGAACTCGCGCATCGATTCCACCGAGATCCGGATCCACGTAGGGCACGTGTCCGTGGGGGAGCCCGACAGAGTCGGCGATACGGTCCGCGAGCGAATTCAACGCCGCCACATGAGTGTCGCGAATACGGTTCTTCTTCTCGACAACTACCGTGGGGTCGGCGTTGCGTCCGTTACTCATGATGGTGAGTATTCATGGTCGTCGTACTCCTCGAAACAGGCGCCCAGCAGATAACTCGTCCACCGGCCAGAGTTTATGAACATGCTGTGGCAATCGCTCCGATGACAATCACCAAGAAGACAACGAAACCGATGAATTCCACCACTCCTTCAGCGGGTGAACCCTTTTTCGCAGCACTCATCTGAACCTCACTCCTGTCGTTTTCCCCGCGAAGCTCGGACACGATCAACGCAGATGCGACTCGCAGTCTCATCGCCCTGTTTCACAGCAAGAGTGGCACGGCCCGCCGACATGTTCCGTTGGCGGAGAATCGCTGAACTCAGAAGGTCAGGCGTGCAGTTGGTCGCTCCGCAGCTAGCGCTCAGCTCTGTTGGTTCACAGGTCGGCCGGATTCGAATCGCCAGATCGCATGATCGAGATGGGTGACGTTGTGGCCGCATTTTTCGGCGACCGCTTTCACAAGCATCGCGGCATCGGTTGCGCTCACATTCTCCGCGACCGCTCCGATCGCGTCGGCGACGTAGCGGATGACCATGCGATCAGCTTTCACACCGGGAGTACCAGCGAGCATCAGGAAGTAGTTCCAGGTGATCCCGGAACGCTGGCCAGGTACCCGCGCCCAGGCTTTCTTCGCGCTCGCGAGATCGTCGGCGTCGGCGGCGCGGAGGTCGTCGGTGCTGTCGATTCCCAGCTCACGCAGCCGCCCGGCAGCCTCATGAATAGCCGCAGCCTTGAGCGGAGCACCTTTGGTCGTCGAGGTCGGTTTGCGGTTGTTCGTCATCTCGGCCCACTCCTTCGGGCCGCCGAGTTCGTCGAAAGTCTCCAACAGGGCGCCGGCATTGTCGGTGTCGGCATCACCGCCCTGCGCCTGCCGGAAGTCGATGTAATGCCTCAGGACGTTTTTGACGGAGTTGTAGTGTGCGCCGGTGGACGCGATCGAGTCGATGATGCACAGAGCAAGGCTGCGCGGGTAGCCATCCGGGCGGAACCACAGATCAGAATCGCCGAGGTCGGCGTTGCAGCGCTTCGCGAGGAGTTCAAGCCGATCATCTGATGGCGTGGGCATGTGTGTCCTCTGATCTGTGCTTCGTGTAGGGTCTCGCTGCCGATGACATTTCGAGACGCCGTGACATGCGCGTTCATGTCGGGTCTCACGGTATGGCCACCGCGATCTGTCTCAACCTGATGACATTTCTTCATCGGACACTGTGCCCACACCAGCTGCCTGTCCCGTGTTTTCGCGTTGGTTCCGAGTAGCCGACCGCGAGATCCCGTTTGTTCGGACTGCCCCGTTTGACGCCCGTTTGACGCCCCGAAGGCAAAATCAGTGGACGGGGCTATCGGGTTTGTACTGGTCGGCGAGTTTCGATCAAGGGCCGGTTTCAGGACGTGCCGGTGCGGGTTCGGCAGACGGTACATCGCAAACCTCGTCGGCGCTTTTGAGTTGGGACGCATGTTTCGCCGGGCCGCGATCATCGCGCCTCGTTCGACCGACTCCGCGTTTCCTCGATGCGTTGCCGCTGTCGGACCCCGTACGCCGCCTCTTTGACGGCGGCGTCGTCCTCGAGACCCGAACCGAGGGCCCCACCGATGGTCGCGATGGACGCCAGCAGCCAGGTGAGCGTCAGGTAGTCGGAGAAGTTCACCCCGTGCCCGAGAACACTGGACAGCAGTTCCGAGGGAAGAGTCAGACACGCGGTGAACAGCAGCAGGCAGAACAGGGCCACATGCAGCACGACGACACCGATGACCAGGGTGACTACGGTCGCGGTGTTGTACAGCACCGATCGATCGCGTTCCGCCGGCGACTTCGGCCGCTCCCAGAGTTCGTGGTCGAGGATCAGCCAGAGAATGATCGCCACGATCGACAAAATCATCGCCACACTCATACGCCATGGCCCCATCGTGTCGGCGAACAACCAGATCGTGTTGGTGGCCAGCGCGATCGCACCCGTGGCGAAGGCGCCGACGAGGACCTTCGACAGTCCGGTGACCAGTCGCCACGGCCGGTTGGCGCGCACCATCCCCGACAACAGTCGCAGTCGCCGCAGTCCAGAGGGCGCGAAGTACCGGATGCCGTCCTCAACTTGCGCAGACCGGAACCGTCGCGCCGCACCGGGGGGGCATGAGTGCCGGCTCACCGAGGATGTGGGCGATGGCGAGTTCGGTGATGGTGCGGACGCGGCGCTCGATGTGGATGCCGCCCACTCCGGCGACCGAGATGAGCGCGAATTTGTGGTCGGCGCTGACGTCGGCCACCACCGGGAGGGTGTCCTCGCGGCGCGGCAGATCGGTGAGGTATACGACGATGTCTTCCTCTTCGGAGGACGGATCGACCGTGTCGATGATATCGGCGAAATCCGCTTGCTCGTCGGGCAGGTACGGTTTGCGGCGCACGCACGTCGTCCACCGGCGCTCGTCCCGGTCAGGGCTGCCCAGGCGTTCCGGCAGGTACTCCGCAATACGTTCGGCAAGAGCCGCTGGT
>NZ_JBIRHU010000064.1:0-5808 GCF_044328675.1 Streptomyces sp. NPDC017890
CACTCCGACCACGTCGAACAACTCGAGAACGAACTCGCCACCGCCCTCGCCCCCATCACCCCCCGCACCAGCGACATCCCCTTCTACTCCACCGTCACCGGCACCCTCACCGACACCACCGAACTCGACGCCGCCTACTGGTACCGCAACCTCCGCCACACCGTCGACTTCCAGACCACCATCCACACCCTCCTCACCCACGGCCACACCGTCTTCGTCGAAACCAGCCCGCATCCCGTACTGACCGCAGGCATCCAGGACACCGCCGACGCCGCCGACACCACCACCCTCACCACCGGCACCCTCCGACGCGACCACGGCGGACCCGCCCAGTTCCTCACCGCCCTCGCCCACCTGCACACCGCGGGCGTACCCGTCGACTGGGAGCCCGCCTTCACCGGAAGCCACGCCCGACGGATCGACCTGCCGACCTACGCCTTCCAGCACGAATGGTTCTGGCTGGAGCCGGTCCGCAGTGGTGGTGAGGCTGTGGGTGTCGGTCTGACCGGGCTCGCGCACCCTCTGGTGAACGCGGTGCTGCCGCTTCCCGACGCCGACGGTTGTGTGCTGACCGGATCGCTGTCGGTCACGACCCATCCCTGGCTGCTTGACCACTCCGTGTTCGGCGATGTGGTCCTGCCGGGCACCGGGTTCGTGGAACTGGCTCTGCAGGCCGGTCTCCAGCTGGGTCTGCGACGGCTGGACGAGCTGACGCTGCAAGCCCCGCTGGTGCTGCCCGAACACGGCGACGTACAGATCCAGGTGCCGGTCGGCGGACCGGACGGGGCCGGGCGGCGCCCGGTCACGGTCTACTCCCGGCGGCACCGGGACGCGGAGTGGGTGCGGCATGCCGTCGGCACCCTCAGCGAGGACGCGGGCACGGCCGTCGACCGGCTGGACGTGTGGCCACCGGCGGGGGCCGCCCCGGTCGACCTCGACGAGGTGTACGCCTCCATGGAGGTGCGCGGTTACTCCTACGGCCCGGTCTTCCGGGGGCTGCGAGCGGCCTGGCGGCGCGGGAACGAGGTGTTCGCCGAGGTCGCGTTGCCCGGTGCGGCCGAGGCAGACGCCGATCGGTGCGGTCTGCATCCGGCGCTGCTGGACGCTGCGTTGCAGGGCGCCGGTCTCGGGGAGTTCGTGTCCGATCCGGGTCGACCGCATCTTCCCTTCGCGTGGTCCGGGCTCACCCTGCACGCGGTGGGTGCACGGGCCCTGCGGGTGGCGCTGGCGCCGGCGGGGCAGGACGCGTTGGCCGTCCGGGTGGCGGATGTCACGGGCGCGCCGGTGCTGTCGGCGGATGCCCTGGTTCTGCGGCCGGTGGACGCGGGCCGGCTCAGTCGTGCGCCTGAGGACGCGTTGTTCCGGGTGGACTGGACCGAGCTCGCGCTGCCCGCCTCCAGCGGGGCGGCGTTCGTCACCGTCGAGTCCCTCACTGAGCTCGCGGACCGCGCCAACCCCTTCACGGCCGACGGTTCGACAGCGTCGGCGGACACCGTGGCGATGCTCGGATCCGGTGTCGTGGAGGAGGGCCCGGAGGGCGTTCACGCGCTGGTCAGCCAGGTGCTGGAGGCGGTCCGGGCGTGGCTGGCGGACGATCGGTTCGCCGACGGCCGGCTCGTGTTGGTGACGCGAGGCGCCGTGGCCACGGCTGCCGGTGAGGCCCCGGAGAACCTGGCGGCCGCGGCCGTGTGGGGCCTCGTCCGTACCGCGCAGACCGAGAACCCGGGCCGTTTCGTGCTCGTCGACCTCCCGGACGAGGACGTGTCCCTGCTCCCCGCGGTGCTCGGCACCGGCGAGCCGCAGGTGGCCGTGCGCGGCGGCGCCGCGCTCGTACCGGGGCTGGCACGGGTCGGCGAGGACGGCCCGACGACCGGCTTCCGCACGGACGCGGGCGTCGGCCTCGGGACAGAGAGCTGGCGGCTGGCCACGACCGGCGGTGACACCCTGGAGAGCCTCGCCCGTGTGGCGTGCCCTGAGGTGTCCGAAGCGCTGGGCGACGGCCAGGTCCGGGTGGCTGTGCACGCCGCGGGCGTCAACTTCCGTGACGTGCTCCTGGCGCTGGGGATGTACCCGGACAAGACCGGTCTGCTGGGCAGCGAGGCCGCCGGGGTCGTGCTGGAGACCGGGCCGGGGGTGGACGGGGTGGTCCCTGGCGACCGGGTCATGGGCCTGTTCTCGGGTTCCTTCGGGCCGACGGCGGTCACTGATCACCGGCTGCTGGCACCGGTGCCCGCCGGGTGGTCGTTCGCGCAGGCGGCCACGACTCCGGTCGCGTTCCTCACCGCCATGTACGGGCTCGTCGACCTGGCCGGGGTGCGGCGCGGTGAGGCGGTACTCGTCCACGCGGCCGCCGGCGGTGTCGGGATGGCCGCGGTCCAGGTGGCGCACTGGCTCGGGGCGGAGGTGTTCGCCACCGCGAGTCCGGCGAAGTGGGATGCGGTGCGCGGCCTGGGCGTCGCGGAGGATCGGATGGCGTCCTCGCGGTCCGCCGGCTTCGCGGACCGGTTCCGGGCCGTGGCCCCCGACGGCGTGGACGTGGTCCTCAACTCGCTGACCGGTGAGCTGGTCGACGCCTCCGTCGGGCTGCTGCGCCGGGGCGGGCGGCTGATCGAGATGGGCAAGACCGATGTCCGTGACCCGGCGGAAATGATGGACCGCCACGCTGTGACGTACCGGGCCTTCGAGCTGCTCGAAGCGGGCCCGGACCGGCTCGGCCGGCTCCTCGCCGAGATGGTCGCGCTGTTCGAGGAGGGTGTGTTCACCCCGCTGCCCCTGAAAGCCTGGGACATCGCCCGGACCGGTGAGGCGTTCCGCTTCCTGTCGCAGGCACGCCACGTGGGCAAGCTGGCGCTCACCGTTCCGCGGCCGGTCGGTGAAGGCACCGCGCTGGTCACCGGCGGTACGGGGACGCTGGGCGGTGCGATCGCCCGCCATCTGGTGCGTGAGCACGGTGTGCGTGACCTGGTGCTCGCGAGCCGGTCCGGGGGCACCGCTCCCGCGGCGGCCGGACTGGTCGCGGCGTTGGAGGAGGACGGGGCGCGGGTCCGGGTGGTCGCATGCGATCTCGCCGACCGGGAGGCGGTCGCGGGGCTGGTGGCCTCGATGCCGGACCTGCGGATGGTGGTGCACACGGCCGGCGTGCTCGATGACGCCGTGATCGGTTCCCTCACCCCCGACCGGGTACGGAGCGTGCTGCGTCCGAAGGTGGACGCGGCATGGCACCTGCACGAGCTGACCCGAGGCCGGGATCTCACCGCGTTCGTCCTGTTCTCCTCGGCGGCCGGCGTACTGGGCGGGCCGGGGCAGGGCAACTACGCGGCCGCCAACGCGTTCCTCGACGCACTGGCCGCGCACCGCAGGGCTCAGGGCCTGCCCGCGGTCTCCCTCGCCTGGGGCTTCTGGGAGCGGCGCAGTGAGCTGACGGAACACGTCGAGGCGGACCGGCTCGCACGGGCCGGGGTCCGGCCACTGTCCACCGAGGAGGGGTTCAGGCTGTTCGACAGGGGCCTGACATCCGGTGACGCGCTGCTGGTCCCGGTACGGCTCGACCCGGCCGCGCTGCACGCGGACGCGGTGCCCCCGCTGCTGCGGGGCGTCATGGGTGCGGCGTCACGGGCCGGTCGTGCCCCGGTCGCCCGCGCTGCGGCCGGCACCACCGGTCAGGGCGAAGCCATCGCGGCGGGCCTGGGCCTGACCGGTCTGGCGGCGCCCGAGCGGCGTGCCGCCCTGGTCGACCTGGTCCGCGCCCAGGCGGCGGCCGTGCTCGGCCACGGTGGCGTGGAATCCGTCACCGCCGACAGGCCGTTCAAGGAACTGGGCTTCGACTCGCTGTCCGCGGTGGAACTCCGCAACAGGCTGCGCACCGCGACCGGCCGCCGGCTCCAGGCCACGGTGATCTTCGACCACCCGACGCCGGACGCTCTCGCCGGGCATCTCGAACGCGAGCTGTTCGGGTCGGGGCGGGCGACCGGGGAGCCACTGGCGGTGGAAGCACTGCCGGCCACCGTGGACCCGGCCGTCGACCCGATCGCCGTCGTGGGCATGAGCTGCCGCCTGCCGGGCGGTGTGGACTCGCCCGAGGCTCTGTGGCGGCTGCTGGCCGGGGAACGGGACGCCATGACCGGTCTGCCCTCCGACCGGGGCTGGGACCTCGCGGGACTGTACGACCAGGACCCGGGCCGCTCCGGCACCACCTACACCCGGGCCGGTGGTTTCCTCCACGAAGCCGGGGACTTCGACGCCGGGTTCTTCAGGATCTCGCCCCGCGAGGCGCTGGCCGCGGATCCCCAGCAACGCCTGTGGCTTGAGGCGTCGTGGGAGGCCTTCGAACGGGCCGGCATCGACCCGCTCACGCTCAGGGGCACCCGGACCGGTGTCTTCGCCGGTGCTGCTTCGACCACGTACGGGGCGGACCAGCCGACGACTCCGGAGGGCTCCGAGGGGTATCTCCTCACGGGCAATTCGACGTCCGTGATCTCCGGCCGCGTCGCCTACACACTGGGCCTCGAAGGCCCGGCCGTCACCGTGGACACCGCATGCTCCTCCTCGCTGGTCAGTGTGCACTGGGCCTGCGAGTCCCTCCGGCGGGGCGAGAGCACGCTGGCGCTGGCCGGCGGGGTCGCGGTCATGCCGACGCCGGACCTGTTGGTCGAGTTCTCCCGTCAGCGGGGTCTGGCGGCCGACGGGCGCTGCAAGGCGTTCGCCGCGGCGGCCGACGGCACAGGGTTCGCCGAGGGTGTGGGTGTACTGGTTCTGGAGCGGCTGTCGGACGCCAGGCGCAACGGGCATCAGGTGCTGGCCGTTGTCCGGGGCTCCGCCGTCAACCAGGACGGCGCTTCCAACGGCCTCACCGCCCCCAACGGGCCCTCGCAGCAGCGCGTCATCCAAGCGGCGCTGGCGAACGCGGGACTGTCCCCCGCCGACGTCGACGCGGTCGAGGCCCACGGCACGGGCACGACGCTGGGCGATCCGATCGAGGCCCAGGCTCTCGTCGCGACGTACGGCCAGGACCGCGCCGCCGACCGGCCCCTGCTGCTCGGCTCGGTCAAGTCCAACATCGGCCACACCCAGGCCGCCGCCGGTGCGGCCGGGCTCATCAAGATGGTGCTGGCCCTGCGCCACGGCGTGCTGCCACGCACCCTCCACGTCGACGAGCCGACGCCGCACGTCGACTGGTCCGCCGGTGCCGTGCGGCTGCTCACCGAGCAGACTCCCTGGCCGGCTTCGGAGCGTGCGCGACGGGCCGGTGTGTCCGCGTTCGGCGTGAGCGGCACCAATGCCCACGTGATCCTCGAGGAGGCTCCGGGGCAGGCTGCCGAGCCGGAAACCGACCGGATCGCGCCGCCCGCCGTGCCGTGGGTGCTGTCGGGTGCGGGGCCGGACGGTCTGCGAGCGCAGATCGAGCGCCTCAAGGCCTTCGTGCTGGACGACCCGCAGGCGGACCCCGTGGACATCGGCTGGTCCCTGGCGTCGACCCGGGCGGCGCTGTCCCACCGTGCGGTGGTCGTCGGGACGGACCGCGACGAACTGCTGCGGGAGCTGGACGCGGTGGTGGACATGGGCGCCGCCGAGTCAGGCCGGAAGGTGGTGTTCGTGTTCCCGGGTCAGGGGTCGCAGTGGACCGGCATGGCCCTCGAACTCCTCGACACCAGCCCCGTCTTCGCCGACCGCATGCGCGCATGCGCGCAGGCCCTCGCGCCGTACACCGACTGGTCACTCCTCGACGTCCTCGACGACGAAGACGCCCTCCAACGCGTCGACATCGTCCAGCCCACCCTCTGGGCCATCATGATCTCGCTGGCCGAACTC
>NZ_JBIRHU010000065.1:0-5327 GCF_044328675.1 Streptomyces sp. NPDC017890
CCCGCCAGGTCCCGCAACCCGAACAACGCCGTCAGGAACACGATCGGCGTCGCCGCAGCCTGCTCGAACGACCACCCCTCCGGGATACGCACGAGCAGCCGCGCATCCGCCACACCGACCGGACCGAAGCTGTGCCCGACCATGCCGAACACCCGGTCCCCCACGGCCGGCTCCGTCACACCGGGCCCGACCTCGGTCACCACACCCGCGCCCTCGCTGCCGAGGATCCCGGCACCCGGGTACATGCCCAGCGCGATGAGCGCGTCGCGGAAGTTGACGCCGGCCGCGCGTACGGCGATGCGTACCTCGCCGTCGGCCAGCGGTGCCAGGGCGTCCGGGCTCGGGACGAGCGACAGGTTCTCCAGCGTTCCCTCGCCGGTCGTGTCCAGGCGCCAGGCCTGCTCCCCCGCAGGCGGCAACAGGGTCGCCGACGTGCCGATCCGGGCCAGTCGCGGGGCGAGAGCCCGGCCTGCCCGGATCGCCAGCTGCGGTTCGTCGAGGCCGGCCACCAGGGGCAGCGCCAGGATGCCGGGGGCGGCCCCCGGGTCGAGGTCGACGAGCAGAACACGGCCGGGGTTCTCCGACTGCGCCGAGCGCAGCAGACCCCACACGGCCGCACCGGCGAGGTCCGGTCCCGTGCGGGCGGTGCCGGCCGTGACCGCGCCGCGGGTCAGCACCAGCAGCCGCGAGTCGCCCAGCGTCTCGTCGGCCAGCCAGCCCTGGAGCAGTTCGAGGATCCGGCAGGTCTGCTCGCGGGGGGCGGAGCCGGGCGGGCAGGAGACCACGACCATGCCGGGGCTCGTTCCGCTGGACTTGGTGACTTCGGCGAGGGCGGCGAGGTCCTCGTGGGTGTCCACCAGCGTGCCGGCCTCGGCCATGGCGGCGCCGACGCCGAAGTCGTCCGCGCCGAGTACGGCCCAGGAGCCGAGCTGCCCGGGGGTCTCGGGTGCCGGGACCGCGGTCCAGTCGACCAGGTACAGCGAGTCGTCGGCGCGGTCCGGGCGGGCGTCGGCGAGCGCCTGCGGGGCCAGCGGACGGAACGCGAGGGACTCCACGACCGCCACGGGGGCGCCGGTGCCGTCCGCGACGGCGAGGCTCACGCTCCGGCCGCCCGCGGGCGAGATCCGCACCCGCAGGGTGGCGGCGCCGATGGCGTACACGGACACCCCGGACCAGGCGAAGGGCAGGCCCGGTCCGCCGTCGCCGTCGGCGGGTCCGCCGAGGGCGACGGCGTGCAGCGCGGCGTCGAGGAGCGCGGGGTGCAGGCCGAAGGTTCCGGCGCTCTCACGGTGTTCCTCGGACAGTGCGACCTCGGCGAAGACGTCGTCGTCCTGCCGCCATGCCGCGCGCAGCCCTTGGAAGAGGGGCCCGTACGCGAGACCGGCCTCGGTGAGGCCCGCGTAGAGGTCCGTGGTGTCGACCGGGGTGGCGGTGGGCGGCGGCCAGGCCGAGAAGTCGAAGTCGGGCTCCGGCGGGGTGGGGGACATCAGGCCGCTGCCGTTGCGGATCCACGGCTCGTCGGGGGCGGCGTCCTCGGCCCGTGAGTGGATGCCGAGGACGCGGTTGCCCTCGTCGTCGGGCTCGCCGAGGACGACCCGCAGCCGTATGCCGCCGCGCTCGGGCAGCGCCAGCGGTGCCTCGAGGGTCAGTTCGTCGAGCCGGTCGCAGTGCACGCGGTCACCGGCGACCATCGCCACTTCCACGAACGCCGTGCCGGGGAGCAGTACCGTGCCGGCCACGCAGTGGTCGACGAGCCACGGGTGGGTGCGGCGGGATATCACGCCGGTGAACATCGTCCCGCCGCTGTCGGGGATCTCGGTGGCCGCGGCGAGCAGCGGGTGGTGGGCCGAGTCGAGTCCGGCCGACGTCACGTCGCCCGCGCCCCGGCCCGCCGGGGCGAGCCAGTACTGCTTGCGCTGGAAGGCGTACGTCGGCAGGTCGACGTGGCGCGGGCGGTGCCCGGCGAAGCACGCCTCCAGGCCGACCGGGAGACCGTGTACGTACAGGGTCGCGAGCGCGGTGGTCAGCGCCTGTGCCTCGGGGCGCCCGGCTCGCTGCGCGGGCACGAACAGCGCGTCGCCGGCGGCGGGCAGGCAGTCCTGGCCGAGGCCGGTGAGGACGCCGTCGGGTCCGAGCTCGAGGTACGTGGTGACGCCGAGCGAGTCGAGCGCGCGCATGCCGTCGAGGAAGCGGACGGCGTGCCGGACGTGCCGGACCCAGTGGTCGGGGGATGCCACGTCGGCGACGGCGCCGCTGAGGTTCGACACGATCGGTGTCCGCGGGGCCCGGTAGGTGAGGCTCTCGGCGACGCGGGCGAACTCGGCGAGCATGGGTTCCATGCGCGGCGAGTGGAAGGCGTGGCTGACGTTGAGACGCTTGACCTTGCGGCCCTGCGTCCGCCAGTGCTCGGCCACTTCCTCGGCGGCGTCCTCGTCTCCGGCGATCACCGTGGCGGCGGGGCCGTTGACGGCCGCGACGCTCAGCCGTGCCTGCCGGTCCCCGAGCTGGGGCAGGACCTCCTCCTCGGTGGCCTGCAGGGCGATCATCGCGCCCCCGGCGGGCAGGGCCTGCATGAGGCGGCCGCGCGCGGCCACCAGGGCCGCCGCGTCGGCGAGCGAGAGGACGTCCGCGACGTGGGCGGCGGTCAGTTCGCCCACGGAGTGACCCATCAGGAAGGCGGGCCGGACCCCGTGCGCCTCCGCGAGCCGGTACAGGGCGGTCTCGACGGCGAACAGGGCCGCCTGGGTGAAGTCGGTGCGGTCGAGCAGCGCGGCTTCAGGGGTTCCCTCCGCCGCGAACATGACCTCCTTGAGGGGGCGTTCGAGGTGCTGGTCCAGCTCGGCGCAGACCGCGTCGAGCGCGTCGGCGAACACCGGGTGTGTCGCGTGCAGTTCGTGTCCCATGGCCGCGCGCTGGCTGCCCTGGCCGGTGAAGAGCACCGCGAGCTTGCCGGCGGGCGCGGGCTCGCCGGTCACGGTGTGCGCCGCCGGTGTGCCCTCGGCGAGGGCGGTCAGGCCGTTCAGGAAGTCCTCGGTGTCGCGGCCGACGACGACGGCACGGTGGTCGTGGGGGGACCTGGTGGTGGCCAGGGCGTGGCCGATGTCGGCGACGGAGGCGCCGGGCAGGTCGGTGACGTACCTCCGCAGCCGTTCCGCCTGGGCCGCGAGGGCCTGCGCGGTGCGGGCGGACAGGGCCCACGGGAGCGGGGCACCGTCCACGGCCGGGCCGGCCGGTTCGGTCTCCGCGGGCGGCTCCGGGTCCGGGGCCGCTTCGAGGATGGCGTGCGCGTTGGTGCCGCTGATGCCGAAGGCCGACACGGCGGCGCGGTGGGGCCGGCCCGCGGCGGGCCACGCGGTGGCGGCGTGGAGCAGCGAGACGGCACCGGACGCCCAGTCGACCTCGGGGGTGGGTTCGTCGGCGTGCAGTGTGCGCGGCAGTACGCCGTGGCGCATCGCCATGACCATCTTGATGACACCGGCGACACCGGCGGCGGCCTGGGTGTGGCCGATGTTCGACTTGATGGAGCCGAGCCACAGCGGGCGGTCCGGGTCGCGGTCCCGGCCGTAGGTGGCGAGCAGCGCCTGTGCCTCGATCGGGTCGCCGAGGGCGGTGCCCGTGCCGTGTGCCTCCACGGCGTCGACGTCGGACGGGGCGAGCCGGGCGTTGGCGAAGGCCTGGCGGATGACCCGCTGCTGGGAGGGGCCGTTGGGCGCGGTGAGGCCGTTGGAGGCGCCGTCCTGGTTGACCGCGCTGCCCCGTACCACGGCCAGCACCCGGTGGCCGTTGCGGCGCGCGTCCGACAGCCGTTCCAGGAGCAGGAGGCCCGCGCCCTCCGACCAGCCGGTGCCGTCGGCACCGGCTCCGAACGCCTTGCACCGGCCGTCCGGTGAGAGGCCGCCCTGCCGGTCGAACTCGTTGAAGATGCCCGGTGACGCCATCACCGTGACCCCTCCGGCCAGCGCCATCGAGCATTCGCCGTTGCCGATCGCCTGGGCCGCCAGGTGGAGCGCCACCAGTGATGACGAACACGCCGTGTCCACCGTCACGGCCGGTCCCTCCAGGCCGAAGCTGTAGGCCACGCGGCCGGAGATCACGCTGGTGGTGGTGCCGGTCATCAGGTAGCCCTCGACGCCCTCGGGCAGCTGCCGCAGACCGTTGCCGTAGCCGGACGAGGAGGCGCCTGCGAACACGCCGATCCGGCTGCCCCGTACGGTGGCCGGGTCGATGCCGGCCCGTTCGAAGGTCTCCCACGCGGTTTCGAGGAGGAGCCGCTGCTGCGGGTCCATGGCGAGTGCCTCGCGCGGGCTGATGCCGAAGAAGTCGGCGTCGAAGCGACTGGCCTCGTGGACGAAGCCGCCGTGCCGTCCTTCGCCGTCCGGGTCGTCCCAGCCTCGGTCCTGCGGTGCCCCGGTCACGGCGTCGACGCCGTCGGCGACCAGCCGCCACAGGTCCTCCGGCGAGGAGACCCCGCCCGGGTAGCGGCAGGCCATGCCGACGATGACGACCGGGTCGTCCGTGAGGCCCACGCCCGTGGTGGGCGGCTGTGCGGCGACCGCGTCGTCGGTCGCGGCGCCGAGCGTCTCACCTCGCAGGAAACGCGCGAGGGCGACCGGTGTGGGGTGGTCGAAGACCAGTGTCGCGGGGAGCCTGAGGCCGGTGGCGGCGTTGAGCTGGTTGCGCAGCTCGACAGAGGTGAGCGAGTCGAACCCGAGCTCCTGGAAGGTGCGTTCGACCACGACGTCGTCGGGTGACGGATATCCGAGGACGGTCGCCACCTGCCCGCGGACCAGGTCGAGCAGAGCGGCGTCCTGGTCCTCCTCGGAGAGGCCGGCCAGCGTGCGCGCCAGAGTAGTGTCCGCATCGGCCGCGGCCGTGTTGGACGCGGTCCGCCGCGCGGGAGCGCGGACCAGCCCGCGCAGCAGGGCGGGCAGTCCCTCGGTGGGGAGCGCCGCGGCGGTGATACGGATCGGGACGAGGACGGCGTCGTCCCGCGCGGTGGCGGCGTCGAACAGCGCGGTGCCCTCTTCGGAGGTGAGGGCGGAGATGCCGCCCCGGTTCATCCGGGCGAGGTCCGTTTCACCGAGGTCGCCGGTCATCGCGGAGCGCTGGGCCCACATGCCCCACGCGAGCGACTGTCCCGGCAGGCCCTGCGCCCGGCGGTGCTGGGCGAGAGCGTCGAGGAAGGCGTTGGCCGCCGCGTAGTTGCCCTGGCCGGCGCTGCCCAGTACCGCGGCGGCGGAGGAGAACAGTACGAACATGGACAGATCCATGTCCCGCGTCAGCTCGTGCAGATGCAGCGCCGCGTCCACCTTCGGCCGGAACACCCC
>NZ_JBIRHU010000066.1:0-5243 GCF_044328675.1 Streptomyces sp. NPDC017890
CCGCTCGGCTGGCCCCGTCCCCGCTGGCGGCGTCCCGCGCCGCCGGGGGGGGGGGGGGGGCGGCCGCGGGGGGGGGGGGGGGGGGGGGCGGGGGGGGCCCCCCCCCCCCCCCCCCCCCCCCCCCCCCCCCCCCCCCCCACCCCTCGGGGCGGTCGGTACGGGAGGCCGTACCGGTGGCGGCTACTGCGGGGTCATCCGGCCGACCATGTCCGGGTGCTCCTTCAGCCAGGCCGCCACGGCTTCCTCCTCCTGGCCCTGACCGCGGTCCTTGATCTCCGCCTCCAGGCTGCCGAGCTCGTCCTCGCTCATGTGGAAGTCCTTGATCCACTCGGTGAGCTGCGGGTACTGCCCGGGGAACGCCTTGCTGGAGATGGTACGGATCGTGTTGCCCTCACCGAAGGCCTTCTTGGGGTCCTTCAGCTTGGTCAGCTCGTACTCGCTGTACGCCCAGTGCGGCGACCAGAGCGTGACCGCGACCGGCTCCTTGTCGGCCAGGGCGCGCTTGAGCTCGGCCAGCATCGCCGGCGTGGAGCCGTCGACGACCTCGTACTCGTCCTCCAGGCCGTAGCCCGGCATGACCTCGTTCTTGAGCAGCTGCATCTCACCGGTGCCGGGCTCGATGCCGATGATCTTCCCGTCGAAGAGGTCGGCCTTGCCCTTGAGGTCCGCGAGGGACTTGACGTCCTTCACGTACGAGGGGACGGCGATCTCCAGCGAGGTCGGTTCGTACCAGGTGCCCAGGTCGGTGAGGTTGTTCTTGTTCTTCTCCCAGTAGTTGCTCTGGGCGTAGGGCAGCCAGGCGTCGAAGTTGAGGTCGAGGTCCCCGGAGGCCAGTCCGGTGTACACCGGGCCGACGTCCATCTGCTTCAGGTTCAGCTCGTAGCCACGCCGCTCCAGGACGTTCTTCCACAGGTGGGTGACGGCGACGCACTCGTCCCAGGGGAACCAGGCGACGTCCAGCGGGCGCTTGGCCTCGGCCGGGGTGGCGCCCGCGCCTGTCTCGACCGGGGCGAGCTTGTCGACGACGCCCTGGTTGGCCTCCAGCCAGGCGCGGACGGCGTCCTGCTGGTTGCCCTTGCCGGCCTTGTTGATCTCGGCCTCGAGGCTGGTGAGCTGCTTCTCGGTCATCGAGAAGTCCTTGAGCCACTTGGCGACGGTGGGGTTGTCGCCGCCGAAGCCCTTGCGGGACAGCGTGTGCACGCCGTCACCGGCACCCCAGGCACCCTTGGGGTCCTTGAGCTTCTTCAGGTCGAAGTCGTTGTACGCCCAGTGCGGGGACCAGAGCGTGACGACGATCGGCTCCTTCTTGCTCATCGCCCGCTTCAGCTCGGCCAGCATCGCCGGGGTCGAGCTGTCGACGACCTTGTACTCCTTGTCCAGGCCGTACTCCCCCAGGACCTTGCTCTTCAGCAGGGCCATCTCACCGGCGCTGGACTCGATGCCGGTGATCTTCCCGTCGAACAGGCCGGCCTTGCCCTTGAGGTCCGCCAGCGAGTTGACGTCCTCCATGTAGGCGGGGACGGTCAGCTCCAGGGAGGTCTCGTCGTACCAGGAACCGAGGTCGTCGAGCCGGTCACCGTACTGCTTCCAGTACTGCTCGTGGGTGGTCGGCAGCCAGGAGTTGGTGACGAGGTCGATGTCGCCCTGCGCCAGGGAGGTGTAGAGCGGCCCGGCGTCGAACTGCTTGGCCTCCACCTCGTAGCCGCGCTGTTCGAGGATCTCCTTCCACAGGAAGGTGGAGGCGATGCCCTCGTCCCAGGGGACGTAGCCGAGGCTGACCTTCTTGCCCTGGCCGATGTCCTTGCCGTCGGCGACGCTCTTGGAGTCGTCGGCGCCGCCGAAGACGCCCATGCCGCCGGCGACCAGGCCGAGGATCACGATGCCGATGACAGCGACCTGGGGCTGGGGGCGGTAGGACCAGATCTTCAGGCCCTTGGCGGCGCGGGCCTTGGCGGCGGCGCGGCGGCCCAGCGGCGAGACGTGGGTGCCGAGTGCGCTGGTCATGCGGTCCAGGTAGATCGCGAGGATCACGATGGCGAGACCGGCCTCGGCGCCGAGGCCGACGTTGAGCTGGCCGATGGACTCCATGACGTCGCCGCCGAGGCCGCCGGTGCCGACCATGCCGGCGATCGCGGCCATGGACAGGCCGAGCATGATGACCTGGTTGACGCCCGCCATCACCGTGGGCAGCGCGAGCGGGAGCTGGACCCGCAGCAGGGTGTTGCGGGGGGTGGTGCCGAAGGCCTCGGCGGCCTCGACCAGTTCCTTGTCGACCTGGCGGATGCCCAGCTCGGTCATGCGCACGCCGGGGGCGAGCGCGAAGATCAGGGTGGCCACGATGCCCGGGGCGGAGCCCGTCCCGAAGAACAGGATCGCCGGGATGAGGTAGATCATCGCGGGCAGCGTCTGCATGAAGTCCAGGATCGGCCGGACGAACGCGCTCACCCGGTCGGAGCGGGCCGCCCAGATGCCCACGGGCACCGAGATGACCAGGGCGATGATCGTGGCGACCAGCAGGAGCGCCAGGGTCACCATCGAGTTGTCCCACAGACCGAGGGACTCGATGAAGGCGAAGCCCGCGAAGGAGAGTACGCCCGCGAACGCACCGCGCAGCCAGAAGGCCACCACGGCGAAGATACCGGCGAGCAGCAGCGGCTCGGGGGCCTGGAGCACGGCGTTGATGCCGTCGTAGGCGCCGGTGAAGACGCTCTTGAAGAAGGTGAAGAGCCAGGAGACATTGTCGAGCAGCCAGTCGACGGTGCTGTTGACCCAGTCACCGAGGGGAATCCTAGGCACGGGACATCACCTTTTCGCCGCCCTTGTCCCGCGGGGTGTCGCAGACGCCGGGGACCGTGTCCTCGTCCTCGCCGAGGAAGCCGACGAGCCGCCGGGCGGGGACGACGCCGACGAGCCGGCGGTCGGTGTCGAGCACCGCCACCGAGTGGGACACGCGGGCGCTGATCGCGCACAGTTCGGCGAACGGCGTGTCGGGCGTGGCGGTCTCGCAGCCGCAGTCGGCCTCGTCGCCGCGCGTCTTCGTCTCCATGACGGTGCCGGCGGTGAGCACGCGGGAACGGTCGACGTCCCGGGTGAAGGAGGCGACGTAGTCGTTGGCGGGGCGGATCAGGATGTCCTGCGCGGTGCCTATCTGCACGATCCGGCCGTCGCGCATCACGGCGATGCGGTCGCCCAGGCGCATGGCCTCGTTCAGGTCGTGGGTGATGAAGACGATGGTCTTCTTCAGGGTCTTCTGCAGGTCGATCAGCTGGTCCTGCATGTCGCGGCGGATCAGCGGGTCCAGGGCGCTGAAGGACTCGTCCATCAGCAGCAGGTCGGCGTCCGTGGCGAGCGCGCGGGCGAGGCCGACACGCTGCTGCATACCGCCGGACAGCTCGTCGGGCCAGGACTTCTCCCAGCCGGCCAGGCCGCACAGGGCGAGCGCCTCGTCGGCGCGGCGTTCGCGCTCGGCGCGGGGCACGCCCTGCACTTCGAGACCGTAGGCAGCGTTGTCACGGACGCTGCGGTGCGGGAAGAGCGCGAAGTGCTGGAAGACCATGCTGATCTGCTTGGAGCGGACCTCGCGCAGTCCGCGGTCGCTCAGCTCGGTCAGGTCCTGTCCCCCGAAACGGACGCGCCCCGCGGTCGGTTCCGACAGACCGTTGAGCATGCGCAGGAGCGTGGACTTGCCGGACCCGGACAGGCCCATGACCACGAAGATCTCGCCGGGTTCCACGGTGAAGGACGCGTCGATGACGGCGGCCGTGGTGCCGTCGGCGCGCAGTTCCTCCCGGTCGGTTCCCTGGCGCAGTCGTTCGACTGCCTGGTCCGGTTTTTTGCCGAAGACCTTGTACAGGTTCTCGGCCTCTAGCCTGGCTGACACGCTTACCTCTTGGATCGGGGGCAGGGACAGGGGCGTGAAGACTCGTGACACGACTCGGTGGAACAAATCGGTGAACGACTCGGTGGAACGACTCGTCGATCGACTCGGTGTTGCGACTCAGCGTTACGAAGACTCGCTAACAGTTGAATGCATCAACCAGCTTCGGCCCGGATGCGCGCCTGCCCTGAACGTCCCGACCCAAACACATGAGTGACCCAGTTCACACACCCTCCACCACGGGTCCATGTGACCTGCGGCATGATGCGGGGCGTGACCGGACGACTGATGCTTCTCGACACCGCCTCCCTCTACTTCCGCGCCTACTTCGGCGTGCCGGACTCCGTGAAGGCGCCCGACGGAACGCCGGTGAACGCCGTGCGCGGACTCCTCGACTTCATCGACCGCCTGGTGAAGGACCACCGGCCCGGCCACCTGGTCGCCTGCATGGACGCCGACTGGCGCCCGCGGTGGCGGGTGGAACTGATCCCCACCTACAAGGCACACCGCGTCGCCGAGGAGAGCCCCGAGGGCCCGGACACCGAGGAGGTGCCCGACACGCTCTCGCCCCAGGTGCCGGTCATCGAGGCCGTCCTCGACGCCCTCGGCATCGCCCGCGTCGGCGTGGCCGGATACGAGGCGGACGACGTCATCGGCACGTACACGGCGCGGGCGCGGGGCCCGGTCGACATCGTCACCGGCGACCGCGACCTCTACCAGCTCGTCGACGACGCCCGCGGCGTGCGCGTGCTCTACCCGGTCAAGGGTGTCGGCACCCTCCACCTCACGGACGAGGCCGCACTGCGCGAGAAGTACGGCGTCGACGGCCGCGGGTACGCCGATCTGGCACTGCTGCGGGGCGACCCGAGCGACGGCCTGCCGGGCGTGGCGGGCATCGGCGAGAAGACGGCGGCCAAGCTGCTCGCCGAGTTCGGGGACCTGGCCGGGATCCAGGCGGCCGTCGACGACCCGAAGGCGAAGCTCACACCCTCGCAGCGCAAGCGGCTGACCGAGGCCCGGCCGTATCTCGCGGTCGCCCCGAAGGTCGTCCGGGTCGCCGACGACGTCCCACTGCCGGACGTCGGCACCGAACTGCCGCGCGCCCCGCGCGACGCGGCGGCGCTTGACGAACTGGCGGCCCGCTGGGGCCTGGGCGGATCACTGCAGCGACTGCTCGCGACCCTCACCGCCTGAACCGGGCCCCAGCCGTGGGGGGGGGGGGGGGGGGGGGGGGGGGGGGGGGGGGGCGGGGGGGGCGGGGGGGGGGGGGGGGCCGGGGGGGGGGGGGGGGGGGCGGGGGGGGGGGGGGGGGGGGGGCCCCGGGGGGGGGGGGCACGTATGTCCGGGGCGGGGTACCAGGGGCTTA
>NZ_JBIRHU010000067.1:0-5110 GCF_044328675.1 Streptomyces sp. NPDC017890
GCGCGCATGCGGTCGGCGAAGACGGGGTTGGTGTCGAGGAGTTCGAGGGCCATGCCGGTCCACTGCGACCCCTGACCCGGGAACACGAACACCACACCGGACGGGGGCGTGGCCGTGCCGGCCACCGTGCCGGGGGCAGGCTCACCGTTCGCCACCGCCTCCAGCCCACGCAGCAACTCGTCCCGGTCCGAACCGACGATGACCGCCCGGTGCGGCAGCAGCGTCCGGGCCGAGACCAAGGACCAGCCGATGTCCACCGAGTCGAGCTCCGGGCGTCGTCCCACCAAGGACCGCAGCCGGACGGCCTGAGCCCTCAGCGCATCGTGGTCGTGCCCGGACAGCACCCACGGCACCGCGGGCATTTCCCCGCGTTCCCCTTCCGGTGACGCTTCGGGCACTTCGTGCGGAGGCACAGGCTGTTCGAGGATGACGTGCGCGTTGGTGCCGCTGACACCGAACGAGGACACGCCCGCACGGCGCGGTGCCCCCGTCTCGGGCCATCGCGTCGCTTCGGTGACCAGCTCCACCGCGCCGATGGACCAGTCGACGTGCGGGGTGGGCTCGTCGACGTGCAGGGTGCGGGGGAGTACGCCGTGGCGCATCGCCATGACCGTCTTGATGATGCCGGCGACGCCGGCGGCGGCCTGGGTGTGGCCGATGTTGGACTTGACCGAGCCGAGGAGGAGGGGCCGGTCGGTGTCGCGGTCATGGCCGTAGGTGGCGAGGAGCGCCTGGGCCTCGATGGGGTCACCCAGCGTCGTGCCCGTGCCATGGGCCTCCACGGCGTCGATGTCGGACGTCGACAGGCCGGCGTTGGCCAGGGCCTGGCGGATGACGCGCTGCTGGGAGGGGCCGTTGGGGGCGGTGAGGCCGTTGGAGGCGCCGTCCTGGTTGACGGCGGAGCCCCGGACCACGGCCAGCACCTGATGTCCGTTCCGCACGGCGTCGGACAGCCGCTCCACGAGCAGCATGCCGACACCCTCACCCCACCCCGTACCGTCCGCGGCGGCCGCGAAGGGCTTGCAGCGGCCGTCAGCCGCCAGACCCTTCTGCCGGGAGAACTCCACGAAGGTGGCCGGCGTCGCCATGACGGTCACACCGCCGGCGAGCGCCAGCGAGCACTCGCCGTTCCGCAGTGCCTGGACCGCCCAGTGCAGGGCGACCAACGACGACGAACACGCCGTGTCCACCGTCGCCGCCGGCCCCTCCAGCCCGAACGTGTAGGAGAGCCGTCCCGAGACGACACTGCCCGCGTTGCCGGTGAGGAGGTATCCCTCCGCTCCCTCCGGCAGTTCGCCTTCCCCGCCGCCGTAACCCTGGGACGACGCACCGACGAACACACCGGTCTGGCTGCCCTTGAGGTCGGCCGTGGAGATACCGGCCCGTTCGAACGCCTCCCATGCCGTTTCCAGCAGCAGTCGCTGCTGCGGGTCCATAGCCGTCGCCTCGCGCGGGGAGATGCCGAAGAAGTCCGCGTCGAAGTCGGCGGCATCGTAGAGGAAGCCGCCTGCCCGCACGTACGACCGGCCGGAGCGTTCGGGGTCGGCGTCGTACACACCGTCGAGGTCCCAGCCGCGGTCGGTGGGGAACGGGGAGATGGCGTCGCCGCCGGAGCTCACCAGCTCCCACAGAGACTCGGGAGAGTCGGCCCCGCCCGGGAAGCGGCAGCTCATGCCGACGATGACGACGGGGTCGTCACCCGCCGCGCGGACGGCAAGCGGCGCGAAGACCTCCTCGGCGTTCCCCAGCGCCTCACGGCACACGTGCTCCGCCAGCGCCGTCGGAGTGGGATAGTCGTAGATCACCGACGCGGGCAGCGTCAGCTCCGTGACCGCGTCGAGCCGGTTGCGCAGCTCCACCGCCATCAGTGAGTCGAAGCCCAGCTCCTGGAACGTCCGGTTCGGATCGAGCGCGGCCGGCTGCGGGTGGCCCAGCACCTCGGCGGCCCGCGTCCGGATCAGCTCCGTGACGGTCCGGTCCCGCTCCTCGGCCGGCATGCCGGCCAGCCGTGCCGCGAAGGCGCCGGCCGGCACCGCGGCGGACGGGCCGGTCTGCGCCGCCGTGGCCGCCACCTCCGCCAGCAGCCCGCTCAGCAGCGGGCTCGGCCGCAGGGCCGTGAAGCGCGGGCGGAAGCGTCCCCAGTCCACGTCGGCGACCACGATCGCCGTCTCGTCGTCGCCCACCGCCCGCTGCAATGCCGCGATCGCGAGTTCAGGCGCCATGCCCGACACGCCACGCTCGGCGAGGAACTCCTCACCGCCCGCGGCCATGCCGCCGCCGTCCCACATGCCCCAGGCCACCGAAGTGGCGACGAGGCCGTCGGCGCGGCGCCGGTGTGCCAGTCCGTCCAGGAAGGCGTTCGCGGCGGCGTACGCGGACTGGTTGCCGCTGCCCCACACGCCGGCGATCGACGAGTACAGGACGAAGGCGTCCAGCTCCGTCCCGCGCGTCAGCTCGTCCAGGTGCCGCGCGCCGACGACCTTCGACCGTACACTCTCGGCGAAGTCGGACGGAGCCAGCCCGTCGACCGCGCCCCAACTGGGCACTCCGGCGGCATGAACGACGGTGCGCAGGTCGGGGATGGTGGTGAGGAGCTCGGCGAGGGCGTCGCGGTCGGTGACGTCGCAGGCGACGACTCGTGTACGGATACCGAGTGCTTCGAGTTCGGTGGCGAGTTCGTGGGCTCCGGGAGTGTCGGGGCCGCGGCGGCTGGTGAGGACGATGCTGTCGGTGCCGGTGGTGGCGAGCCAGCGGGCGACGTGACTGCCGAGGGCACCGGTGCCGCCGGTGATGAGTGCGGTTCCGCGGCTTTGCCAGGTGGAGGGTTCGGTGGTGGCATGGGGTGCGCGGCTGAGCCGGCAGGCCCAGGTGCCTGTGGTGCGGATGGCGATCTGATCCTCGCCTGTGGTGCCGGTGAGTACGGCGCACAGGGATGCGACCGTGTGTTCGTCGAGCTCGGTGGGCAGGTCGACGAGTCCGCCCCACCGGTCGGGGTGCTCGAGAGCGACCACACGGCCCAGCCCCCACACCTCGGTCTGGCAGGGATCCACCACGTCACCGTCGTCCACGCGCACCGCGCCCCGGGTGACGGACCACAGGGGTGCGTGGACACCGGCGGCGCCGAGAGCCTGCACGGTGGCGACGGTCGACTCGACGGACAGCACGGAGACCACGCCCGCGACCACCCCCCGGTCCGGACCGTCCTCCGGCGACGTCCCGGTCAGCTCCGTGACGGACATGACACGCACATCGGCTCCGGCAGAACGCAGCGCGGCGGCCACCTCCGCGTGGGCGGGCATGCCCTCGCCGGAGGTCACACCCGGGCCGTCGGCCGGCTCGGTGACCACCCACCAGGTGCCCGGCAACGCCGCGCCGGTCGCCTCGGCAGCGCCGGTGACCGGCTCCCAGGTCAGCCGGTAACGCCACCCGTCGGCGTCCGGCCGCGGCCGGCCCTCCCGCAGCCAGTAGCGCTCACGCTGGAACGCGTACGTGGGCAGCGCCACCGGCCGGGCGCCCGCGAACACCGCACGCCAGTCCACCTCGACACCGCGGACGAACAGTCCGCCCAGCGCCGTCGTCAGCGTGCCCGCCTCCGACCGGCCGGGCCGCAGCGCCGGGACCCCGTCACCGTTCGCCAGCGACGACAACGAGCCGTCGGGACCCAGCTCCAGGAACGTGACGGCACCCGCCGCGCGCAGCGTCTCCAGGCCGTCGGCGAACCGTACGGTTCCCCGGGCGTGCCGCATCCAGTACTCCGGGGAGCACAGCTCCTCCCCGGCGACCGCGCCCGTGACGTTCGAGACCAGGGGAATGCCGGGAGCATGGAAGTCCACGCTCCGGAGCACCTCGTCGAACGCGGCCAGCATCGCGTCCATGCGCGGTGAGTGGAACGCGTGACTGACCCGCAGCCGCCGAGTCTTCACCCCGCGGGCGGCCAAGGATTCGGCCACGGACAGGACGGCGTCCTCGTCACCGGACACCACGACCGACGACGGACCGTTCACGGCGGCGATCGCCGCGCCCCCACCGTCCAGAAGCGGCAGCACATCCGCCTCCGGGGCGGCGACGGAAACCATCGCGCCGCCCTCGGGCAGGGCCTGCATCAGACGGCCGCGTGCCGCGACCACCTTCGCCGCGTCCGCCAGCGACCACACACCCGCCACGTGGGCGGCCGCGAGCTCGCCGACCGAGTGGCCGAGGAGGTGACCGGGCCGGACGCCCCACGAGGACACCAGCCGGAACAGCGCCACTTCCAGGGCGAACAGACCGGCCTGCGTGTAGACCGTCTCGCTCAGCAGGTCGGCGTCCTCACCCCACACCACCTCGGCGAGCGGCCGGTCCAGATGATCCTCCAGCGCCCCGCACACCTCGTCCCACGCCTGCCGGAACACCGGGAACGCGCTGTGCAGCTCACGGCCCATGCCGAGCCGCTGCGACCCCTGACCGGCGAACAGCACGCCCAGGCCACCGTCCACCGGCACACCGGGAACCAGCGAGCCCAGGCCCTGGAGCAGTTCGTCGCGGTCCGTACCCACCACCACGCCACGGTGCGACAGCGCCGCACGCGTGGACGCCAGCGACCAGCCCACGTCGACCGGATCGAGCCCGGGGTCACCCTCTACGAAGGCCCGCAGCCGCTCGGCCTGCGCCCTCAGCGCAGCCTCGCTCTCACCGGAGATCACCCACGGCACCACCGGCAGCACAGTCCGCTCCCGCTCGGCCTCGGCCACCGCCTCCGGCGCCTGCTCGAGCACGATGTGGGCGTTGGTGCCGCTGACACCGAAGGCGGAGACGCCGGCGCGGCGCGGGCGGTCCGTCTCGGGCCACTCGGTGGCCTCGGTCAGCAACCTGACCGAGCCCGTGGACCAGTCGACGTGGGGGGTGGGCTGGTCGATGTGGAGGGTTTGGGGGAGTACGCCGTGTTGCATGGCGAGGACCATTTTGATGATGCCGGCGACGCCGGCGGCGGCCTGGGTGTGGCCGATGTTGGATTTGACGGAGCCGAGGAGGAGGGAGTGGTGGGTGTCGCGGTTCTGGCCGTAGGTGGCGAGGAGTGCTTGGGCTTCGATGGGGTCGCCGAGGGTGGTGCCGGTGCCGTGGGCTTCGACGG
>NZ_JBIRHU010000068.1:0-5010 GCF_044328675.1 Streptomyces sp. NPDC017890
CGTGCGCGCTCACCCCGCAGCTGCGTCGGCCGCTCGTAGCCCAGCACGTCCAACGCGCTCAGCACGGACTGCCGGGTCGCCTCGGAAACACCGGGTTTGTCGTTGAGTACCCGGCTGACCGTGGCCTCGCTGACCCCAACCTTCTTCGCTACTTGAGCAAGTCGTCGCGTCACATGCGCAAGACTAGCGCAAGCCTCGCAAGAGGCTTGCGCCAGTCAGTGACCAGTCCGACAAAGTCAGGGCGGGTCTAAGGGTTGCGGACGATCTTGAAGGTGGACGTTGTGTTCCTGATGTCCACGGCGTTGTCGCTGAGCCTCAGCCCGTTGAAGGTGACCTCACCGACCGCCGGGCCCTGCCCCGACTCGGGCATCTCGTTGGCCCAGAGGCCGAAGCCCGACTTGGCGTCGAACGCGTCACCGCTCTTGCGCGCGCCCGAGATGGTGACATCGGTGAAGACCGTGTCCTTGATCGGGAACTGCGGCTGCCCTCCCGCGTAGTTCGTCTGGAACATGATGCCGCTGTAGGTCGGGTCGACGATGTCGACGTTGCTGACCCGGATGCCCTGGAACACCTTGGACGCCGAGAACACCCAGATGCCCGGGAAGGTCTGCCCTCCCCAGAAGTGGCCGCCGGCCCGGACGATCGAGATGTTCTCGAAGGTCGTGGGATCCGTGCCGAAGCCGTTCATCGGATAGCCGAAGTCGAGCGAGCTGATGGTGATGCCCGAGTAGACCAGGGTGTCCGCGATGTGGATGTTGCGGAAGGTGTTGTTGTAGCCGCCGTAGACGGCGAGGCCCGCGGCGCGCCAGGTCAGCGTCGTCGTCAGGTTCTCGTACAGGTTGTTCTTCATGTCCGCGCCGCCCGCGTCGATCGCGGAGAACAGCGCGAAGCTGTCGTCACCGGTCGCCCGGGCGTCGTTGTTGGAGACGAGGTTGTCGGTCGAGCCGTTGGTCATGTTGACGCCGTCGGCGAACATGTTGCGGATCCGGGAGTTCTTGATCGTGACCCGGTCCGTGTTGGCGCCCCAGTAGAGGCACACCATGTGCTCGTTCCAGATGTTGTCGATCACGATGTCCGACACGTTGGAGAAGTCGAACACCTTGCCCGGCCCGTCGACGCGGCTGGTGTAGTTGCCGAAGTAGGCGAAGTTCGCGAACGAGGAGCCCTTCGCCGTCGCGTCGGCCCGGAAGCCGACGTCGGTGTTGTCCTGCGTCGTGGGCGCGTGGAACTGTGTGAACCACGGGCCCGCGCCGACCACCTTGACCGCCTTGCCGTACACCTGGAACTTGCTCGACGTCTGGTAGTCACCCGGCGGCAGGTACACGCCGACGAGCTTGCCCGTGGTGTCCATGCGGACGCGGTCGAGGGTGTTCTGCACGTCCTGGTGCGTGAATCCGGCGGGCACGGCGTACGCCGCCGGGTCCGGGTTGGGCACCGGCGCGACCTGCTCCAGGTTGACGAAGTCGATCGCGTAGTCGGTGCTGTTCGAGGCGTCCTTCTGCAACCGGACCTTGCTGCCGGCCGGGACGGTCTCGCCCAGCATGATGTGCGCCTCGTCGTAGATGTGACGCGGCGCGCCCGCGCTCGGCGAGTTGCCCGGCGATGCCTCGGCACCGTAGAGCCAGGCGTACTCCGACGTGAGCGGGAGCGCCTTCTTCATGACGCCGTCGACGTAGACGTTGATGGTGGAGTCGATGCCGCCGCCACCCGGCGCGTCCGGGATCGAGAAGCGGGTCACGAGGGTGTTGGTCTCCGCCTTCGTGGTGAACTCCACGAACTCACCGGTCGCGTCGAGGTGCACGGCCTTGCGGCCGGACGCCTCGCCCGCGATGTCGCCGACGGTCCGGTCGGGCCCGACCACCTTGGCGCCGCCGCCGACCGTGCCGTCCTCCGCCTCGTACATGTCGTACGGCATGTCGGCGCCGCGCCCGACGAACAGCGGCTGCGTGGAGGTGTTGTTCTCCCGTTTGACCGGCAGCTCGTTCGCGTCGTCGGCTACCTCGACCCTCAGGGTGTACGAGCCGTCGGCCGCCTTCCAGGTGCCGAGGTCCACCGCGGGGCTCGCCGAACCGGCGGCGATGACTCCGTCGTGCGCGCCGGTCAGGGACTTGACGGTGGCGCCCTTGGAGTCGACGATGCCGATCTTCACGGCGTGGCTGCCGCCCGCCGAGTCCCGGGTGCCCTGGTTCCTCAGCGCGACCTCGAAGGTCACGTCGTCACCGGCGGCCGGGCTGGAGGGAGTGGTGGTGACCGCGGCGGCCACCAGGTCGGAGCTCTGGACCGGCTTGACCACCAGCGGTTCGGGCCGGGTGTAGGTGTTGTTGGTCTCGTTCTGCTCGGTGATCTCGTTCGCCTCGTCGGCGACGGCGCTCAGCTCGTAGGAGCCGGCGTCGCGGGCTCCGATGGAGGCGCTGACCGTGCTCTGCGCACCGGCCCTCAGCGCGCCGACCTCCGCGGTGGCGACCTTGGTGTCGCCGAGGCGCAGGGCGACCTCGCCCGCCGGGGCGTTTGCCGGGCCGCTGTTGCGGACGGTGGCGGACACGGTGATCCGGTCCGACTCCACGGGGGAGGCGGGCGAGGCGGTCAGCTCCGTCACCTCCAGGTCGGGGTTGGGCGCGGGGGCGCCGATCACCTGGAACTCGGCGATCTGTCCGGCCGTGGACCCGCTGTTGGCGGTGAACTTGAGCTGGACGTCCGCGACCCGGTCGCCGACGGGTATGGACACGCTGTTGCCGCCGCTCGCCGGGTCGAAGGCATAGTCCTTCGCGGCCACCAGGCTGCTGAAACCGGACGCGTCCTGCTCGCGGCCCAGCACCTCGATCCTCTGGATGCGCTTCGACCAGCTGTTGTCCGGATTCAGCTGGAGGACGACCCGGTCGACGTCCGCGTTGGCGCCCAGACTGAGGGTGAGCGTGTTCGGGTACCTCCCGGCCGCCCCCTCCCAGTAGGTCGAGGTGCTGTTGTCGTTGGCGTTCTCGGCGACGTAGGTGTGGATGACGGAGGAGGCGCTGATCGGCTTGCCGACGGCCATGTTCGAGCCGCCGCCGGTGCCGGCGCGGGTCACGGCGTTGCTGTCGCCCGACTCGTTGCCGGCCGCGTCCTTCGCCCGCACGAAGTAGGTGACGTTCGCGGACGCCGGCTGGGTGTCGGTGTAGGTCGTCACGTCACCGGCGACGCTCTTGCGGAGCTGGTTGTCGGCGTAGACGTCGTAGGCGGTGACGCCCTTGTCGTCCGCCGAGGCGTCCCAGGTCAGCTTGATCTGCCCGGCGGCCGGCTCGGTGAGGGCCAGGTTCGCGGGCGCGGTGGGTGCCTGCGTGTCGCCGGTGTCGGCGCGCCGGGTGACCGAGTTGCTGTTCGCCGACTGGTTGCCGGCCGCGTCCCTGGCCCGCACGTAATAGGTGACGGTCGTGCCCGCCGGCCGGGTGTCGGTGTACGTGGTGACGTCGCCCGCGACCGACGTCAGCAGGTCGCCGTTGGCGTAGATGTCGTAGCCGGTGACCGCCGTGTCGTCGGTGGCCTTGCTCCAGGTCAGTCTGACCTGACCCGTCGCCGGCTCGGTGAGGGAGAGGTTCGCCGGCGCGGTCGGGGCCCGGGTGTCACCGGTCGCCGGGCCGTAGACCTCCAGCTCGGAGACCTGGGCGGCCGGATGACCCGTGTTGGCCGTCACCAGGACGCGCACGTGGCGCGTGGTGGTCGCGTCGAAGGCGATCGTGGCCGACTGACCGCCCGCCACGTCGAAGGCGTACGCCTTGGGCGCGGTCAGGTCGGTGAAGTCCGAGCCGTTGTCACTGGCCTGGATCTTCAGGGTCTGGCTGCGGGCCGGCCAGCCGTCGGGCAGCCGCAGCACGACGCGGTCGACGCGGCGGGAGGAGCCGAGGTCCGCCTGGAGCCACTGCGGCAGGTCGTTGCCGGCGCTCTCCCAGTAGGTGGCCTTGTTGGCGTCGTTGCCGTTGCCGGCGGTGTACGGCCCGTTGGAACTGCTCGACGTCAGCGTGCGTCCGGCGGCGAGATTCGCGGACGACTCCCCGGCCGCGTGGACCTCCAGTTCGGAGAGCTGGGCCGCCTGCCACCCGGTGTTCGCGGTGATACTGATCCGCACGTAGCGCGTCTGGGTGGCGGGGAAGCGCACGGTGACCGTGTTGCCCGACCCCGGGCTGAAGGTGTACTCGGCCGAGCTCTTCAGCGTGCTGAAGCTGGTGCCGTCCGCGCTGCCCTGCACGGAGAGCGTCTGGTCGCGGCTCTCCCAGCCGGCCGGCAGTCTCAGGACGACCTCGTCGATCCGCTCGGTGGCACCGAGGTCGGTCTGCACCCACTGGGGCAGGCTGCCGCCGCCGCTCTGCCAGTACGAACCCTGGTTGCCGTCGGTGATGTTGGCGGCGCCGTACTCGCCGTGCGAGCTGCTCGCCGCCGTGGCGTCCCCCACGGCGATGTTGGGTCCACCGGCTGCCGAGGCCGACAGCAGCGGTCCTCCCAACGCCAGGAGACTGGTCGCGACCACGGTGCACAGGGCACGCGATCTCCAGTTCCGGTTTCTCATCTGTCCTCGATCTCCGCCTCGCACCGCATGGCCACGAGGCACGGCTCAGTCGGATGCGCTCATCAAGAAGACACTCAATGTGCTCTGTGATTTACGTTGAGCGCTCAGAGAGTTGCAGAGAACTGTCGGGCCGTCCACAGACGGGGCAGCGCGATCTCAGCCCAGAGCGAGGTGGGGTGTTCTCGGTGGGACCGGGTGGGTCTCCGGCGATGCCCCGGATCAGGCGCTTTCACTGGCTGCGTCGGGTAGCCGCAAACCACTGCCATTTCCCGCAAGGAACTTGCGGGTCAGAGCCGGGGTTGAGTGTCCCGCCTACCGGGCGGCTGCCTGTGCGGTGGAGCCGCGGACGACGAGTTCGGGTTCGAAGAGCAGCTCTCCGTGGGGGACTTCGGTGCCCTGGATCTGGGTGCAGAGGAGGTCGACGGCGGCGCGTCCCATGGCCTCGATGGGCTGGCGGACGGTGGTGAGCGGGG
>NZ_JBIRHU010000069.1:0-4845 GCF_044328675.1 Streptomyces sp. NPDC017890
ACCGAAGATTTCCACCTTCGCTGTCGAATCGAACAACTAACTCCACCTCGCCCCGTGCTGCAGGGCCAGCTGCGCCGCATAGGTTTTCGCTTTCGCGAATGCCTCTTCGACAGACTGGACCTGAATGTTGATGGTTGTGGACTGGTCGACCGGGGCAGCGCCGTCGCCGGCGTAAATCTGGTCCGGTCGATTGGTGGTGCCGACGTTGTACTGCGACCCGGCGGTGAGACCGGGAGCAGCACCCGCCGACGGCACTGTGGCCTTCGACGCCTGCTCAAAGGCCTGTCGGTAGTAGCTGTTCGGATCGATGGGAGTGCCCTTGAGCCCGAAGATTTCGAGCAGAGCGTCCTGACCGATCTTGCCGACGTCCTTGCCGTATTTATCCAGGCGTGTGTTCATGTACGCCTGCGGATCGAACGCCGCCGCACCCGGAACTGGTGCTGCCGGATCACCTGCGAGAGCAGGTGCTACCGACGGCGATTCGGGTGTGGTCAGCGGTTGACCTGTCACGGCCGGGATGTACTGCTGCAGCAACCGCCACTGATCGTCCGTGAACACGACTTCGGGCTTTCCGGAGAGGTTGAAACCGAAGGTCTTGTCCTTGAAGACCCCGCCCTGGTCGTAGCCGGCACCGGTCAACGCTGCGACACCTTGCCCACCGAACTTCGGGTCACGAAGCAGGTAGTTCAGCGACGCACGGAGATTCGATTCCGGATCCCAGATGTCGTCGAACCCTGGGTCCTTGTACGACTGGAACGTCGGGTCGATGACCTGAGCGAGACCTTTCGATGGGACACCGTTCTGCGCGTTGACGTCCCAGTCGTTGATCGCGTTCGGGTTACCACCGGATTCCCGTTGGATCTGATACAGGTACTTGTCGACCAATGACCGGTCGATACCCTTTTCGTCGAACAGCTTCTCCACGAGGGGTCGCCACTGTTCCGCACCAGAGTTCTTGTCGTACGGGACATCTCCACCACCGGAAGTGGCTGACTTGCCACGGACGATCGTCAAAGCCGCGTCCGTCAACTTGTCGTAGACGGCGAGCGGAATCTGCCCGAACATGCCCAATTCCGAGAACTCCGGAATCATCTTCCGCAGCCCCTTGACCGGAAGCTCGAACAGGTTCGCGGTCTGATTGCGGACCATGTTGAACGCCCCGCTGATCGCTCCCGTGAACCGTTCGAACAGCGACTTCTTTTCCTCGTCGCTCATTTCGGCCTGCGGGAAATCGTTCGCCCAGTGCACGTGATCCCAGTGACCAGGCAAGTCACCGGCGTACACCTGATTCGAGAGCTGGCCCTGGTCGGTGATCATGTTTCCGCCGACGTTGTAGAGCAACGGTCCAGGACCCCAAATCAGCTGCGCTGATTGCGGATACGCCTGGAAAATCCAGTCCGCGTAGGCCTGCTTGTTCGGACCGTCGATGTCGACGGCGCCGCCCTTGCCGTGATAGCCGGAATGGCCGGGGCGAAGAGCGGACGTGATCGTCACTTCCGGGAACGCGTCCTGGATGACCTGCGCCATCCAAGTGTCGGTGTCGGAACCGAAGATCACACCACCACCGAGCGCGAACTGCGCCGGTCCCTTGTTCTGGACCCGACCCCCGTCTCGGTAGTTGCTGGCCAAGGTCTCGCGGCGCATCCGCTCGACCTCGCCGTGACCGCCTGCAGCCATGACTTCTGCTGCTGTCCAGACGTGCTCGCCGTTCGAGAGCCAGGCGGGAATCTTGTCGTCACGCGGGCCACCTGCACCGAACACCGCGCCACCGTCGCGACGATGAATCATCTGGTCTGCGATGTTTCCGCCGGACTTGCCGCCGACTTCACCGATCGGATCGATCGTCGGCCACGGTTCCAGATCGAGCAGTCCCGCGACTGCGTTCCACGCTTTGCCGAGCCCGTTGTTGAGCACGGTGTCGATGACAAAGTTGATCGGCCCTGCCAGACGCTCCCTCAATCCGTCCCAGATGTCGCCGATCGCAGAGACGATGCCGCCGAAGAAGTTTCGCAGTTCGTCGAGCGCGCCCCGGAATCCTGGGAAGTGCTTTTCGACGATGTCCGCGATACCGGAACCGATGGCGGATGGAAGGTTCTTCCAGTCCGTGACGGCTCCGTTGGTGATCTTCGAGAGGAAATCGTTGGCGAGTCCACCGAGGCCTTCGTTGCGTAGGGTGTCCCACGCCGGCCGGATGGTGTTATTCCAACCGTCGGAGACCCGTGAGCACAGTTCGTCCCACTTGGCCTTCGCCCCGTCTCGTAGACCGGTGATCGCCGATGATCCGATTTCACCGATCCGGGAGCTGACGTCACCGAACCACTTCTTGGTGTCCTCGACCTTGTCGCCGACAGAGCCGGTGAATCCGTCCCAGGCGTCCTTGGCCGCATTGATCGACTTCTCCCACAACGCTGCGGCGGGAGACTGCCCTTCTTCCGCGCCGATCCAGTCCCACGCGCCGCCGCTGACGAAGTCGCCGACGCCGCTGAGTCCGCGGTTGATCGCCCCGCCCCAGCCGCCGTGGTCCTTGTTCCACAGGCCACCGTCGTATTCGTCTTTTTCGTTGTTGTAGCCGAAGAACGAGTTGACGCCTCGCGAGGTTTTGCCCCACCAGCCACCGTCGTTGTCGGCTCCGTCCCACACTTGCCGCAGTGCGCCTGCGCGTTGCGCCTGACCAGGTTCGAGCTGTTCGGGAACCTTGCCGGGTGCGTCGCCTTGTTCACCGTCGTCGCTGCTCCGGGCGGGCCGGAACGTCCCCAACAGCCCTGCGGCCGTGGAGATTATGCCCATGATCGATTCGACGATCGACTTGACGTCCTCGAAGAACTTCTTGATTTCTTCGCGACCTTCGGGCGTTCCGAGGAATTCGTTCCAGCGGTCGAGGGTGGACTCGATCGAGTCGAGCCAGGACTCCCCCACCTCATCCGAACCAGCGAACATGTTGCCCGCGAGTTCGCCGATTCCCTTGATGATGCGCCAGATTTGGGCGAACGTGTCGATCGCTTCCTGCATGAAATTGTGCAGTTGCGACTTACCGTTTTCGTCGATGGTGGTGCGCATCGAGTGAATCATTTCGGCGAAATTGCCGGTCCCCTCCTCGAAAGCACCGGTGATGGACGGGAGGAAATCCGATCCGACGGCAGAGAGGTCCAGCAGCGCTGAACCGAGATTGCCGAGACCATCCAGCAACGGCCCCAACGCTTCTGCCGTGTTGGTGAGAATTTGCGAGATGTCGTCCTTGACACCATCTGTCATCAGCCAATCCATGGCCGATTTCAGTTTGGTGTTCAACACGTCCGCCAGCGCCGTCAGACCGTCCGTCAGAATCGGCATGTAGGTGCCGCCGAGCTCCGAGAACTTCTGCCCCATCCCGTCGAACAGCGCGTCCTGTACCGAGAACCGGAGTTCCTTCCAGGCGTCGGACATTCCGCGTGTCATCTCGACGAACTGCCGTGCATTCGGCGAGAGGTTCGCGAGCGCCTCGTTGTACTTCTCGAGGGACGGCGATCCTGCTGCCATGGTGTCGTTCAGGTTCTGCTGAGCGACCGCCACGTTGTCGAGTGCCCGCTCAATCCCCCTCTGCGACTCAGCGACTCGATCCTGCGCATCGACAATCGCTTGCTTCGAGTCGACGACACGGTCATCGGCGTCCACCACTGCCTGTTGAGCAGCGACGACCTGGTCCGCACCTTCGACGCCCTTGGCGTTGACGTCAGCGACCTCGGCCCGGAGATCCTGGTTCGCCTCGCGAACTTCCGTCAGACGCTGGATCTGCTGGCGGTAGGCGAGATCGGCCCTGCGTAGCTGGGTCGGGGTCGTGTCGCCGGAGCTTCGGGCTTCGACCAGTCGTTCCCAGGACTCCTGAACCCCGAGTAGCGCGTCCTCTTCGTCGAGGGAACTGCGCTTGAGGGCGAGGTTCATGTCCTCGATCTGCTCGGTTGCGGCCTTGCGCGCCTGCGTGAGCGACTTCTGTGCGAGTTCCGCATCCGCCACCGCGCGGCGGTTGTTCTTCTCCGCAGACTCGACCTCACGCAGTGCTCGTGTGTGGCCCTTCTCTGCCTGCTCCACCGCGTCGATCGCGTCGGCAAGAGAGCGCTGAGCGGCCTCGGTCTGCTTCGCTGCGGCTGCCGACTCCTTCGCGGAGTTCTTGGCCGCTTCCTTGCCTGCCTCGAAGGCGTCCTTGATGCCGGTGGCTCCGACTGCGATCGTTGCGAAGGTCGCGGCGGCTGCAGCACCCATCGCGGGGAGTAGTGCAACGACCCCTGCTGCCTGGACGAGTTGGCCGATGAGCGGTACCAACGACACTGCACCCAACGCGACCAAAGCGATCTTCGCCAGACCTGCACCGGAAGCAATGCCACTGAGAGCTGCTCCGGCACCGCCGCCGGCGCCGCCACCTCCACCACCGGCAGGGATCGGCGGCATGCCACGAATCAGCGCCTCAAGCGCCAGTACCTGTGCGGTCAGAGCTGCGACCTGAGTCATCGCCGCACCTGTGTCGATGTCCAGGTTCATGTGGACGTCTCTGATCGATGCCCGGAACGCCTGCATTTGCGCATGTGCCCTGGTCAGGTCCAGATCGGCGCGAACGGTGACGTCGGCTTCCATCCCCTGCAACTGGGTACGTACGCGATTACGCAGCCCCGTGAGATTCGGGGTGATGTCGACCTCGACTGCCGGCATGTTCCGGGTGCCGTTCCGCACCCGCTGGTGGAATCCGGCAAGGTTGGGCTCGACCTGAACAGTTGCGTCGACGCGGCGCGAATTGACGAGGAATCGCAGTCGCTCGTGGAAGTTCGCCGATAGCTCTGGTTCGACAATCAGCCGTGCGGATCCCGCGTTGTAACT
>NZ_JBIRHU010000070.1:0-4811 GCF_044328675.1 Streptomyces sp. NPDC017890
GTTGACGGACCTGGGTGACCATGAGGTTGGCGAGGGCGACGAGATGCCACTTGTCGACTGCGATCCGCGCGTCCGGCAGGGCGGTGCGGATCCCGGATCGACAGGTACAACAGCGCCCGCCCGCACACCCGCCTCGGCAACGCCCCACCCGCCGAGTACGAGGCAGCGCACTGCGCTGAGCCCACCAAGTCATCGCGACCGGCAATGACACCTGCATAGACGTGGCATCAACGCGTAGATGTTTCAGTTTCTTCTGTGCTGGGGCTGTGTCAGGTGCTGGACCGGGTGTAGGCAGCGGCGCGCACCACATCGTCGTCCTCCAGTCCAGCTCCTAGTGCTCCGCCCACGGTGGCCAGGCTGGCGGTGAGCCAGCTGATCTTCGCGTAGTCCAAAGCGTTCACTGGGTGACCGGCGACACCGGCCAGTACCGGCTCGTCGATGAGCAGCAGCGCGCCGACCCAGGACAGGATGAATAAGCCGAGGTAGAACACCACAACCCCGATGGCCACGGTCGCGGTGGTGGCCAAATTGAACAGGATCACCTGCTCACGTTGGGCTCGCCGCCGTGGGCGCTCCCACAAGTCTGCTCCCAGGATCAGGGTGGCACTCACCGCCCCGATCGCCATCACCGCCAGCAGGACCAGGCGCACCGGCCCGTAGGCCATGGCCAGTACCCATAGGTCCGAGGCCACCAATGTCAGCATGCCGGTGGCCGCTGCCACGACCATCGCCCGGGAGAGCCGGGCCACGAAGGCCCAAGGCTGGTTGGCGCGGATCATGCCCAGCAGCAACCGCACGTTGCCGCTCAGCACTCGGGCCGTGAACTGCACGACGTTGTCGTCCGGGCGTTCGTCGAGATCGGTGGACAGCTGGTGGGCTCTTCGAGCAAGATCCCGCTGGGCGTTGAGGTCTTCGGCGTCGTAGCCCAGGAGCTGCCCGACCACGTGCACGGTGGTCTCTTGCACCTTCTGCCGCACGTGCACGGCTCCCAGGGTTGGGACGGAGACCAGTCCTACCCCGTGCACGGGGCTGAGCTGGGTGAGCACCGGACGTCGGCCGGTCTTCAGGGGGATCTCGGTGAGCACCACGGCCAAATCCCAGTTCTCCTCCAGCACGCGGTTTCGGGCCGCCTCCAGCAGGTCCAAGGTCTCGGTGGGTGGATCGACCAGCCGGTCTTCGGCCATCTTCAGTTGCCAGCGCACTCCCGGATACCGCTGCACCAAAATCTTGCGCACCGAGGTGGTGACCTCGGGGCCGAGCATCGCACTCAGGGATGGTGAGACCACCAGGCCGATGAGCAGCTCGGCATCGGAAAGGGGTTCGGCAGGATCGGGGGTGGATCGGCAACGCTTAGCAGTCATCGCTCCATGGTGAGGCAACCACGGGCCGATTGCCACTGGCTCGATGGAGCCCCGAAGGTTTCGTGCAGCACCGCGGGCCGGATTCGGTGGTCGCCTCGATCCCGGAGAGAGCGGTGCTGCTCACTGCGAAATCCTCTCCCCGCCGACGCCGCCAGCGCGAAGACATCACAGCCAGCGGGCCCGGGACCTGCCGGTGTCGAGGACGGCTTCTCGATGATGCTGCAGTGACGGATCGGTTGAAGTGCTTCGGCGGTGTGGGAGCAGTGATCAGCGTGGGGGCGGTCGATTCCGTTCGGACAGGTGATGCATCGACTGCCCAGCGGCAGGTGCGGTACTGATGCGTGGGTACCCGGTGCAGGGGTGTCAAGGCCCAGCTCCGAAGACGGCAAGCCGGGCACGTGAAAGGCGAATTATGGCCCGCCGCAACCCGAGCGGGAAGGCATGTGTGGCACGAGGCGCCGAAGACGGGCCGGGCGTTTACTGCAGAGATAAATGGCTCTCCGCATTTGAGCGGGGCGTGTGCTGATTTCATGCTGCTGGTCTCTGCCCTCGGGTGAGGGCGATGTGGACCATGATGCGCCTTCGGTAGTTGTCCATGTTGGTGAAGCCGCATCCGACACGCTTGGTTTGCTTGATGATCCGGTTGAAGCCCTCGGTGCGGGCGTTGGTCACGTCCTCGGTGAGCGCGACGAGCACCGCTGGCCACCAGGTGTCGATCGTGGTCGCCAGGCGGCTGGTTTCCTCCATGTCGGCGCGGGCGGCGGCGTCGTAGAAGTCGTACAGCCTGCGCCGGATCTGGTGCGGCTGGTGTTCGGCCAGCAGCAGGCGCAGGCGTTCCTTGACGGCATGCGCGGCGGCGATCTCGTTGGTCGGATCCTCGGCGGCGAGGGCGGCGTTGAACCGGGCCTTTTGCTTCACGGTGAGGTGCTCGTAGCCGGTGAGCAGCAGTTGCCGGCTGGCCCAGACTTTGTCGGTGGCGGTGCCGCGGCGGCCGTGCAGTTGCCGGGTGATCCGTTGACGGACCTGGGTGACCATGAGGTTGGCGAGGGCGACGAGATGCCACTTGTCGACTGCGATCCGCGCGTCCGGCAGGGCGGTGCGGATCCCGCCCGCGTACGGCGCGGACGGGTCGATCACGACCAGGTCGATGCCGGCCCGGAACGCGGGTGTCTGCAGCGCGAGCCAGTCGATCACGCACGCCCCGGAGCGTCCCGGGGTCAGCCCGAGAAGGTGCCCGGGCAGGGTGGGGTCGGCGTTGACGAACGAGGTCATCCACGGGTTCGACCGTGTCCAGCCGGCCTCTTCGAGCACCCAGCGCACCGACCGGGCGCGGGTCTCGTCGATGCCGAGCACGCGGGTGGGTTCCGGCTCGGGCAGCCACTGGTTGGCCAGTGCGATGAGCGCCCGGTGCGCGGTCGACCACGCCACCTGGTACTCGCTAGTGCCCCGAGTTTGAAGTTGTTTTACGGTCAGCTTTCACCAGGATCTGCTCGGCGGTTTTCGTCCACACGAACGGCTGCGCCCGCGGATTCCACCCGTTGATGAACTCTCGGATCTTCGCCGTCAGTTCGCGGACACTGCGGAAAGTTCCGCGATGAATCGCTTGGCGTTCGATGATCCCGAACCACACCTCGACGAGGTTCATCCACGACGCCGACGTCGGGGTGAAATGAACATGGATCCGCGGATTCGCAGCCAGCCACTCGCGGACCTCGGCCTTCTTGTGGGTGGCGTAGTTGTCCATCACCAAGTGCAGTTCCTGCTTCGGATACGCGCGTGCGACATGTTTGAGGAACACCAGAAACTCCTGGTGACGGTGTCGCGGCCGGCAGATCCCGGTCACCTTTCCGGTCGCGATCTCCAACGCCGCGAACAAGGTGGTGGTGCCGTTGCGGATGTAGTCGTGGGTTTGCTTCTCGGGCATTCCGATCTGCATCGGCAACGTCGGAGCGGTCCGATCCAATGCCTGGATCTGCGATTTCTCGTCCACGCAGAGCACGATCGCGTTCTCGGGCGGATCGAGATACAACCCGACGATGTCGGTGACCTTCGCGACCAGTTCCGGATCGGTGGAAAACTTGAATGTCTCACTGCGCCAAGGCTGCACACCGTACTCGCGCCAGATCCGTGCGACCGTGCCGTACCCGATCCCCAAATGTTTCGCGAGCAGGCGCGAACTCCAGTGTGTGACACCGTATTTCTTCGGCGGCGGCATCAAGGTCGCGGAGACGATCTCCCGGCGATCGAGGCTACGCGGCCGCCCCGAACGCGCATCGTCTTCGAGGCCGGCCAAGCCGTCTACGTCGTAGCGGGCGCGCCAGGAGATCACCGTCGGCCGCGACACCCCGACCAGTTCCGCGATCGACGAATTCGACTCACCTTGAGATGCGAGCAAAACAATCCTCGCTCGCTGCGCCGCACCGGAGGAGATCGACCTCGACCGCAGTCGTCGGGCCAACTCGAGATCGTCGCCGTCTCGCAAGAGTAGGGGCTTAATCCGCATGCTTGAAGTATCTCAAATCGCACTGTCAAAGAATTTTAGGCGCGCGGCACTAGCGACCTCGCTGACGGCGCGGTTGCCCGACGCGATCGCCGAACCGTTCTTCTCTCGTAGCCGGGTCGTGAGCCGCGACCGTGCCGGCACAGCGCGGGACTGCTGCGTGAATGTCGCTGTCCCACAGGCCGGTTCGCGGCACACCAAGCGCCGTTTGAGCCACCACAGATCGGTTCTTTGGCCGGAGGCAGGCAAGTCCTTGACTCGAACCAGTGGCCGCTCCTTGATCCTTGAGGTGAGCACCCCGCACTCGGGGCAGGCGCCCTCCGGGTCGATGACCTCGATGACGACACGCACCGTGTCGGCATCGATTCGTTCGAGCTGCAGGACGGTGAACTCGTCCTCCAGCCCGAGCAGCACTGACGTACCCTCGTTCATGCTCGTGGCCTCGCTGTTGTCGCGTTGTGAGAGACCAACAGCATGTCGGGGCCACGAGCCCCATCAACTACCGGGCACCCCGCTCAAGCGCGAAGAGCCTCTTAAGTGACTGTGTAACAACCAGTTTCGATGGAAGTCGCTATCTGAATTGAAATTCTGGGCGGAAATGCACGACGACCAATGGCTCTGGCAGGGGTAACTGTGCGCGTCACCGATGGCGAGGGAACCAACAGCGTCGAGATCGACATGCTCGTGACCGCCGACGCCATCACCGAAGTGCCGTCGGTTGGCTGAGACTTGTTCAGTGCCGAGCCCTGCAAGAGCGGAGTTTGCGTCGGGCGCTCCCGGTAGATCGGCGGTGGCCTTCATGGTGTGATCGCGCTCTATACGCACTGGCTTTAGTGGTGGGTGTTGCTGTCGCGGCGCGCCGTCCTGTGGGCGGCAGGAAGAATCTGGCCGACGTGTTCGGCGGGACCGAGCATGAAGCGGTCCAAGCCGGAACGCGTTGGGCTGTAGAC
>NZ_JBIRHU010000071.1:0-4618 GCF_044328675.1 Streptomyces sp. NPDC017890
CCCTTCTACTCCACCGTCACCGGCACCCTCACCGACACCACCGAACTCGACGCCGCCTACTGGTACCGCAACCTCCGCCACACCGTCGACTTCCAAACCACCATCCACACCCTCCTCAACCACGGCCACACCGTCTTCGTCGAAACCAGCCCGCATCCCGTCCTCACCATCGGCATCAACGACACCATCGAAGCCGCCGACACCACCGGTGCCGTTCGTGCCGTCGTCACTGGCTCCCTCCGTCGCGGCGAAGGCGACGTCCGACGGTTCCTGCGGTCGCTGGCGGAGGTTTCGGTCGCCGGAGCGGAGGTGGACTGGCGGGCCGTGTTCCAGGGAACGGGTGCCCGTCGGGTGGACCTGCCGACCTACGCCTTCCAGCGCGAGCGGTACTGGCTGGAGCCGGCGCGGGGCGCGGGTGACGCGTCCGGGCTGGGCCTGGGAGGAGTCGATCACCCGTTGCTGGGCGCGGCGGTTCCGCTCCCCGGTTCGGACGGCTGCGTGCTCACCGGTGCGCTGTCACTCGCCGGTCAACCGTGGCTGGCGGACCACGCGGTACAGGACGTGGTGCTCCTGCCGGGCTCCGCGTTCGTGGAGCTCGCGTTGCAGGCGGGTGCCCGGGTCGGCTGTGACATCCTCGACGAACTGACGCTGCACGAACCGCTGGTGCTTCCCGAGCACGAGACCGTGCAACTCCAGGTGTCGGTCGGCGGAGCGGACGAGTCCGGCCACCGGGAGATCGGGGTGTATTCCCGACGTGACGACGACTGGACGCGTCATGCCGGCGGAGTCCTCCGCACGGGCGCTGCCGCGGACGCGGCGGGGTCGGACGACCTCCGGGCCTGGCCGCCGGACGATGCCGAGCAGGTCGGCGTCGACGAGGTGTACGGGGGGATGGCCGACCGGGGCTACCGGTACGGCGCGTCCTTCCAGGGTCTGCGCGCGGCCTGGGTCCGCGGGGACGAGGTGTTCCTGGAGGTGGCGTTGCCCGAGGGCGTGTGGGGGGATGCGGCGCGCTGTTCGGTTCATCCGGCGTTGCTCGACGCCGCCCTGCACGGCATCGCTCTGGGTGACTTCGTCTCCGAGCCCGGCCAGGGGTACCTCCCCTTCGTCTGGAACGGTGTGAGCCTGCACTCCGTGGGGGCGTCCACGGTGCGGGTCGCCCTGCGGTCCGCCGGTACGGACGCCGTGACGGTGCGGATCGCCGACGCGGTCGGTGAACCGGTACTGTCCGTCGACTCACTGGTGATGCGGCCGCTGTCCGGGCAGCGCCCGCTGCGGGTCGGCGGTCGGCAGACCGACGCGCTGTTCCGCCTGGCCTGGACCGAAGTGCCCCTGCCCGCCGCCCCCGACGTCCCGGGTTCCGGACCCGGAACGCCCGCTCCCTGGGCGCTGTTGGGCGGCCGTGGCGACGAGCTGAAGTTGACGTCCGCACTGGAGGCGGCCGGAGTGTCGCTGGAGCTCGCCCATGGCCTGGACGCGCTGGAGCGGGTGCCGGACGTGCTGCTGGTGCCGTGTTCGCACGACGTCCGTGACGCGTCGGCCACGGCGGCGACCGCGATCGCCCTGCACCAGATGCTGCGCCTGACCCAGGAGTGGCTGGCGGACGACCGGTTCGCCGACACCCGTCTCGTGGTACTGACGCACCGTGCCGCGGCCACGTCCTCCGACGACGACGTGGAGGACCTGGCCGGTGCGGCAGTGAGGGGCCTGCTGCGCAGCGCCCAGTTGGAACATCCCGACCGGATCGTGGTCGTCGACCATGACGCCTCGGACCTCGGTGTACTGCCCGCGGTACTCGCGGCGGGGGAACCGGACGTGGCGTTGCGGGCGGGCAAGGCGCTGGTACCCCGGCTTGCTCCGGCGTCCGTCCCCGACGGGGACACAGCCGTGTGGGACCGGGGCACGGTGCTCATCACCGGTGGCACCGGGACTCTCGGCGGGCTGGTCGCCCGGCACCTGGTGTCCGAGCACGGTGCCCGGGATCTGGTGCTGGCCGGCCGCGGCGGCCCCGAGGCGCCCGGGGCCGGGGAACTGGCGGCCGAGCTGGAGGCGTTGGGCGCCCGCGTCCGGCTGGCCGCGTGTGACGTCGGTGACCGTGCCGCCCTCGCCGGTCTGCTGGACACCCTTCCGGAGCTGCGGGCGGTCGTGCACACGGCCGGTGCGGTAGCCGACGGGGTGATCGGTTCACTGGCCCCCGACCAGGTCGACGCGGTCCTGTGGCCCAAGGCGGACGCGGCATGGCACCTCCACGAACTGACGCGTGAGCTCGAACTGGACGCCTTCGTCCTGTTCTCCTCCGCCGTAGGGGTGCTGGGCAACGCCGGCCAGGCCAACTACGCCGCCGCGAACGCCTTCCTCGACGCGCTGGCGACCCACCGCCGGGCTCAGGGGCGTACGGCGGTGTCCGTCGCCTGGGGCTTCTGGGAGCAACGCAGCGGGCTGACCACGCACCTGTCCGACGAGGACCTGGCCCGGCTGCGCGGCCAGGGAACGGCACCTCTGCCGGTACGGCAAGGGCTGGAGCTGTTCGACACCGCGTGCCGCAGCGCCGACGCCGTCCTCGTGGCGAGCCCGTTGGACGTCGGGGCGCTGGCCGCGGCCGGTTCCGTACCGCCCGTACTGCGTGGCCTCGCGCCGGCGGTACCGGTACGGAAGGCTGCTGAGAGCGGTGACGGCGGGGCCTCACTGCGGCGCCGTCTGACGGAGCTGTCGGCGGCGGAACAGAGCCAGGCCGTGCTGGAACTGGTCCGCCGGCAGGTCGCGGCGGTGCTCCGGTACGCCGACACGCGGGCGGTGGACACGACGCGGACGTTCCAGGAGGCCGGCTTCGACTCGCTGACCGCGGTCGACCTGCGCAACCGGCTCACGGCCGCAACCGGCGTCCGGTTGCCCGCGACAGCCGTCTTCGACTACCCGACACCGGCTGCGCTGGGTGCGTACCTGCTCACACGGGTGGCACCGGAGGCGGCCGATCCGGTCGCAGCACAGCTCCGGCAGCTGGACAGGGTGGCTTCCGTGATCTCCGCCATGGCCACGGACGCCACCTTGCACGAGCGGCTGTCGGAACGCATGGAGTCCATCGTCGCGATGTGGGCGGACCTGCGACGGCCCACGCAGGCGGACCCGGCGGGGCAGGACCTGGACTCCGCCTCATTGGAAGACATGTTCGGCATCATCGACCAGGAACTCGATGGGTCATGACCGACACGAACGACCGACCAGTAGTCATCGAGGGGAACGGCGAACAGATGTCGAACGACGAGAAGGTCCTCGCGTACCTGAAGAAGCTCACCTCCGACCTTCGTCAGACTCGGCAGCGTCTCAGCGACGTCGAGGCGAAGAGCCGGGAACCGATCGCGATCGTCGGGATGAGCTGCCGCTTCCCGGGTGGTGCCGCGTCACCGGAAGACCTGTGGCGGCTGGCCGACTCGGCGGTGGACGCGGTGGGCGGCTTCCCGGCCGACCGCGGCTGGGACCTGGCCGGCGTGTACGACCCGGACCCCGACCGCGCGGGGCGCTCGTACGCCCGGGAGGGCGCGTTCGTCCATGACGCCGCCGACTTCGACCCCGGCCTGTTCGGTATCTCGCCGCGTGAGGCACTGGCGATGGACCCGCAGCAGCGGCTGCTGCTCGAGGCGTCCTGGGAGGTCTTCGAACGGGCGGGCATCCCGGCCTCCTCGGTCAGGGGCAGCCGTACCGGCGTGTTCGCCGGGTTGATGTACTCCGACTACATCTCGCGACTGCCCTCCGTGCCGGACGAGCTCGAGGGGTATTCCGGTATCGGCAGTGCGGCGAGCGTCGCCTCGGGCCGGGTGTCCTACACGTTCGGGCTGGAAGGTCCGGCGGTGACGGTGGACACGGCGTGCTCGTCCTCGCTCGTCGCCCTGCACCTCGCGGTCCAGGCGCTGCGGGCGGGCGAGTGCTCGCTGGCGCTCGCCGGCGGCGTGACCGTCATGGCGACGCCGGGTACGTTCGTCCAGTTCTCCCGTCAGCGGGGGCTCGCGGCGGACGGCCGCTGCAAGTCCTTCGCGGCGGCGGCGGACGGTACGGGGTGGGGTGAGGGTGTCGGCATGCTGCTGGTGGAGCGGCTGTCCGACGCCGTGCGGAACGGGCATCAGGTGCTGGCCGTGGTCCGGGGCTCCGCCGTCAACCAGGACGGCGCCTCCAACGGGCTGACCGCGCCCAACGGCCCTTCACAGCAGCGGGTCATCCGGGCAGCGTTGTCGAACGCCGGGCTGGCGGCCTCGGACGTCGACGCGGTGGAGGCCCACGGCACGGGCACGACGCTGGGCGACCCCATCGAGGCGCAGGCGCTCCTCGCCACCTACGGCCAGGACCGCGACACCGGTCGGCCGCTGCTGCTCGGCTCGGTCAAGTCCAACATCGGCCACACCCAGGCCGCCGCCGGCGTCGCCGGCGTCATCAAGATGGTCATGGCGATGCAGCACGGAGTGCTGCCGCAGACCCTGCACGTGGACGAGCCCACCCCGCACGTCGACTGGGCCTCCGGTGCCGTGGAGTTGCTCACGGAGCGGACGGACTGGCCCGAGAACGACAGGCCGCGGCGGGCCGGTGTGTCCGCGTTCGGTGTGAGCGGCACCAACGCGCACGTGATCCT
>NZ_JBIRHU010000072.1:0-4504 GCF_044328675.1 Streptomyces sp. NPDC017890
AAGAGTGAGTTGATGGTGTTGCCGCGGGTGTCGTGCAGTTGTTCCGTGGTGACGGGACGCAACGCCAGCGACCCCACCGACAGGACCGGAGCGCCTGTGATGTCCATGGCCCGGAGCGCGACGGTGTCCGCCCCCGCCGGGGACAGTACGACCCGCACGGTCGCCGCTCCCACGGCGCTCAGGGTGACACCGCTCCAGGAGAACGGCACGTACGCCTGCCGGTCGTCGGACACGAAGTCGCCGAAGCGGATGCCGTGCAGGGCGGCGTCCAGCAGGGCCGGATGCACCGCGCACCGGGCGGCGTCCTCGCGGGCTTCCTGCGGTACGACGATCTCGGCGAACACCTCGTCGCCGCGCCGCCAGGCCTCGCGCAGACCCTGGAAGACCGGGCCGTAGGCGTAACCGCGCTCCGCGAGGGACGGGTAGAGGCCGCTCACGTCGATCCGCTCGGCATCGGCCGGCGGCCAGGCCTCCGGGACGTGCCCGCCATCCGAGGCGGCGGTGCGCAGGGCACCGTCGGCATGCCGTACCCACTCGCCTTCCCGGCAGGAGTACACCGACACCGGGCGCCGGCCGGACTCGTCGGCGTCGCCGACCGACACCTGTACCTCGACCGCCCCCTGCTCGGGGAGCACCAGCGGGCCCTCAAGGGTCAGCTCCTCCACCGTGTCACAGCCGAACCGCAGACCCGCCTGCAGAGCCAGCTCGACGAAACCCGTACCCGGCAGGAGGACGACGCCGGAGAGCGCGTGGTCCCCGAGCCAGCGGTGCGCCGCCCGCGACAGGCGGCCGGTCAGCACACATCCGCCCGAGGCGGGCAGCGTCACCGTGGCGCCCAGCAGCGGATGGTCGAGCGCACCCAGCCCCAGCGACGAGGCGTCGCCCTGTCCGGGAGCCGGAGTCAGCCAGTAACGCTCCCGCTGGAACGCGTAGGTCGGCAGCTCCACCCGGTTCCGGCGAGCACCGGTGAACGCCGGGAGCCAGTCCACCCGGACGCCCGCCACGTGCAGCCGCGCCAGCGACGAGAAGAACCGCGCGAGACCGCCTTCACCGCGCCGCAGCGAGCCCGTCACGACGACCTGCTCGTCGGCCGCCTCCGCGGTCGCCTGAACACCCGTGGCCAGCGCCGGATGGGAACTGGACTCCACGAACACGCGGTAGCCGTCCGCGAAAAGGGACCGCAGCGCACCCACGAAGTCGATCGGCATGCGAGCGTTGCGGAACCAGTAGTCCGCGTCGAGCCCGGTCGTGTCCAGCAAGCCGCCGGTCACCGTGGAGTAGAACGGTACGGCGGCCCGGCGGGGCTTGACGTCCGCCAGCAGCTCCAGCAGCCGTTCGCGCAGCGGCTCGACCTGAGGGCTGTGCGAGGCCACCGTCGCGGGCACCACACGGGCACGCACCCCGTCCTCGACACAGGCGGCGACGAACTCCTCCACGCTCCGCGGGTCACCGGCCACCGTGGCGGCCGCGGGCCCGTTGACACCGGCCACGGCCAGGCGCTCGCCCCACGGCGAGAGCCGGTCCTCCAACTGCTCCACCGGCAGGGCGACCGAGGCGATGGAGCCCTTGCCCACCAGCGTCTCGGAGAAGAGCCGGCTGCGCAGCACCACGATCTTCGCCGCGTCCTCCAGCGAGAGCGCCCCCGCCACACAGGCCGCCGCGATCTCGCCCTGCGAGTGGCCGACCACCGCGGACGGCTTCACCCCGTAGGAGGACCACAACTCGGCGAGCGACAGCATCATCGTGAACAGGACCGGCTGGACGACCTCGATCAGTTCGAGCGACGGCGCTCCGGGCACGCCGCGCACCACGTCCTCGATCGACCAGTCGAAGTACGGTTCCAGGACGGCCGCGCACTCGGCGAACCGCCGCGCGAAGACAGGGGAGGTCTCCAGCAGTTCGACGGCCATGCCCGACCACTGCGACCCCTGGCCGGGGAAGACGAACACCACACCGGAGTCGGGGCCCGCCACCCCGTCGACCACGTTCGCGTCGGGCTCCCCGGCCGCCAGCGCCGTGAGCCCACGCAGCAATTCCTCACGTCCAAAACCCGTCACGACCGCGCGGTGCGACAGCGCCGAGCGGGTCGTGGCCAGCGCCCAGCCCACGTCGGACGGGTCCAGCGTGTCCACCGTGGCAGCCAGCGACGCGGCCTGGGCCCGCAGGCCGGCCTCCCCGTGCCCGGAGACGATCCAGGGAACCGCCGGCGCGGTGGCGCCCTGCGGGGCGGGCTCCGCCCCGGCCCCGGCCCGGGACGCATCCGGTACCGGAGGTTGTTCCAGGACCACGTGCGCGTTGGTGCCACTCACACCGAACGCGGACACGCCGGCCCGCCGCGGCCGGTCGTTCTCCGGCCACCGCGTGTTCTCGGTCAGCACCCGCACCGCACCGGCCGACCAGTCGACGTGCGGGGTCGGCTCGTCCACGTGCAGGGTGCGGGGCAGTACGCCGTGCCGCATCGCCATGACCATCTTGATGACCCCGGCCACGCCCGCCGCCGCCTGGGTGTGGCCCAGGTTCGACTTCACCGAGGCGAGCCACAGCGGGCGGTCCCGGTCCTGTCCGTACGTGTCGAGCAGCGCCTGGGCCTCGATCGGATCACCGAGCCGGGTCCCGGTCCCGTGCGCCTCCACCGCGTCGATGTCCGTCGCGGCGAGCCGGGCGTTGGCCAGCGCCGCCTGGATCACCCGGCGCTGGGACGGCCCATGGGGGGCGGTGAGGCCGTTGGAGGCGCCGTCCTGGTTGACGGCGGAGCCCCGGACCACGGCCAGCACCTGGTGCCCGTTGCGTTCGGCGTCGGACAGCCGCTCCACGAGCAGCATGCCGACACCCTCGCCCCAGCCGGTGCCGTCCGCACCCGCCGCGAACGCCTTGCTGCGGCCGTCGGCAGCCAGCCCGCCCTGCGCGGAGAGTTCGACGAACGTGCTGGGCGTCGTCATGATCGTGACACCACCCGCGAGCGCGAGCGAGCACTCGCCGTTCCGCAGTGCCTGCACCGCCAGGTGCAGGGCGACCAGCGAGGAGGAACAGGCGGTGTCCACGGTGGCCGTCGGCCCCTCCAGCCCGAAGGTGTAGGCCACCCTCCCGGAGAGCACGCTCGCCGCGCTGCCCGTGCCGAGGTGTCCCTGCACCTCGTCGCGGGCCGCGCTGAGCAGCGTGGCGTAGTCCTGGCCGTTGGTGCCGATGAACACTCCGGTGGGGCTGCCCTGCACGGCCTCGGAGGACAGTCCCGCGCGTTCGAAGACCTCCCAGGCGGTCTCCAGCGTCAACCGCTGCTGCGGGTCCATCGCCAGTGCCTCACGCGGCGAGATACCGAACAGTCCCGCGTCGAAGTCGGCGATGCCGTGCAGGAAACCCCCGTACCGGGTGACGGACGTGCCGGAGCGGCCGGCCGGGTCGAAGAGGCCGTCCACGTCCCAGTCGCGGTCGCCGGGGAAGTCGGTCACGGCGTCGCCACCCGCGGACACGAACTCCCAGAGCGCCTCGGGAGAGGCGATACCACCGGGGAAACGGCAGCTCATGCCCACGATCGCGATCGGTTCGCCGCTCTTCGCCTCCACGTCCTGAAGGCGCTGCCGAGTCTGTCGCAGATCTTTCGTCATCTCCTTCAGGAAGTGACGAAGCTTCTCTTCATTCGACATCGCAGCCTGCCCTCTCAACGTGGTACTGAGCTCGTTCGACGGGGAATTGGAGTCCGGCGGAGGAATCACGAGATGCCGAACTCCTTGCCGATGAGATCGAAGATCTCGTCGTCGGTCGCGGAATCGACTGCCGCGTCGACGTCGTCGCCTCCCCGCTCCGTCCAGCGGGACAGCAGGGCCTTGAGCCGCGCGGCGACCTCCGCGCCGACCGCGTCGCCGGGTGGCAGAGCGGACAACCTGGCCTCCAGGCGGGTCAGTTCGTCGAGCGCGGGTGGCTGCCCGTCCCCTGTGAGTACGGTGCGGACGTGCTCGGCGAGCGCCGCCGGAGTCGGGTGGTCGAAGACGACCGAAGCGGCGACCCGCATCCCGGTGGCGGCCACGAGCCGGTTGCGCAACTCCACAGCCGTCAGCGAATCGAAACCGATCTCCAGGAACCGGCGCGCGGGATCCACCGAAGCCGGCTTCGCGTGCCCCAGTACGGCAGCGACCTGGGTGCGTACCAACTCCAGGACCGTGCGCTCCTGTTCGGCCGACGGCATGGTCCGCAGGCGAGCGGTCAGTTCCCCGGCCGCCTCGACCGGTGACGTGGCGGTGGCCGGCAACTCGCCGAGCAACTCGCTCAGCAGCGGCCTGTCCCGCACTCCGGCGAACCGGGAGGCGAAGCTCGCCCACTCCACATCGGCGATCATCACAGCGGTCTCGTCCGCCGCCAGCGCCTGGCTCAGCGCGTCGACCGCCTGCTCCGGAGGCATTCCCGGCAGCACCCGCTGTCCGGCGCCCATGCCGGTGTGGGCCCAGGCGCCCCAGGCGATGGAGGTGGCGGTGTGGCCTTGGGTGCGGCGGTGGTGGGCGAGGGCGTCGAG
>NZ_JBIRHU010000073.1:0-4390 GCF_044328675.1 Streptomyces sp. NPDC017890
GGACGGCGTCGCCGACGCCGTGGTCCTGGTGCACCAGGCACCCTCCGGCGCCAGACACCTCACCGGCTACGTCGTGCCCGAACCGGGCCGCGACCTCGACACCGGGCGCCTGCGGACCCTCGCCGCCGAGCGGCTGCCGGAGTACGCGCTCCCGGGCACCCTGCTCGTCCTGGACGAACTCCCCCTGACCCGGCACGGCAAGCTGGACCGGGCCGCCCTGCCGGTGCCGCACCCGGAGGAGGCGGGCCGGGGCAGGGAACCCCGCACGGAGCGGGAGGCGCTGCTGTGCGACCTGTTCGCGGACGTGCTGGGCGTCGAACGGGTGGGCGCGGACGACGGGTTCTTCGCGCTGGGCGGGGACAGCATCATGTCGATCCAGCTGGTCAGCCGGGCACGGCGGGCCGGCCTGGTCCTCACCCCGCGCGACGTCTTCGAGCACCGGACACCGGCCGCGCTCGCGGGGGTCTGCCGCACCGCCGGCGGGGAAACGGCGGACGCCGTCGAGGACGACGGCACGGGCCCGGTGGAGCCGACTCCGGTGATGCGCTGGCTGCGGGACTGGCGGGGCACCGTGGAGGGCTTCCAGCAGTCGGTGCTGCTCCAGGTCCCGGCGGGGCTGGGCGAGGAGCGGCTCACGGCGGCGGTACAGGCGCTGCTGGACCACCACGACGCGCTGCGGCTGCGGGTTCCCGCGGACGCGGACGGGGTGCTGGAGGTGGGCGGGCCCGGATCGGTGGACGCCGGCCGGTGCGTGCGCCGGGTGCCCTCGGCCGACGCCGACGTGGTGGCCGAGGCGCGGGCGGCGGTGGCGCGGCTGGCGCCGGAGTCGGGCGTGATGCTGCAGGCGGTGTGGTTCGACGCGGGGCCCGAGGACTTCGGCCGGCTGCTGGTCGTGGCGCACCATTTCGCGGTGGACGGGGTGTCCTGGCGCATCCTGCTGCCGGACCTGCGGCAGGCGTGGGAGGCGGTGGCTGCCGGTGAGCCGGTGCGACTCGACCCGGTGGGCACCTCGTTCCGGCGCTGGGCGGCCCTGCTCACCGAACGGGCGCAGGATCCGGCGCTGCGGGCGGAGCTGCCGTACTGGACGGACGGGGCGGGCGCCGACGAGCCCGCGCTCGGCCGTCGCCCGCTGGACCGGTCGCGGGACACCACCGCGACCGCCCGCCACCTGACGGTGACGCTGCCCCGGACCCGCACGGCACCGCTGCTGTCGTCCGTCCCCGCCGCCTTCCACGGCGGCGTCAACGACGTGCTGCTCGGCGCGCTGGCCCTCGCCGTACGGCAGTGGCGCGCGGCGCGCGGGGCCGACGCCGCCGGCGGGGTCCTGATCGACCTGGAGGGCCACGGCCGCGACGGCGACCGGGTCGGCGCGCACGCGGATCTCTCCCGTACCGTCGGCTGGTTCACCCGCGTCCACCCCGTACGGCTCGACGTCACCGTCTGCGGGGACGACCCGGCGGACGCGGTGAAGCGGGTCAAGGAACAGCTGCGGGCGGTCCCCGGCGACGGCTTCGGCCACGGCCTGCTGCGCCACCTGAACACCGACACCGCGGACATTCTGGCCGCGCTTCCCGAGCCCCAGATCGGCTTCAACTACCTGGGCCGTACGGCCTCCGTGTCGTCGTCGGCGTCCTCGGCGTCCCCGGGGTCCCCGGCCGACTGGACCCCGCTCGACCGGCCGGGCGGCCTCGAAGGCCTGACGACGCCGCTGCCGCACGCGCTGGAGATCAACGCCATCGCGAAGGACGGCCCCGAAGGGCCGGTGCTGTCGGCGACGTTCGCGTGGGCGGGCGGGCTGCTGGACGAGGCGGAGGTGCGGGAGCTGGCCGAGCGGTGGCTGCGCGCGCTGGAGACCCTCGCGGACGTGCACACGGGCACCGGGACGGGTGGTCACACACCGTCCGACTTCCCCCTCGTACCGGCGCTCACCCAGGAGCAGGTCGAGACCCTGGAAGCCGCCTACCCCGGCCTGGAGGACGTCCTGCCGCTCTCCCCGCTCCAGGAGGGCCTGCTCTTCCACGCCCACTACGACCACGAGGGGACCGACGTCTACACCGCCCAGGTCGAACTCGATCTGGGCGGGCGGCTGGACGAGGCGCGCCTGCGCGAGGCGTGGACGGCGCTGCTGCGCCGGCACGCCAACCTGCGGGCCGCGTTCGTGCCCGACACGGCCGGCGTGCCCGTCCAGGTGATCGTCCGCGACCCCGACATGCCCTGGCGGACCGTCGACCTGCGCGCCCTGCCCGAGGCGGACGCGGAGGCGGAGGCCGGCCGGATCGCCGCCGAGGAGCGCGGACGGCGCCTCGACCCGGCGCGGGCACCGCTCATGCGCCTCACCCTCCTCCGCCTGGACGACACCCGCCAACGCCTGGTGCTGACGAACCATCACATCCTGTTCGACGGCTGGTCGGTCCCCGTCCTGGCGAAGGAACTCTTCACCCTGTACGCCGGAGGCGCGGGCGCGGAGCTGCCGCCGCCGACCCCCTACGGCGACTACCTCGCCTGGCTCGCCGCCCAGGACGGGCCGGCGGCCGAGCGGGCCTGGGCGGACGCGCTCGACGGGGTCGAGGAGCCGACCCTGCTGGTCCCGGACGCCCCGACGGGCACCGCCGGCGCACCCGGCGTGCCCGCGAGGATCGGCGCGGACCTCCCCGCGCCGGCCGTGGCGGCGCTGCGCCGGCTGGCGCGCGACCGCGGCCTGACGGTCAACACCCTGGTGCAGGGCGCCTGGGCGCTGCTGCTGTCCCGGCTGACCGGCCGCGACGACGTGGTCTTCGGCACGACCGTCTCCGGCCGGCCGCCGGAGATACCCGGCATCGAGTCCATGGTGGGCCTGTTCATCAACACCCTCCCGGTCCGGGTCGTCCTCGATCCGGCCGAAGGGCTGGCCGACCTCCTGCTGCGCGTCCAGGACGCCCAGTCGAAGCTGATGGCCCACCAGCACGTCGGACTGAGCCGCGTCACCAGGCTGTCCGGCCTGCCGCGGCTCTTCGACAGCCTCGTCGTGTTCGAGAACTACCCGGTCGCCGAAGGCACCGTCCCCGCCTCCGGCCTCGCCGTCGGCGGAACGAAGGTGCACGACGCGACCCACTACCCGGTGACCCTCGCCGCCGGACTGCGCGACGACGACCGGCTGTGGCTGCGGCTCCACTACATGCCGCGCCTGCTCACCGAGGAGGCCGCGCACACGCTCACCGGCCGGTTCCTCGCCCTGCTCCGGACGCTCGCCGACGACCCCGCCCGCCCGTCCGGCACGGTCGAGGTCCTCACGGCCGAGGAGCGGCACCGCATCCTCACCGACTGGAACGACGTCGACGCGGACTCGGTGAGACCCGCGACAAGCGTCGTGGAGGCCTTCGCCGCGCAGGTGGCCCGTACGCCCGAGGCCGTGGCCGTCCGCTGGGACGGCGGCGTGCGCACGTACCGCGAACTGGACGAACGGGCGGACCGGCTCGCGGCCCGGCTGCTGTCCCTGGGAGTCGTCCCGGAGGAGCGGGTCGCGCTGCTGATGGAACGCTCGCCCGACATCGTGACGGCGGTGCTCGGAGTGCTCAAGGCCGGAGCGGTCTACGTGCCCCTCGACGGGAGGCTGCCCGAGGCACGGCTCGCGTCGATGACACGACTGGCCGGATGCCGCGTCGTGGTCACGGACGGCTCTACGGCCGCCGACAGGCTGCCCGGCGTCGCGCACGAGGTCGTGGCCGGCGACGGCGACCGGCCGGAGGAGGCGGCCGTCCAGGCCCCCGCCCCGCGCGTCCTGCCGGACAGCGCCGCCTACGTGATGTTCACCTCCGGCTCCACCGGCGAGCCGAAGGGTGTGGAGATCACCCATCGCGGAGTGGTGAGCCTGGCCACCGACCGCCGGTGGAGCACGGGTGCCGCGTCCGGTGGTGACGCGCGCCCGCACCGGGTGCTGCTGCACTCGCCGTACGGTTTCGACCCGTCCACCTACGAGCTGTGGATGCCCCTGCTCGGCGGCGGCGAGGTCGTCGTCGCACCGCCCGGTGACCTCGACGTCCCCACCATCGCCCGTACCCTCCGCGCCCACGGGGTGACCTCGCTGCTGCTGACCGCCGGACTCTTCCGCGTGGTGGCGGAGGAGGACCCCGGCTGCCTGGCGGGCGTCCGCGAGGTGCTGACCGGCGGGGACGTGGTCTCGTCGGCGTCCGTGCGGCGTGTCCTGCACGCGTGCCCGGACACGGTCGTCACCGACATCTACGGCCCTACCGAGATCACCCTGTTCGCCACCCAGCACAGCCTGCGCGACGCGGCCCGGGTCCCGGGCAGCGTTCCGGTCGGCCGCGCCCGCGACGGCATGCGGGCGTACGTGCTCGACGGCCGGCTGCGCCCGGTGCCGCCCGGCGCGCCCGGGGAGCTGTACATCGCCGGC
>NZ_JBIRHU010000074.1:0-4345 GCF_044328675.1 Streptomyces sp. NPDC017890
AGACGACACTCGGGCCCTCGGCCTGCCCACCCTCAGCCCACGGCACGAAAACGGTCCACCGACTCCGTCGGCGGACCGTCACGAAACTTCGAGGTGAGGGACCCCTTGTCCCCACCGGGGACGAAAAGTGCCAGGTCCAGCACGACACCGGCGGACTGGAGGACCTCGATGGTCACCGAGCCGTTCTCGTCGGCCACGTGGATTCCGGCTTCGTTCTCGTCGTCGGGAAGGCAGGAGACCTCTTCCTGGAATACGGTTCGCGCCGTGATCGAGCCGCCCTCGAAATCCTCACCGGACTTCGTCAGAAAAGCAGGGACATAGCATTCAGGAAGTTTGAGTTCTGCGGTGTCGGCGGAAACGAAGATCCTGTCCTTCACGCCGAGCTTCGTCACCTCTTCCAGCGAGAGGCGGCGAGCGGCGATCTTCTCCGTGTTCACGATTTCCCTTTCAGGTTGCACTGTCCCTCCGAGTGAGGACGCTATCACGAAACTCTGAGGTCAACTGCCCAGTAATCTCTGGGTAAATGGCCTCCGGTGATCTGTGCGGGAGGCTATTGAAGCGAGCGCCACTCGGTCGGGAACAGGCGTCCGCCAAGTAGTATCCCCGTCGTGGTGTTGGAGATCAACTGGCGATTGCATTTCGGTGCGTTGGGTGACACGAGGGAATCGAAAGGGGGTTTACGGTAGATATCACCCATATCGCCTTCGAGGGGCCGGCGGCGAGGTAAGGCGATCGATTCGTCGCGCATCTCGAAGAGCGCAACGGAAACCAACCGGGTGGTCCGACAACGCAACAACGGAGACCCCCCACCGGCAACATCTGGCTGGAGCGCGAACCGGAAGTCGCGTACTGCCGCGCCCGCTTCGGTCAGGACTTCGGCGTAGTCGGCCGACGCCAGGTTGCTGACGTAAGGGAACCCGCACGCCCCACCCCGCTGTCGCCCGACTGCGCGAGTTGCCCGTGCCGCCCGTCTCCGGCGGCGGCGTGGTGGACTGGGCAGAAATCGCGGAGAGGGCACACCTGGCGTTCCCGGCCGACTACCGCGAGTTCGTGGGGACGTACGGCGCCGGCGAGATCGACGAGTACCTGTCCGTCAGCACGCCGCCGGTCCCCGGGTCCCCGTACGGGGATCTCCTGGACAGAGTCGGTCCCGCCCTTCCGCACCTCAAAGAGTTGAGCACTCTCTTGCCGATGGGCACCGCACAATTCGGAAAGGCGCTTCCTCGGTCCAGCGTGGCAGCATGCGGCAATGGTCTCTCGACACCCCGACGGCGACTACACGATCACCGCGATGTACTCCGTGTCCGATGACGCCTGGTATCTGGAACTGGATCTCGTGGCCGGGCAGCGGACTCTCGTGACGGCGATCGTCCCTGACGAGGATCCGGCAAGGGAGCCAACGGTGTGCTTCAACCCGCACGCAGGGCACGCTGACGTCCCGTACGAGGTCGCGCGCTGGTTCATGCACCAGGTCGATGAAGAGATCCGTACCTCCCGTGCCTGGATGCGGCTAAGGCCGGAGCTCGTCGAGATCATCTACCAACTTCGTCAGGAGCACATGGGTCTCATCGACGACGACTTTCTCCAGGTTCTGGCGGACGTGCGCACCACCGTCCCCCGGGAAGACCTCCCCGCCGTTCTGGAGGCCGCCTTCGGGCGGAACCCCGACGGCACCACCACGGACCACCTGCGAACGCCCCAGCCTGTGAACGGTCAAGGAGACAGGGACTGGATCGTGGTCAACGGCCAGCAGGCGTAGATGGATCCTCACGATCTGGCCATCGTGACCTACGGCGACGAGATCGTCAGCGGCGCCCGCCCCGCCGCTGACCGAGGTGAGGCCGCAGAAGCACCGCCTCGGCGTGCTCGTGGCGGAACTGGCGCCGGCGAAGGTGGCCGAGTTCGGTGAGGAGTGGCCCGTGCGTCGGCTGGAGCTCTGGCCGGACGTGGTGGTCCGCGAATCCCGCGCAGCCGTGCCCACACCGGAGACGCTGCAGCGGGACGTTGCGGACCCTGGCAGTCAACCACCAGGTCACGCGGCAAACGGGCACGGCAGTCATCCGCCGGTCGCACCACTTCGTCGGCCGTCGCACGGAGCGGAGTCAGCTCTCGGAGCGATGCTCGGGGCCCCCGTGGCCGGGATCTTCATTACTGAACGGGCCGAACAGCACACCGAAGCCGAGGACCGCCGATGATGCAGCCCCTGCACGCCCAAGACCCCGCTCCCATCCGCCCCGGACGAATACGCGTCGCGTGGCGGGCGGCCCACGAGCCCGTTGCCGGAGTGTCGCGACGGATGCGACTGGTGGCCTACGCCGTTCCGTTGACCGTCCTTCCTTCCAGTATCTGGCGGCTTCCGGCCGCGTTCGGCGACGGTCTCGGACTCGGCGAACGGGCGTACGTCGTCTCCCTGTCGGTCCTGTCGGAAATCTTCGCGTTCACCGCGATCGGTCTGATCGCCCGCTGGGGTGAGGTGTTCCCGCGGTGGATACCGTTCCTTCGCGGCCGCCGGGTTCCGCGAAGGGCAGCCGTCCTCCTGGCCGCCATCGGGGCCGCGAGCCTCACCCTCCTGTTCAGCCTTCTGCTCATCGCCTCCGAGGTCAGGGGTACCACGATCCGAGGAGGTGACGACCTGCCGGCCGACTACCCCAGCCAAGCCGGCGGCTGGGAAGCTGCCTGGTTCCATTTCTGCTACGCGCCGCTGATCCTGTGGGGGCCGCTGCTGGGCGTGCTGGCCGTCGCATACTGGAAACGCCGTTCCGCGGCCGAGAGGACACCTGTGGCGGCATGAGATCGCCGTCGGCTTCCGATGCCCCGCGGGAGATCAGGGCCGTAGCGGACAAGGACACCTTGATCCGGCCAAGTCGCCCTTCGGCGTGGCCCGTTGCCGGACGGTCCAGTGCCGCTCAGAGCGCCGAGTCTGTCCTGTTCGATGCCTGAAGTGGGCATTTTTGTAGGACAGGTGTTTCCATTACGCCGCTCGAAGATCATTTGCGGCTCGATCCGCCGGGGGGAACGACATCGGCGGGTCGCGTGCCGCGACCATGGAAAGTACACAGATGAGAACCACCTGGCATGCCGCAGGCATAGCCATGCTGACCGCCACCGCCGTGCTCCTGGCCTCGCCGAACGTCGCCGTCGCAACGGGCGGGACCAGCCCCGCGGACGCGGAGGCGGAGCGCGCTGTCTCCGGGCTGCTGGAGGCGGTCGACCAGCTCACGGCCCACCCGATCAAGGAGGCGGAGAGCGTCGACGCGGCACAGACCGCCGCACGGATGCAGGACCACCGGGTCGAGGTCCTGCAGATGCGCACGGAGACCGACACCGTCTTCGCGCGCCGCACGACTACGAGACCGGCTTCACCATCCCCGCGGGGATGAAGGCCGTGACGCACGACGACGGCTCGGTCTCGCTCTACGCGGCGGGCGACGACAACGCCGAGAAGGCCCCCGCGTCGGACGCCGCCGGCTTCTTCGACGCGCCCTGGGCCAAGGACGCCGCCGGCAACGACGTGCCGACCGGCTACAAGGTCGTGGGTGACAAGCTCGTCCAGCACGTCGACTTCGACACGAACAGCTCCTTCCCCATCGTGATCGACCCCTCCTGGTGGTCCACCACGAAGAAGATCGCCAAGTGCGCGCCGGCGGTGTCCGGTTTCATCTTCACCTTCACGCCCGCGGGCAGCTCCAAGCGGGTCCTGACCGCCGTGAAGCTGGTGAAGAGGATCGGGGTCAAGAAGACCGCGAAGCTCATCCAGACCTATGCCAAGCGCCGCAAGCTGACCTCGGCGCACCGCAAGGCGGTCGCGGCCCTGCTGGGCATCCCGGCACTGAAGAAGGCCTGCAAGTTCTGATCATGGAGGACCAGTGATTGCGATAGCGGCGGTCCTCGCGGGCATCGCCCTGATCCTGACGCACCGCGTACGCGCGTCGCCGGAGTCGGCGAAGTACACGCCGTGGCCCTACATGGCCGCGGGACTCGCGGGATGCGCGGCAGGCTGGCTCGTCATCGGCCGGCCGGAGGCCGCCTGGGACGACCTGTTCCTGACGCTGGTCTGCGGCGTGGTCGTCACCTCCGAGGCCGCTCATGCGGCCCGGGCCCTGTCCGGGCGGACGTGGGCGGGCTGGGCGACGGCCGTAGTGAGCGGAGCGGCAGCGGCCACCTGGCTCCTGCCGGACCCTCTGCCGTTCACCTGACACGCCACCTCGGCCACTGAGCCAGGCAGGCCCCGCCCCCGCGGGGGGGGGGGGGGGGGGGGGGGGGGCGCCCCCGGGGGGGGGGGGGGGGGCGGGGGGCCCCCCCCGCCCCCCCCCCCCCCCCGCGGGGAGTGGATAGAACACCAAGG
>NZ_JBIRHU010000075.1:0-4340 GCF_044328675.1 Streptomyces sp. NPDC017890
GCCCACAACACCGGCTGGACCACGTCCACCCGCTCCAACGCCTCCGCATCACCGAGCACGTCGAACAACGACCACTCCACATGCGACGACAGAGCCTCCGCACACTCCCGCATCCGCTCCGCGAACACCGGCGACGAAGACATCAGCTCCGTAGCCATCCCGACCCACTGCGAACCCTGACCCGGGAACACGAACACAGACTTGCCGCGGCCTGCGCCGAGCACTCCCTCGGTGAGTGCCGCGTCCGAGCGGCCCACGGACAGGGCGTCGAGCGCGCCGAGGAGGGTGGCCCGGTCGGAGCCGGCGGCCACGGCACGATGGTCGAGCGCGGCCCGAGTCCGGAGGAGGGACCAGCCGATGTCACGGAGGTCGAGTTCGGGGTGGTCCTCCAGGTGCCGGTGCAGGCGCGCGGCCTGGGCACGCAGGGCGTTGCCGGTCTGCGCCGAGAGCAGGAGCGGAACGGCGCCGTGGCCGGCCTGTTCCTCGATGGGCGCGGCCGTCTCCGGTGTGTCTTCCGCGTCGGAGGCCGACGGTTCCTCGGCGGCCTGTTCCAGGACGACATGGGCGTTCGTGCCGCTGAAGCCGAAGGAGGACACTCCCGCGCGGCGCGGGCGGCCGTTCTCGGGCCACGGGGTCGCGGAGGTGAGGAGTTCCACCGCTCCGTCGGACCATTCGACACGGGACGACGGGGCGTCGATGTGCAGGCTGCGAGGCAGCAGTCCGTGCCGCATCGCCAGCACCATTTTGATCACGCCCGCCACACCCGCCGCCGCCTGCGCGTGCCCGATGTTCGACTTGATCGAGCCAAGCCACAGCGGATGTTCCGTGTCGCGTCCTTGACCGTACGTGGCGATGATGGCCTGGGCCTCGATCGGGTCACCGAGCGTGGTGCCGGTGCCGTGGGCCTCCACCGCGTCCACGTCGCCCGGTGCGAGGCGGGCGTCCGCCAGTGCTTGCCGGATGACACGCTGCTGCGAGGGACCGTTGGGGGCGGTGAGGCCGTTCGAAGCGCCGTCCTGGTTGACGGCGGAGCCGCGTACGAGGGCCAGGACCTGGTGGCCGTTGCGGCGGGCGTCGGACAGTCGCTCGACGAGCAGCATGCCGACGCCCTCACCCTGGCCGAAGCCGTCGGCGGACTCGGCGAAGGGCTTGCAGCGGCCGTCGGCGGCCAGCCCGCGCTGGCGGCTGAACTCGCTGAAGGTCGCCGTGGTCGCCATGACGGTCACACCGCCGGCGAGTGCGAGCGTGCACTCGCCGTTGCGCAGCGCCTGGACGGCGAGGTGCAGGGCCACCAGTGAGGACGAGCACGCGGTGTCGACGGTCATGGCCGGACCTTCGAGGCCGAAGGTGTAGGCGATGCGGCCGGACATGACGCTGGCCGCGTCGCCGGTGACGAGATAGCCCTCGATCTCCTCCGGGGCCCGCGCCACGGAGGCGCTGTATCCCTGCGGGTAGGAGCCGACGAAGACGCCTGCGGGGGTGCCCCGCAACGACGTCGGGTCGATACCCGCGCGCTCGAACACCTCCCAGGCGGCTTCCAGTACGAGCCGCTGCTGCGGGTCCATCGCGAGCGCCTCGCGCGGACTGATGCCGAACAGGGCCGGATCGAACCGTGCGGCGTCGTGCAGGAAGGAGCCCGCGGTGGTGTAGGAGGTGCCGGGGTGGTCCGGGTCGGGATCGTAGAGTCCGTCGAGGTCCCAGCCTCGGTCGGTGGGCAGGTCGGTGACCGCGTCGCGCTCGGCGACGAGCATCTGCCACAGGTCCTCCGGGGACGGCACGTCGCCCGGGAAACGGCAGCTCATCGCGACGATCGCTATCGGGTCGTCCTCTGAGCCGTCTTCCCCTTCCCCGGCGGTGGGCCGCCGCCCTACGAGGGCGTGGGAGGCCTGCTCCTCCGTTCCTCCGACGCCCACGAGTTCCGTTCGCAGGAACTCGACGAGCGCGGTCGGGGTGGGGCGGTCGAAGACCAGGGTGGCCGGGAGTTTGAGGCCGGTCACGCTCCTGAGGCGGTTGCGGAGTTGCACCGCTGTCACCGAATCGAAGCCGAGGTCCCGGAACGGCCTGCGCTCGTCGGCGGTCTCGTCGGCCGAGTAGCCGAGTACGGCGGCCACGTGGGTGCGTACGAGGTCGAGCAGGAGCGTGTCCTGTTCGGCGCGGCCGAGTCCGGCGAGGCGCTGGGCCAGTCCGGTCGGGGTGTCGTCGGCGTCCTGGGCCCGAGTGGTGCTCTTCCCTGCCGCGGCGACGATCCGGCGTACGTCGTCGAGCGCGTCGAAGAACCGGGTGGGCCGGCTCGCCGTGTACGCGGCGTGGAACCTCTGCCAGTCGATGTCGGCGACGGTCACGTACGTCTCGTCGCGGTCGAGAGCCTGCCGCAGTGCCGCGACGGCGACGTCGGGAGCCATCGTCGGTACGCCGTGGCGTCGGGCGACCTCGCCGATGCCGCTCTCGGCCATGCCGCCGTCGGCCCACGGCCCCCAGGCCACGGAGGTGGCGGTGAGGCCCTGGGCGCGACGGTGCTGGGCGAGCGCGTCGAGGTAGGCGTTGCCCGGTGCGTAGTTGCCCTGCCCGGAGGCTCCGAGGGTGCCCGCGAGCGAGGAGAACAGGATGAACGCGGACAGCTCGCGGCCCTGGGTGAGTTCGTGCAGGTGCTGTGCGGCTCGCACCTTGACCCGCTGGACCTGTTCCACCTGTTCGAGGTCGAGCAGGTCCAGGGCGGTGTCGTCCAGGACGGCCGCGGTGTGCACGACCGCGTCGACGGGATACTGGTCGAGCAGCTCGGCGAGGGCGGCGCGGTCACTGACGTCACAGGCCGCGAGGGTGACCCGGGTGCCGAGTCCGGTGAGTTCGGCGCGGAGTGCGTCGGCGCCGGGTGCGTCGGCGCCGCGTCGGCTGGTGAGCAGCAGGTGCTCGGCGCCCTCTGCGGCGAGCCAGCGGGCGATGTGTCCGCCGAGGGCGCCGGTGCCGCCGGTCACGAGTACGGTGCCCGTCGGGTGCCAGCGGCCCTCCTGCGGTCCGCCGCTGTGGGTTGCGTTGTCGCCCACGGGGTCGCGTTCGATGCGGCGCCCGTACGCGCCGGTGGCGCGCAGTGCGAGCTGGTCCTCCCCCGTACCGGCGGCGAGGATCGGGCCGAGCCCGCCGAGGGCTCGTTCGTCGGCGGTCGCGGGGAGGTCGACGAGACCGCCCCAGCGGCCGGGGCACTCCAGGCCGGCGACCCGGCCCATGCCCCACACCAGCGCCTGCGCCGGGTGTGTGACGGTGTCGCCGGGCCCGGCGGCCACCGCTCCCCGGGTCGCGCACCACATCGGTACCTCGGCACCGAGGTCACCGAGGGCCTGGAGCAGGAGCAGCGTGCCCGCCACTCCCGCGGGTACAGCGGGGTACGCGGGGTGCTGCCCGCCGTCGAGCGCCAGGAGCGACCACACGCCGACGGCGCCGGGAGCGTCCCGCAGCAGTTCGGCGGCGGCCGCGCGGTCGAGGGTACGTGGGTCGACGGTGTGCCGTACGACCTGGGCGCCACCGCGCTCCAGCGCGCTCAGCGTCCCCGTCACCACCTCGTCCTCGGCCAGGGATTCCGGGACGATCGCCAGCCAGGTTCCGGACAGCACCGAGGCCGCCGGTTCGGTGATGCGCTCCCACGTGACGCGGTACCGCCACGAGTCCACGGTGGACCGTTCGCGGTTTGCCCGCCGCCAGGACGACAGCCTTGGCATCAGCGAACTGAGCGGCTGGTCCCCGTCGACCTGGAGAAGCCCGGCCACCTCGGCCAGGTCCTCCTGCTCGATCGCGGTCCAGAACCTCTCCTCGGCCGGATCGGTGGCCGCGGCGACGGACTCGCGGTCCTGGGGAGCGGGCGCGGGCCAGTAGTGCTTGCGCTGGAAGGCGTAGGTGGGCAGGTCGACCCGGTGCCCGCCGGCCAGCAGCGGGGACCAGTCGACGGCCAGGCCGCGCACCCAGCCCTCCGCCAGCGACGTGACGAACCGGTCGAGGCCACCCTCGTCACGCCGCAGCGTGCCGAGCACGGCGATGTCCGCGCCGGCTTCTTCGAGCGTCTGTTCCATGCCGATGGTCAGCACGGGGTGGGCGGAGGCTTCGACGAAGAAGCGGTGGCCCTGCTCGGCCAGTGCCTTCGTCGCTTCCTCGAAGCGGACGGTCTGCCGCAGATTCGTGTACCAGTACTCCGCATCCATCACCGACGTGTCCAGCCAGTCCGCCGTCACCGTCGAGAAGAACGGCACCTCCGACGCGCGCGGCTCCAACCCGGCCAGCACGTCCAGGAGTTCCTCGCGGATGGCCTCCACATGCACCGAGTGCGACGCGTAGTCCACCGGAATACGACGGGC
>NZ_JBIRHU010000076.1:0-4247 GCF_044328675.1 Streptomyces sp. NPDC017890
GAGCCGACATCGAGGTGCCAAACCATCCCGTCGATATGGACTCTTGGGGAAGATCAGCCTGTTATCCCCGGGGTACCTTTTATCCGTTGAGCGACACCGCTTCCACTTGCCGGTGCCGGATCACTAGTCCCGACTTTCGTCCCTGCTCGACCTGTCAGTCTCACAGTCAAGCTCCCTTGTGCACTTGCACTCGACACCTGATTGCCAACCAGGCTGAGGGAACCTTTGGGCGCCTCCGTTACATTTTGGGAGGCAACCGCCCCAGTTAAACTACCCACCAGGCACTGTCCCTGAACCAGATCATGGTCCGAGGTTAGAGGTCCAATTCGATCAGAGTGGTATTTCAACAACGACTCCACGATAACTGGCGTCACCGTTTCACAGTCTCCCACCTATCCTACACAAACCGAACCGAACACCAATACCAAGCTGTAGTGAAGGTCCCGGGGTCTTTTCGTCCTGCCGCGCGTAACGAGCATCTTTACTCGTAATGCAATTTCGCCGAGTCTACGGTTGAGACAGCTGAGAAGTCGTTACGCCATTCGTGCAGGTCGGAACTTACCCGACAAGGAATTTCGCTACCTTAGGATGGTTATAGTTACCACCGCCGTTTACTGGGGCTTAAATTCTCAGCTTCGCTCCCGAAGGAACTAACCGGTCCTCTTAACCTTCCAGCACCGGGCAGGCGTCAGTCCGTATACATCGTCTTACGACTTCGCACGGACCTGTGTTTTTAGTAAACAGTCGCTTCTCACTGGTCTCTGCGGCCCCACCCAGCTCAGACAGTACATGTCGTCACCAGACAGGGCCCCCCTTCTCCCGAAGTTACGGGGGCATTTTGCCGAGTTCCTTAACCATAGTTATCTCGATCGCCTTAGTATTCTCTACCTGACCACCTGTGTCGGTTTGGGGTACGGGCCGTGTGAAAGCTCGCTAGAGGCTTTTCTCGGCAGCATAGGATCACTGAATTCGCCTCAATCGGCTACGCATCACGTCTCAGGCTATGTGTGACCCGGATTTGCCTAGGTCACGCCCTACACGCTTACACCAGTATTACCACTGACTGGCTCAGCTACCTTCCTGCGTCACCCCATCGCTTGGCTACTACCAGATCAGGTCCCATGCATCCACCAACTCGAGACCCGAAGGTCTTCTCGTGGCTTCAGGATGGTTAGTATCACTGATTCACCATGGGCGCGTTCACACGGGTACGGGAATATCAACCCGTTGTCCATCGGCTACGCCTGTCGGCCTCGTCTTAGGTCCCGACTCACCCTGGGCGGATTAACCTGGCCCAGGAACCCTTGGTCATTCGGCGGACGAGTTTCTCACTCGTCTTTCGCTACTCATGCCTGCATTCTCACTCGTGTGGCCTCCACGGCTAGGTCACCCTGCCGCTTCCATGGCCACACGACGCTCCCCTACCCATCCACACACCTGCCAGAAAATCCTTGGATCAACTGGGGGCTATTGCGTGAATGCCGCAGCTTCGGTGGTGTACTTGAGCCCCGCTACATTGTCGGCGCAGGATCACTTGACCAGTGAGCTATTACGCACTCTTTCAAGGGTGGCTGCTTCTAAGCCAACCTCCTGGTTGTCTTCGCGACCCCACATCCTTTTCCACTTAGTACACGCTTAGGGACCTTAGCTGGCGATCTGGGCTGTTTCCCTCTCGACTACGAACCTTATCGCCCGCAGTCTCACTGCCGCGCTCTCACTCACCGGCATTCGGAGTTTGGCTGATTTCGGTAAGCTTGTGGGCCCCCTAGACCATCCAGTAGCTCTACCTCCGGTGAGAAACACGCGACGCTGCACCTAAATGCATTTCGGGGAGAACCAGCTATCACGGAGTTTGATTGGCCTTTCACCCCTACCCACAACTCATCCCCTCAGTTTTCAACCTAAGTGGGTTCGGTCCTCCACGACGTCTTACCGTCGCTTCAACCTGGCCATGGGTAGATCACTCCGCTTCGGGTCTAGAGCATGCCACTGACTCGCCCTATTCGGACTCGCTTTCGCTACGGCTACCCCACACGGGTTAACCTCGCGACATGCCACTAACTCGCAGGCTCATTCTTCAAAAGGCACGCCATCACCCCCAGCAGTAAACTGCTCGAAGGCTCTGACGGATTGTAAGCGCACGGTTTCAGGTACTATTTCACTCCCCTCCCGGGGTACTTTTCACCTTTCCCTCACGGTACTAGTCCGCTATCGGTCACCAGGGAGTATTCAGGCTTATCGGGTGGTCCCGACAGATTCACACCAGATTTCACGGGCCCGGTGCTACTTGGGTTTCCATTACAACAGTCACAAAGTTTTCGTGTACGGGATTCTCACCCTCTACGACAGGCCGTTCCAGACCACTTCCACTAACCCTGTGATTTCTTACTGTTGGCCTGCTCGGCAGAACAGACAAAATGAACCCCACAACCCCACGAATGCAACACCTGCCGGCTATCACACACCCATGGTTTAGCCTCTTCCGCTTTCGCTCGCCACTACTCACGGAATCACGGTTGTTTTCTCTTCCTGTGGGTACTGAGATGTTTCACTTCCCCACGTTCCCTCCACACGCCCTATATATTCAGGCGCGGGTAACACGACATCACTCGTGCTGGGTTTCCCCATTCGGACATCCTCGGATCACAGCTCGGTTGACAGCTCCCCGAGGCTTATCGCAGCCTCCTACGTCCTTCATCGGCTCCTGGTGCCAAGGCATCCACCGTACGCTCTTCATTACTTACAACAAAGATGCTCGCGTCCACTGTGCAGTTCTCAAACAACACACAACACTCAGGCTCCAAGCAGACACCAACAAGAAAAAATTCTTGCGGTATGACCGCGCCTGAACATTGTCGTTACTTCCTAGAGAGGAAACACTCGCGTGTTCTCTCAGGACCCAACAGTATGCCGATATAATTTGTTCTCCCACCAGCACTGAGGCCGGCAGTAACGAAAACGAATGCTTGTCAGCGTCCACCCATGAGCAACCACCGTTCCACATACGGGAACGAAATGGCCTCTGCTTTCCTCAACCACACCTGTGTGCAGCGAGCGAAAGAGATGCTCCTTAGAAAGGAGGTGATCCAGCCGCACCTTCCGGTACGGCTACCTTGTTACGACTTCGTCCCAATCGCCGATCCCACCTTCGACGGCTCCCTCCCACAAGGGGTTAAGCCACCGGCTTCGGGTGTTACCGACTTTCATGACGTGACGGGCGGTGTGTACAAGGCCCGGGAACGTATTCACCGCAGCGTTGCTGATCTGCGATTACTAGCGACTCCGACTTCACGGGGTCGAGTTGCAGACCCCGATCCGAACTGAGACCAGCTTTAAGGGATTCGCTCCACCTCACGGTCTCGCAGCCCTCTGTACTGGCCATTGTAGCATGTGTGAAGCCCTGGACATAAGGGGCATGATGACTTGACGTCGTCCCCACCTTCCTCCGAGTTGACCCCGGCAGTCTCTTACGAGTCCCCACCATAACGTGCTGGCAACATAAGATAGGGGTTGCGCTCGTTGCGGGACTTAACCCAACATCTCACGACACGAGCTGACGACAGCCATGCACCACCTGTATACCGACCACAAGGGGGGCCACATCTCTGCAGCTTTCCGGTATATGTCAAACCCAGGTAAGGTTCTTCGCGTTGCATCGAATTAATCCACATGCTCCGCCGCTTGTGCGGGCCCCCGTCAATTCCTTTGAGTTTTAGCCTTGCGGCCGTACTCCCCAGGCGGGGCGCTTAATGCGTTAGCTACGGCACGGATTCCGTGGAAGGAACCCACACCTAGCGCCCACCGTTTACGGCGTGGACTACCAGGGTATCTAATCCTGTTCGCTACCCACGCTTTCGTTCCTCAGCGTCAGTTACTGCCCAGAGACCCGCCTTCGCCACCGGTGTTCCTCCTGATATCTGCGCATTTCACCGCTACACCAGGAATTCCAGTCTCCCCTGCAGTACTCAAGTCTGCCCGTATCGCCTGCAAGCCAGCAGTTGAGCTGCTGGTTTTCACAAACGACGCGACAAACCGCCTACGAACTCTTTACGCCCAGTAATTCCGGACAACGCTTGCACCCTACGTATTACCGCGGCTGCTGGCACGTAGTTAGCCGGTGCTTCTTCTGCAGGTACCGTCACTTGCGCTTCGTCCCTGCTGAAAGAGGTTTACAACCCGAAGGCCGTCATCCCTCACGCGGCGTCGCTGCATCAGGCTTTCGCCCATTGTGCAATATTCCCCACTGC
>NZ_JBIRHU010000077.1:0-4075 GCF_044328675.1 Streptomyces sp. NPDC017890
CGGACAATTCGACGCCGATTCGTTCGGGTTCGAGCAACGCAACCAACTTGGCTCGATCCTCGAGATCCGGGCACGCGCCGTATCCGAACGAATAGCGAGCGCCGCGGTACTCGAGATCGAAGTAACCGGCAACCTCGGTGGGATCCTGCTCCGCGACGGTGTGACCCTCGGGAAGCACTAGCTCTTCACGGACGCGTCGATGCCAGTACTCGGCCAGAGACTCCGTGAGCTGGACACCGATTCCGTGAACCTCGAGGTAATCGCGGTACGAGTTCGACGCGAACAACTCGTTGGCGAAGTCCGCGATCGGCTGACCCATCGTCACCAACTGGAACGGGAGTACGTCGACCTGCCCGGTGGCCTCGGCGTCCTTGCGCGAGCGAACGAAGTCCGCGATGCACAGGAAGCGGTCGCGGTGCTGACGCGGGTAGGTGAATCGGAACCGTTCGGGTGCATCCGGTTTCGGCTCGGTGAGCACGATGACGTCGTCGCCCTCCGAGATCGCCGGGAAGTACCCGTACACAACCGCGGCGTGCGCGAGGATGCCCTCGGACGTCAACCGATCGAGCCAGTACCGAAGCCGCGGACGGCCTTCCGACTCGACCAGTTCCTCGTACGTCGGACCGTCGCCCTTGCGCTGACCGCGAAGGCCCCACTGGCCGAGGAAAAGAGCGCGCTCGTCGAGCAGCCCCGAGTACTCGGACAGAGAGATTCCCTTGACGATGCGCGAGCCCCAGAACGGCGGTGTCGGCACCGCAATGTCGGTAGCGACATCGGAACGCTCCGGCAGGACGACGGGAACCGCTGCAGCTTTACGCTTTTCGGCGATGCGCTTGGAACGCTCGTGACGAGCCTTACGCTCGGCAGCCTTCTCGCGAGCAGCGATGGCCTCCGGGCTGTCCGGCGCCGGGCCGCCACCACGCTTGGTCGTCATGATCTGGTCCATCAAGTTCAGACCCTCGAAAGCGTCGCGGGCATAGCTGACGTCGCCCTCGTACACCTCCTGCAGATCGTTCTCGACGTAGGAGCGCGTGAGCGCCGCACCACCGAGCAGAACCGGGAACTGTTCCGAGACACCGCGAGAGTTCAGTTCCTGGAGGTTTTCCTTCATCACGACAGTGGACTTCACGAGCAGTCCGGACATGCCGATGACATCGGCCTTGTGCTCGATCGCAGCATCGAGAATGGTCGCGATGGGCTGCTTGATGCCGAGGTTCACGACGTCGTAGCCGTTGTTGCTCAAGATGATGTCGACAAGGTTCTTGCCGATATCGTGGACGTCGCCCTTGACCGTCGCAATGACGAGGCGACCCTTGCCGTCGTCGTCGCTCGCCTCCATGTGCGGTTCGAGGAACGCAACTGCTGCCTTCATGACCTCGGCGGACTGCAGAACGAACGGCAACTGCATCTGTCCGGAACCGAACAGTTCACCGACGGTCTTCATGCCCGAGAGCAAGGTCTCGTTGATGATTTCGATCGGGGACTTGATCGTCATCGCCTCGGTGAGGTCGTCGTCGAGGCCGTTGCGCTCGCCGTCGACGATGCGGCGTTCGAGCCGGTCGAACAACGGAAGTCCCGCCAGTTCCTGCGCACGGGACTCGCGCGCCGACGCAGCCGAGACACCCTCGAACAGAGCCATCAGCTTCTGCAGCGGGTCGTAGCCCTCGCTACGACGGTCGTAGACCAGGTCGAGTGCGGTTTCACGCTGCTCGTCAGGAATTCGGGCCATCGGCAGAATCTTGGACGCATGAACGATCGCCGTGTCCAGACCTGCCTCGGTGCACTCGTGCAGGAACACCGAGTTGAGGACCTGCCGTGCGGCCGGGTTCAAACCGAACGAGATGTTCGAGATACCCAGGGTGAAGTGGAGTTCCGGGTACGCAGCCTTGAGCTGACGGATCGCTTCGATGGTCTCGATGCCGTCGCGTCGCACCTCTTCCTGACCGGTGGAGATGGGGAAGGTCAAGGCGTCGACGATGATGTCGGACTCGGCGAGTCCCCAGTTTCCCTTGATGTCCTCGATCAGACGCTTGGCGATGGCGACCTTGGTCTCGGCTGTGCGAGCCTGGCCCTCTTCGTCGATGGTCAGGGCGACGACTGCCGCGCCGTGCTCCTTGACCAACGTCATGATCTTGTGAAAACGCGATTCGGGGCCGGCGCCGTCCTCGTAGTTGACGGAGTTGACAGCGCAGCGGCCACCGAGGTGCTCGAGGCCGGCTTGCAGCACGGCAGGCTCGGTGGAGTCGAGCATGATCGGCAGCGTCGAGGACGTCGCCAGACGGCTGGCAAGTTCCGACATGTCGGCGGCACCGTCGCGGCCCACGTAGTCGACGTTGAGGTCGAGCATGTGTGCGCCGTCGCGGGTCTGGTCCTTGGCGATGTCCAGGCACTTCTGGTAGTCCGCGGAGAGCATTGCCTCGCGGAAAGCCTTGGAGCCGTTGGAGTTCGTGCGTTCACCGATCATCAGGATGCTGGCGTCCTGCTCGAACGGCACCGCCGAGTACAGCGAAGAGGTGCTCGGCTCGTGGATCGGCGTGCGCTGGGCCTTCTCGACCTGACGGACCGCGTCGGCGACCGCGCTGATGTGCTCGGGTGTCGTACCGCAGCAGCCACCGACGAGGCCGAGTCCGAACTCGGAGACGAAACCACTGAGGGCTTCGGCCAATTCGTCGGCGGTCAGCGGGTACTCGGCGCCCTTGGGGCCGAGCTGCGGCAGACCGGCATTGGGCATGACCGACACCGGCAGCGTCGAGTACTTGGACAGATGACGGAGATGTTCGCTCATCTCGGCCGGCCCGGTGGCACAGTTCAGGCCGATCATGTCGATACCGAGTGGCTCGAGGGGGTGCAATGAGATCCTCAACGACACCCGTCCCGACGTGCTCAAAGACATCCACCGTGCGTACTTCGCCGCTGGTGCCGATGCCGTCGAGACCAACACCTTCGGTTGCAACCTGCCCAACCTCGCCGACTACGACATCTCTCACCGGATCCGCGAACTCGCGGAAAAAGGCACTGCTCTCGCCCGTGAAGTAGCGGACGAGATGGGACCAGGCCGCGACGGCATGGCCCGATTCGTACTCGGCTCGATGGGACCGGGAACCAAGCTCCCCAGCCTCGGACACGCACCGTACGCAGTCCTTCGTGACGCGTACACCGAAGCTGCGCTCGGCATGATCGACGGTGGCGCCGACGCCATCCTCGTCGAAACCTGCCAGGACCTGCTTCAGGTGAAAGCTGCAATCCTCGGCAGTCAGCGTGCGATGGAGCAACTCGGACTGCGGTTGCCGATCATCACGCACGTGACGGTCGAGACAACCGGAACGATGCTCCTGGGCAGTGAGATCGGTGCGGCGCTGACGGCACTCGAGGCCGAGGAAGTCGTCCAGGGTGAGGTCCGCGGCTTGCAACATGGTGCCCATCGCTCCGTCGCCGATGACAACGCGCTGTTTCAGCGCATCAAGCAGGGCAGAGTTAAATGGGGCAGACAAGCCGCCGACAGCGGGCTCCGAGGAATCAACGGTGTTCGGATCCTTGGTCTCGAAACGGTTCAATGCATTTACCTAACAGGACGATTGCCATCGACACGTAGAAGGACCGCGAACCGTGCCCGCGGACGATGCGGGGCACAGCTCGCGACTGGAGCATGGTCGATGACGAAGCGGAGTAAGAAATGACGGTCAGATCAGTGGCCGTGAAGACCGGGTCGATACTTCAGATTGCTTTAGCGACCGTCAGTAGTACGCACGAGGCCTCCAGCGCTTCGAGAGAATGTCGAGCATTCGGGACGATCAACAGATCGCCGGATGATCCCTCCCAAGCATTCTCGGCTGCGCACAGGCGTACCCGGCCGGTGAGGACATAGACGGTCGCTTCCCCAGGGTTCTCGTGCTCGTCGAGTTTTTGGCCCTCTGCCAGCGCGATGACGGTTTGCCGCAGGACGTGTTCATGGCCGCCGTACACGGTACGAGCGCTACGGCCGCTCTTCGAGTTTTCCGCCTTGTCGGCGAGTTGGCGAGCTAGCGCTGTCAATGACATCTTTTCCACGATGTTCGCTTTCTTTGCGTTTATGCGG
>NZ_JBIRHU010000078.1:0-4068 GCF_044328675.1 Streptomyces sp. NPDC017890
GTAGGTGAATTGGACGTCTCCGGACTGCAGGCGGACCCCCGATTCGTAGGAGACGTTCCGCTTGGCTTTGAAGGTCTGTGCGATCTCCATGAGCGTTGCGGCGTCCGGTGACAGGATCGAGCGGCGTCCGTCGGAGAGGTGCTGCGCGAAGGTCGACTGTGTGACCAGTTTGTTGTCGAGGGATTTCCACAGCAGCCATTCGGGGCTTCGCTGCATGGCGAGGCTGACGCGGTGGTCCTTCCAGTCGTCGAAGTTGAGGATCGCGGTGACGTTGAACTGGTCGACGTCGGCGAAGATGACGGCCTGTTCTGGTGTGGACCACCGTCGGGTCTGTGCTGCGACGAGTTGGATGAACGATTCGGTGTCGGTGACCGTGGTTGTTCCTCGTTGACGGCGCGGTGCCGGGAGGTACTGCTCGAACGAGTTGGTGACCACCCTTTCACCGCCGTAGCCTTCGGCGATCGTGAAGGTGTGAATGTCGATCGGGTCCGGGGTGACGGCGTGGCCTCGGTCGACGGACTGCTTTGCCAGGTTGGCGACTACTTCGTTCTCTCTAGTATCGCGCTCTGCATTAGACATCTTGGTCAGGCTTCTTTCTTCTCGGTAGGGTCGGGTACTGCGGCCATTCGGTTCTCGTTCGCTTCCCACATCGCCAGCTGGTGCGGATCCTGGCGCGTCGGGTTGCCTTCCTTGTCGACGAAGAACAGCGTTTCGGCGCGCTCGGCCTGCGGGAGCTTCGCGGTGACATTGGTCGAGAACCGGAGCATGTCGGTCTTGTTGTCGGGTGTGATCTTGATCGAGAGATTCAGCGCGCCTCCCTTGCCGGTACTGCGCGCCGCTGCGATCAGTTCATGGAGGCGGTCGGTGAGCTCGTTGTGAACTCTGCCTTTGTCGAGTTCTTGCAGTGTCGCTGCAAATGCGCGCGCAACCTGCTCGTCGGTGGTGTCACTCATCGGTGGTGCTCTTTCCTGTCGGCGATGTATGCCCGCGCGGCTGCGAGGGCGTCGGCCTTGCTGTCTGCGATGAAGATGTCGTTGGCGGTGGCCCGGTCCAATTTGAGGAGTTGGCGGGCCAGGTCGTAGATCCCGATGTCTTCGTCGTGGTACGTGGCCCATGTTTTGAAACCGGTCCCGTTGATGGCGGCGCCGGCGAAAATGCAGAGCCATCCGGCGATGCCGCCGACTGTTCCGTCGTGCCAGTGGTATTCGGTGTGCTTGTCGGGGTTCTCTTGCAGGTAGAGAACCGTCGCTTCGAGTAGCTGCAGGGGATTGCGCAACGGTTGGGCCTTTCGGGGATGTGCCGGTAGGCGGTCAGAACGGTGGTTCGTCGCTGCTCGCGCCGCTGTATCCGTTGCTGGTGCCGCTGCCGTAGGTTCCCTGCCCTCCCCCGTCGCTTTTGGCGGTACGGGTCGCTTTGGCGGTGGCGTTCTTGAGGTTCGGTCCGATCGCGTAGATGGCGAGTGTGACCGAGAAGCCTTGGCCGGTGCCGTCGCGTTTGTCGTAGGTGTCGGTGTCGAGTTCGCCGGAGACGATCACTTCGTCGCCTTTGCTCAGCGATTCGGCAATGTTCTCGGCGAACTGTTCCCAAGCGGTGCCTTTGACGAACAGTGTCGGTCCGTCTTTCCATTCCTGGGTGGCTCGGTCCTTGATTCTCTTGTTGAACGCGAGGTCGAGGTTGACGACGGCTTTGCCGCCGCCGGTGAATCGGATCTCGGGATCACGTGTGAGGCGGGCGGTTTCGCCTCGGATGACGGGTAGTGCCATGGTCAGTCTGCTTTCTTCTTGTTGTGCCATTCGGTGACGTGCCGGGCGACGAGTTTCAGTGTCGGGTCGCGCACCCAGCGTTTGGCTTCGTCGAGGGTGCACGGGACGATGAGGCCGTCGGGCCAGCGGAGTCCGTATTCGATGGTCGGTTCTGGCGCTGATTGGCCGAGTGGTGCTGTCGCGATGGTCTTTTCGAGTTGGTCGGCGAAGTTCGCGTACTGCGTCGCTTCGCGGGTTCGGCCGCGGTGGTAGAGCTTGCGGGCGGTGACCTTCCAGTGCTCTGCGAGTGCCTGGAACTCGGCGAGAGCGTCGCGGGCGGGCATGCTCAGCTCATTCCTCTCGTTGGTTTGCCGTCGATGTCGGTCAGTGGGCTGGTTCGAGCTGTTTGGTTTCCAGGGCTGCGACGACGGCGGGGATCAGGTTGGTTGCGGCCGATTTCAGGTCGGCGGGCAGGTCTGGCCAGTCCGGGTCGCCGGGCTCGCGGTCGAGGTCGTAGGCCTGCCGGATCAGGTGTTCGGCATGTTCCTCGAGGGTCATCGGACCCACCCTCGCTGGTTGGCGAGGACGTCGGCGATGGCGCGGGCTTCGTCGGGGGTGAGTCGTGTGCCGGTGGCGAAGCGGGCGCAGACGCGCAGGTCGTAGGCCAGGTCCGTGATCATTTCCTCGTGCTGGGCGACGGTGGGGCCGCAGACGTGGACGGCGTTCGGGGTGCGGCCGGGCGTTTCGGTCATCGGGGCACGCTCGCGGTGAGTGCGATGAGGAGGCCGAAGATGCCGGCGATGCCGACAGCGAGGGCGGCGGTGAGCGGGAGTGCGCTGCCGAGATCCATGAGTGATGCGGCGGTGAGTGCGGCGCCGATGGTCGCGGTGGCGGTCGCGGCGGTGAGTTTGGCGTTCATGCGCTGGCCTGTTCTGTGGTGGCTTCCCAGAGGATGTAGCCGAGGGTGGATTTTCCTGCCCTGCGGATGCGCCCCTGTTTGTGTGCGAGTCGGACTAGTGAGTTGGTGGCGTATTTGCTGTCGCCTTCGGGGAGCGATTCACAGGTGAACGGCTGCCGTGCGGCGATGAGTCGGTCGATGGTGCGTTGTACGTGGAGGTTCCGGCCAAGAAGCGGTGGTTGGTAGTTCGCTGTCCGGAGGTGTTTGCGAAGGGTCTCCCGGTCGAGTCCGAGCCGTTCGGCGATGACGTCTTCGGGGTGGCCTGTGGTGTGGAGCCAGTGGTAGTTGTCGGCCACGATGTGGGGGTCGTGGCCGACGTTCCCTGGTGGGGCTTTGGGTGCGGGGACGAGGTCGTCGAAGCTGATGTCGGCTTCTACCTCGAAGGTGGTGCTCATAGCTGGACGAGGGCTGCGTCGCGTTCGTCTTCGGCGCGGTCGATGTATTCGCGGAAGAGGAGCAGCGCTGCTTCGTTGTCGGGGCAGTGAAACAGTCGGTCGGCTTCCCAAGCGGTGAGTCCGAGTAGCTTTCGGGCTGTGTAGGCGAGCGCACCGGTCAGGATGGATGCGGTGGTGATTCCGTGTCCGGCGAGGTGGCAAGCGGTTCCGGCGATGCATCGGACGGTCCCGCATGGCGTGGTCTTCGTCCACTGCCCTTGGTTGTGTTCGTCGGGGTGATCGATGAGGTACTGGTAGACCTCTTCGGCGAATTCGATGTTGAGGGTGCAGGTTTCGGGACTCATGACAGGTGCCCGTTGATCCAGAGGTGCCAGCGGCAGATTTCGATGGACAGTCCGGCTTCCCGGTTGAACTCGGGGTCGTCGGTGATTGCCTGAATGCGCTCGGGCAGTTCGTCGAGAGTGCCGCTGTCGTCGCGATCGGTGTGGTCGGTGCCGGTGTGCCAATCGGCGATCCATGCGTGTGGCTCGGTGAGGTTGAGCCAGGACGTGTCGGCGGTGATGGTGATGGCGACGCCGCGCTGGTTGGTGTCGATGCCGAGTTCGGTGAGCGCGGCTCGTTCGTTGTCGGTGAGGTGGACGTTGCGGACGAGTGCGGTGGTCACAGTTTCAGCTCCTTGCCTGCGGCGATCATGCTGCGCCGTGCTTCGGCGTGGATCATGGCGCGCTGGTCGGCTTTGAACGACTGCAACGGCGTTTCGCGGTGGATGCGGTTCGCGAGGGTTTCGACAGCGATGGGTTCGCGGTTGTCGGTGGGCCGGAATGTGTGCCGGGCTCTGCGGTTTTTGGGGGTGTTCATTGTGGGTGTCCTCTCGGATTGTTCGCCCTGCCAGGGGCATTGCCATTCTATCCGGTTTCTGTGTGTTGTGTTGGATAGTAGACGACCGGATGTCGCGATGGATAGTAGACACCTG
>NZ_JBIRHU010000079.1:0-4060 GCF_044328675.1 Streptomyces sp. NPDC017890
TTTGTACTCGAGATCCACACGAATGGCGTACTGCCCGTCCACATTCACCACAGCAGCGGGCCGCTGCGACGCCGCAGCCAACGCGGTCAGCGCGTCGTCGTACATTTCCGAGAACTTCTTCGTCAACGGCACAGTGCAGTCCTACTCATCGAGGCCCCATGCAGACAGCACAAGGTAAAAGACAGCCCGTTGCCACAGCCATGACCAGCCCGTTGCCACAGCCATGACGAAGAACTGACATCCACCCTAACCCCACGAGGCCCACATCAGTGGGAAGCATCCCACTCCGCGATCACCTACCGTCCCATCGAAAGCCGGAAGAGGACCGAACCCTGTCGAACTGCATACCGATCTCGCGGCAAAGCTCCTCATCACTGACGGCGCGGTCCCCGAAAGCGATCGCGCCCACTGCAGTGCCGTCGATGACAACCTCGCCGACGACACCGACGACCGCACCGTCCTCACGGCAAGCGATGTCCCGCCCCGCGCGAATCACCTGCTCGATCACCGACGCACGGTCGAACCCTGCACCGCCGCGGTAGCGGTGGACACCGGTTTCCTCGTCCCGCACCGACACGAACCAGTCCACCTGCATCGCCCTCACATTCCTCCCCTGCACCCCTCACCTACTTCTACCGCGTGGGGAGCGTATCCACCACCTCGGCCGCGAGCACCGTCAGCCGAATACTGCATTGCCGAGACTGCTCGACGAACACCTCGAACACCTCAAACACCTCAAACACCTCGATCCTCACTGATACCGTGCAGCACCATCAGCATTCCCTCGGCATGCTCGAAGCCTTGCGCGTACCGCCATCCCAGCCTGCACACCCCCGACCTCCGCAGGACCCGCACTCCGCCGCCGGAAGAGGTTGGTATGCCAATGGGCACTGCTCACACACCCGCTACTTATCGACGATCATCCACTCAAGAGTCGTCCGGTCGACACAGGCCTCCACTTTCCCGCCCCAGGGACCCATCGGCCGCCGCAGCGGACTCGCCGCGATACGGAGGTCCGACGAAACGTTCCGACCGACTCATGCTGACTTGCAACAGCTCTCGAATCGGATGGATGGTTTGGCACGAACAAGGCAGCTGCGGCGATTTCAACGACCGCACACCCCCAGGACCCCGGCCCTGCACGTCGAGCCGGGGCGGTGGGATGCCATCTGCGTTGAGCACACAACCCAGACAGCCCTTTTCGTGCGCGGTCAATATCCGTGCGGCCTCGCACTTCCCACCATAAACCGCATTACCGGTATGCACCTGGTCGGATTCCCGGTCGATACCAACTAGCAACCCGGGCGCGTGCGGACAGTCCGGGAGCAGCACTCCCCCACACCTACCAACCCGATCTCATCGGCCGGCTACCACCGCCACGTCGCGAGAACTCCGAAACGTTTTCTGGAGTGGCGATGACACTCGGCGACCTCACGAAGCAGGTCAAACAGATCAGCGGAAAGCCAGATTGACACCGAATCGGCTGTCGAAGGGGTGCAACCAGGTTCGATCCACGGTTCCATACCGCCCCACCCCGACACTCGACAAAGCTGACGGGCAATCATCACCGAGTAGTCGACCGGCACCGATCATGTGTGCTCTCGCCAGATTTGTGAAAGTCCGCTACCACCAGAGGAAGTCAACGCGCTCTGCTGATCGAAGATCTGCCGACACCCCGCATGGAGGCGATAGCGTCGAGACTCTTGCCTTGCTCACAGAGGGAGCGGGGGGACTATCTCGTTAACGGTGTTTCGGCCGTTTTCATCAGTAGGTTTCTGATCCGGGCCAACGATCCGCGAACGTGATCGCGAAGGCATTGAGAGCGGGTTTCCACCGTGTGATCCATCGTGCCTGACCTTTGCCTGTCGGGTCCAGCGAACGGGTCACCAGGTACAAACATTTGAGCGCGGCTTGCTCGCTGGGGAAATGACCGCGAGCTTTGACCGCCCTCCGGTAGCGCGCATTCAGCGACTCAATAGAATTGGTAGAGCATATGACTCGACGTATCTCCGTGTCATAGTCAAGGAACGGGATGAACTCCTCCCACGCGTTGTCCCATAGCCGGATGATCGCCGGATACCGCTTGCCCCAGTTCTCGGCAAGGTCGTCGAAAGCAGCCCGCGCCGCTGCCTCACTCGGCGCGGTGTAGATCGGCTTCAGTTCCCGCTTCAGTGCGTCCCAGTGCTGACGTGCCGAGAGCCGAAAGGTGTTGCGGATCAGGTGCACCACACAGGTCTGGACCGTGGTGGCCGGCCACACATGCTCGACAACCTCCGGCAGGCCCTTGAGACCGTCGCAGACGAGAAAGAAAACGTCTTTGGTGCCACGGTTACGGATGTCAGTGAGCACGCTCATCCAGAACTTGGCGCCCTCGCCGCCCGTGCCGGCCCACAAACCAAGCACGTCGCGGCGCCCGTCCAGGCTCACCCCGATGGCCGCGTAGATCGGCCTGTTCGCGACCTGGCCGTCGCGGATCTTGACCACGATGGCATCGATGAAGATCGCGGCGTACACCTCATCGAGCGGACGTGCAGACCAATCCTGCATCTCCTCGATCACCTTGTCGGTGATCCGAGAAATCGTCTCCTTCGAGACCGATGCACCGTAGATTTCAGCGAAGTGCGCGCTGATCTCCCCAGTCGTTAACCCTTTGGCGTACAACGATAAAACGATCTCATCAACGCCGTTGAGCCGACGCTGCCGCTTCTTGACGATCTGCGGTTCGAACGTCCCTTCGCGGTCTCGGGGGACTTCGATCGGGACCTGCCCGGTCGACTCGGTCAGTACCGTCTTCGACCGAGTGCCGTTGCGGATATTTGTTGATGCCCGATCCGGGTTGGCCTGGTTCTTGTCGTGCCCGAGATGCTCGGTCATCTCCTCGTTCAATGCCGTTTCCAGGACCGTCTTGGTGAACTGCTTGAGCAGCCCATCCGGGCCCGTCAGCGACAGGCCCTGCTCTCTCGCCAAGCGCACGAGCTCCGCTGCCGCCGCCTCCTCGGCCGACGGTGGTGTCGACTTCTTCTTCGTCACATCATCCAGTGTCGTCATCACGGCACCCTTCTCGCCGGGCATTCACCCAGCGTGTCGGGCCGAAACACCGTTTAAGAAACACTCCCCGATCCTGTCGGGGAGACAGATGCGGGATGGCCGGGGGCGACGAGTGTTTGCGGGGCGAGGGAATTTCCGGGGGCGAATTTTCCGCAGTTACTCGGGGCGGGTGCGCCGTTGAACCGGTCGACGAGCCACTGCAGAGCGCCGGGCAACCAGAGCGCGCCACCGATCAAGTGCTCGATGGTGTCGTACTGGTCGTACTGGATGGCGAGGCCGGCATTGCAGTAGCGGGTGGCGAGGGCTGCGACGTCATCGGCGACCATGACGCCGTCACCGGGGCCGGTGCCGGGACCGCCGGGCAGGGTTCCGTTGAAGATGCCGTTGGCGGCTTGGGCGATGAACATCGGGATGGTCGGGATCGGGGCGATGCCCATGTTAATCGTGTTGACGACGTCGACGAACTCGGGAACCGAATTGGGGTCCGCGTACTCGGGTTTGACCATCTGCTGCCAGGTCAGGCCGGGGTACTGGGCGCCGGCGTTCACGATCGACGCGTCCTGCATTCGCGCCATGATCTCGCGGCCGTAGTCGTTGAGATACGGATCGAAGTCGATATCGTACGCGCGACCGATTCCCACGATCGCCATTCCGACAACCCCGCCCCACCCCAGACTTCCGTTTGCGTACCGCAAATTGGTGGCGGGATTGACCATGACGCCGGCTTCGGCGGCACCGATCAGGTCGTCGTCGACATCGGGGGCGTAGTCCGGGGCGAGGATCGCTGCCCAGTTGGTGGCGATCGCCCCTCCGGAGTACCCCATCAATGCGATCTCCGCATCGTCGGTGATGCCGGTCTCCGCGACCTCTCGGGCGGCGCGCAACGAATCGAGAGTCAGCATCCCGTACTCCGGCCCGGCAGCGAAGTCCGCCTCCGGGCCCTCGGTGTCGGGAATGACGACGGTGTACCCGGCGGCGAGCATCGGTCCGAACATCGCAATCTCGCCGGACA
>NZ_JBIRHU010000080.1:0-3955 GCF_044328675.1 Streptomyces sp. NPDC017890
CTCGTGTCGAGGCCAGGGACCAGCCGACGTCGGCCGGATGCGGGTCCGCGTCCGAGGTGACGAACGACCGCAGCCTCTCGGCCTGCGCACGCAGCGCCTCCTCACCGTGCCCGGACAGCGGCCACGCGATCGAGGGAAGGTCGCCCCGGTCCGGCCCGGTTTCAACCACCGCAGGAGCCTCTTCGAGGATCACGTGAGCATTGGTGCCGCTCACGCCGAACGCGGAGACGCCGGCTCGACGAGGCCGGTCCGTCATCGGCCAGTCCGTCTGCCGGGTCAGCAGTTCCACCGCGCCGGACGACCAGTCGACGTGCGGGGTGGGCTCGTCCACGTGCAGGGTCTGTGGCAGTACGCCGTGCCGCATCGCCATGACCGTCTTGATGATGCCGGCGACGCCGGCGGCGGCCTGGGTGTGGCCGATGTTGGACTTGACCGAGCCGAGGAGGAGCGGCCGGCCGGTGTCGCGGTCATGGCCGTAGGTGGCCAGCAGCGCCTGCGCCTCGATGGGGTCACCCAGCGTCGTGCCCGTGCCGTGGGCCTCCACGGCGTCGATGTCGGACGTCGACAGGCCGGCGTTGGCCAGGGCCTGGCGGATGACGCGCTGCTGCGAGGGGCCGTTGGGTGCGGTGAGGCCGTTGGAGGCGCCGTCCTGGTTGACCGCGGTCCCGCGTACCACGGCCAGGACCCGGTGGCCGTTGCGCTCGGCGTCGGACAGCCGCTCCACGAGCAGCATGCCGACACCCTCACCCCACCCCGTACCGTCCGCGGCAGCCGCGAAGGGCTTGCAGCGGCCGTCGGCCGCCAAGGCACGCTGACGGGAGAACTCCACGAAGATCTCCGCGGTCGTCATCACACTCACGCCGCCGGCCAGGGCCAGAGTGCACTCGCCCGACCGCAGGGCCTGGACGGCGAGGTGCAGGGCGACGAGCGAGGACGAACACGCCGTGTCCACCGTCAGCGCCGGCCCCTCCAGCCCCAGCGCGTAGGAGATGCGGCCGGACATCACGGCCGCCGAGTTGCCGGTGGCCGCGCGGCCCTCGAAGTCACCGGTCCCGTCGGCCTTCAGCAAGGACGCGTAGTCCTGGCCGTTCGTACCGGTGAACACGCCGGTCGCGCTGCCCTTCAGTGAGGCCGGGTCGATACCGGCCCGTTCGAACGCCTCCCACGATGCTTCCAGCAGCAGTCGCTGCTGCGGGTCCATCGCGACGGCGTCGCGCGGCGAGATACCGAAGAATCCGGCGTCGAACTCGCCGGCGCCGTACATGAAGGCGGCCGTCCGGGTGTACGACGTACCGCGGTGGTCGGGGTCGGGATGGTACAGGCCCGCGGTGTCCCAGCCGCGGTCGACAGGAAGGCCGCCAAGCGCGTCGGACCCGCTCGCGAGCAGCCTCCACAGGTCCTCGGGCGAGGTGACGTCCCCCGGGAACCGGCAGCTCATACCGACGATGGCGATCGGCTCGTCGTCCAGGCCGCCGGCCGCCCGGACCGGCTCCACCGGGCCGGGACGGTCGTCGAACAGCTCGCCGCGCAGGTACGCGGCCAGAGCCAGCGGAGTGGGGTGGTCGAAGGTCGTCGTGGTGGGCAGCCGGAGTCCGGTAGCGCCGTTGAGCCGGTTGCGCAGCTCCACGGCGGTGACCGAGTCGAACCCGCTGTCATGGAAGGCGCGCTCGCTCTCGACCGCCTCCGGACCGGTGTGGCCCAGGACGGCCGCGACATGGCGCCGGACGAGATGCAGAAGTGTACGGTCGCGCTCGGCGTCGCTCACCCCGGCGAGCCGTTCGGCGAGATCCGAACGCTCGGGTCCGGCATCGCCGTCGTCCGAGCCGGCCGCGGCGTCGATCAGCACACGTACCCTGGGAATGTCGCGCATCAGCGGACTCGGCCGGGTCGCGGTGAACGCCACATAGTGGCGGTCCCAGTCGATGTCTGCGACGGTGACGACCGTGTCACCCTGCTCGACGGCACGGCCCATGGCGGCGGCGGCCATCTCCGGGGCCATCTCCGGCACACCGTGCCGCCTGGCGACGTCGCCCACGCCGCCTTCGCCCATGCCGGCGCCGGCCCACAGCCCCCAGGCCACCGACGTCGCCGGCAGGCCCTCGGCCCGGCGCTGCTCGGCCAGGGTGTCCACGAAGACGTGACCGGGCGCGTAGTTACCCTGCCCCGGCGCGCCCAGAGTGCCGGACAGTGAGGAGAAGAGCACGAACGCGGAGAGATCCATGTCCCGGGTCAGCTCGTGCAGGTTCACCGCGCCGTCCGCCTTGACGCTCAGGACCCGTTGCAACTGGTCCGTGGTCAGCGAGCCGATCGTGCCGTCGTCGAGTACCGCGGCGGTGTGCACCACCGCGGTCAGCGGTCCGACGTCGGTCAGCAGCGCCGCGAGCGCGTCGCGGTCACCGACGTCGCACGCGGCAACGGTCACCCGGGCGCCGAGCGCCTCCAACTCGGCCACCAACAGGTCGGCGCCGGGCGCGGCCATGCCCCGGCGGCTGGTGAGTACGACATGGCCGGCGCCCTGTCCCGCCAGCCAGCGGGCGACGTGTCCGCCCAGTGCACCGGTGCCGCCGGTGACCAGCACCGTGCCGGCGGGATGCCAGGCCGACACGGCCGGCTCACGCGTCGGGGCGTGCGCCAGCCGGCGCGCGAACAGCCCGGCGGCGCGCACGGCGACCTGGTCCTCGTCGGACGTACGGGCCAGCACACCGGCCAGCAGGCTCTGGGCCCGGTCGGTCACGCCCTCCGGCAGGTCGATCAGACCGCCCCAGCGCAGAGGCTGTTCCAGGGCGACCACCCGGCCGAGCCCCCAGGCGAGTGCCTGGGCGCGACTGGTGGCCACGGAGCCCTCGCCCAACGACACGGCCCCACGAGTGAGGCACCACATGGGGGCCTCCGTCCCCGCGTCGCCGAGTGCCTGGGCCAGCAGCAGTGTCATCGCGTACCCGAGCGGCACGGCCGGGTACGCGGGGTGGGCGCGCTCGTCCATCGCCAGCAGCGATACGACGCCACTGACCCGGGGGTGCTCCGCCGCCAGGTCCCTCAGCCGGTCGGCCAGAGCGGCGCGGTCCAGGTGGGAGTCGTCCAGGACGACCGTTCGCGCCTCACCGCCGTGCCGGACCAGCGCGTCGGTGACTCCTGAGACCCACTCCTCCTCGGACTGGCCGTCGGTCACCACCACCAGCCAGGTGCCGGACAGGGCGGCGACACCGGCCGGAACCGCCTTCCAGTGGATCTTGTAGCGCCAGGAATCCATCGTGGAGACCTCACGGCGCTCACGCCGCCACTGGGACAGGGCGGGCAGCACCTCACCCAACGGTTCCCCGGCGACGCGCAGGGTCGCCGCGAGTGACTCCAGGTCCTCACGCTCGACCGCCGCCCAGAACTCGGCGTCCACCGCGCTGACGGCAGGCTCGGCGGTGACGGGATCCAGCCAGTAGCGCTCCCGCTGGAACGCGTACGTCGGCAGGTCCACCTGGCACGCTCCGTCGAGCAGCGGCCGCCAGTCGACGTCGACACCGTGTGCGTGCGCTTCGGCCAACGACGTCAGCATGCGCCTCGGACCACCGTCGTCCCGACGCAGCGAACCCAGCACCAGACCGTCGCGCTCCGCCGCGTCGAGGGTCTCCCGCACACCCGAGGTGAGGACGGGGTGGGGGCTGGTTTCGATGAAGGTGGTGTGGCCGTGGTTGAGGAGGGTGTGGATGGTGGTCTGGAAGTCGACGGTGTGGCGGAGGTTGCGGTACCAGTAGGCGGCGTCGAGTTCGGTGGTGTCGGTCAGTACACCCGTCACGGTGGAGTAGAAGGGGATGTCGCTGGTGCGGGGGGTGATGGGGGCGAGGGCGGTGGCGAGTTCGTTCTCGAGCTGTTCGACGTGGTCGGAGTGGGAGGCGTAGTCGACGGGGATGCGTTTGGCCTGGGGGTAGTCGGCGAGGACGGCGTCGAGGGCCTGGTGCGACCC
>NZ_JBIRHU010000081.1:0-3906 GCF_044328675.1 Streptomyces sp. NPDC017890
CCGCCACACCGTCGACTTCCAAACCACCATCCACACCCTCCTCAACCACGGCCACACCACCTTCATCGAAACCAGCCCCCACCCCGTCCTCACCACCGGGATCCGGGACATCGCCGACACGGCCGAGGCGAACATAGTGGCGACCGGATCTCTGCGCCGCGACCACGGAGGGCCGACGCAGTTCCTCACCGCCCTCGCCCACCTGCACACCGCGGGCGTACCCGTCGACTGGGAACCCGCCTTCACCGGAAGCCACGCCCGACGGATCGACCTGCCGACCTACGCCTTCCAGCACGAAAGGTTCTGGCTGGAGCCGGCCGGCGTGGACGCGGTCGATGCTCGTTTCTGGGACGCCGTGGAACGCGGAGACCTCGAGTCGCTCGCGGCCACGTTGCAGGTCGACGGAGCGTCGTTGGGCGGCGTGGTGCCCGCGTTGTCCTCGTGGCGCCGCCGACGCCGGGAGCAGTCCACGGTGGAGGGCTGGCGGTACCGCATCGCCTGGAAGCCGCTGTCCGACCCGAGCGACACCGGTGTCCTGCCCGGCACCTGGCTGGCCGTGGTCCCGGCGGACGACGAGTGGTCCGCCGCCTGCGCCCGGGCCCTGGCCGCCCATGGCGCGCGGATCCGTACGATCGAGGTACGGCCGGACGAAGCCGAGCGCTCGGCGCTGGCCGAGCTGCTCGCCGATGCGGCAAGGGCCGACGACGTGGCCGGCATCGTCTCGTTGCTGGCCGTCGACGAGCGTCAGCACGTCACGCACTCCGCCCTGCCGCAGGGATTGGCGAGCACGGTGGAGTTGCTGTGCGCGGCGGCGACGGCCGGTGTCGAAGCCCCGCTCTGGTGCGTCACCCGGTCTGCCGTGTGTGCCGTCGAGGCGGATACCGGTCCGAGCCCCGCTCAGGCCGCGGTCTGGGGCTTCGGCCGGGCGGCGGGGCTGGAACCCGCCGGTCGCTGGGGCGGGCTGATCGACCTGCCCGAGGTGTGTGACGCGCAGGTGCTGCGGCGGTTCGCCACGGTGTTGGCCGAGGGGGGTGACGAGGACCAGATCGCGGTGCGGTCCTCGGCGGTCCTGGGCCGGCGGCTGGAGTCCGCACCCGTGGCCGGACCGGAGAGCACCTGGAGTCCGCGCGGCACGGTGCTCGTCACCGGCGGCACCGGCGCCCTCGGCGCACACGTGGCGCGGTGGCTCGCACGGGCGGGGGCGGATCATCTCGTCCTGCTCGGGCGGCGCGGCTCCCATGCCCCGGGAGCCTCCGCCCTGGAGGCGGAGCTGACCGCTCTCGGCGCACGGGTGACCATCGTGGCCTGTGACGTGACCGATCGGGCCGCTCTCGCGGACGTGTTCGACCCGCTGGCGGACGAGCTGACCGCCGTGGTGCATCTGGCGGGAACGGTGCAGTTCGGTGGTGCCATCGACGCGGATCTCGACGCGTACGCCGACGTCTTCCACGCCAAGGTCAGCGGTGCCGCGCACCTGGACGAACTCGTCGGTGAGGCGGAGCTGGACGCGTTCGTCCTCTTCTCGTCGGCCTCGGCGGTCTGGGGCGGCACCGGCCAGGCGGGTTACGCGGCCGCGAACGCCTTCCTCGACACGTTGGCGCAGCAGCGTCGGGCCCGCGGTCTGCCGGGCGTTTCGATGGCCTGGGGGACGTGGGGCGGCAGCCTCGCCGGCGAGGACGAAGAGCGTCTGCGCCGGGGCGGGCTGCGCCCGATGCCGCCCGAGCTGGCGGTCGCCGCGCTGCGACAGGCGGGTGGCACCGGCGAGCCCTGCCTGACCGTCGCGGACGTCGACTGGGAGACGTTCGCCCCGGCGTTCACGGCCTCCCGCCCGAGCCCGCTGATCGGGGAACTGCCCGGGGTGCGGAAGGAGCGGGACTCCACCGGCACCACCACCGGTCACGAGGGCCTTCGCGCGCGCCTCGCTCCGCTGCCCTCGGCGGAACAGGAGCGGGCCCTGATGGATCTCGTACGCGAGCACGCGGCCGGCCTGCTGGGGCACCGGGACTCCTCGGCGGTCGACCCGGCGGTCCCGTTCCGTGAGCTGGGTTTCGACTCGCTCACCGCGGTGGAGCTGCGCACCCGTCTGAACGGCGCGACGGGCCTGCGGCTGCCGGCCACCCTGCTGTTCGACCATCCGACCTGCCGGGCGGTGGCCGGTCTGCTGCGGGCGGAGTTGCTGGAACTGCCGTCCGCCGGACAGCTCGTGGACGCGGCGGTCACTCCGTACGCGTCCGACGAGCCCATCGCCATCGTCGCGATGAGCTGCCGGCTTCCGGGCGACATCCGCTCGCCCGAGGATCTGTGGCAGTTGGTCGGCGAGGGCCGGGAGGCACTCTCCGAGTTCCCCGAAGACCGCGGCTGGGACACGGAGGGCCTGTACGACCCCGATCCGGACCGGGCCGGCAAGTCGTATGTGCGCACCGGTGGCTTCCTCCACGACGCCGCCGAGTTCGACGCGGCCTTCTTCGGTATCTCGCCGCGCGAGGCGTTGGCGATGGACCCGCAGCAGCGGCTCCTGCTCCAATCGGCGTGGGAGGTCTTCGAGCGCGCCGGGATCGCGCCGGACTCGGTGCGGGCCAGCCGCACCGGTGTCTTCGTCGGCGGCTGGACACAGGGATACCCCTCGGACGCCGACGAGGGTTACGCGCTGACGGGCGCCGCGACCAGCGTGATGTCCGGGCGCATCGCGTACACGCTGGGTCTGGAGGGTCCCGCGCTCACCGTGGACGCGGCGTGTTCGTCGTCCTTGGTGGCGCTGCATCTGGCATGCGAGTCGCTGCGGCGCGGTGAGTGCTCCATGGCGCTCGCCGGAGGTGTCACGGTGATGGCGTCGCCGGCGACGTTCGTCGAGTTCTCCCGGCAGCGGGGGCTCGCGGCGGACGGCCGCTGCAAGTCCTTCGCGGCGGCGGCGGACGGTACGGGGTGGGCCGAGGGTGTCGGCATGCTGCTCGTGGAGCGGCTCTCCGACGCCGAACGCAACGGGCACCAGGTGCTGGCCGTGGTACGCGGCTCCGCCGTCAACCAGGACGGCACGTCGAACGGTCTGACCGCCCCCAACGGACCGTCCCAGCAACGGGTCATCCAGCAGGCACTGGCGAACGCGGGCCTGTCGACCGCTGATGTCGACGCGGTGGAGGCGCACGGCACGGGTACGACGCTGGGCGACCCGATCGAGGCGCAGGCGCTGCTGGCCACCTACGGGCAGGGGCGGGATGCGGACCGGCCTCTGCTGCTGGGCTCGTTGAAGTCCAACATCGGCCATGCGCAGGCCGCCGCCGGGGTCTCCGGTGTCATCAAGATGGTGATGGCGCTGCGCCACGGGATGCTGCCCAAGACCCTGCACGTGGACGAGCCGACGCCGCAGGTGGACTGGTCCGCGGGTGCCGTGGAGCTGCTGACCGAGCGGACGGCTTGGCCCAGGGCCGACAGGCCGCGCCGGGCCGGCGTGTCCGCGTTCGGCGTGAGCGGCACCAACGCGCACGTCGTTCTCGAGCAGGCTCCGGATCCTGCCGACGAGCCCGGAGACACCGGGGAACGGGGCGCATCGCCGACCGCCGTTCCCTGGGTACTGTCGGCCGACAGCGACGCGGGGCTGCGCAGGCAGATCGAGCGCCTGAGGTCCTTCGTGACGGACAACCCGCGACTGGACCCGACGGACGTCGGCTGGTCCCTGGTCACGACCCGGGCGACGCTGCCGCACCGCGCCGTGGTCGTGGGAGGCGGCCGCGAGGAGCTGCTGCGCGGCCTGGACACGGTCGAGAGCGGCGGAGCCGCCGGGTCGGGGCACCGCGTGGTGTTCGTGTTCCCGGGTCAGGGGTCGCAGTGGACCGGCATGGCCCTCGAACTCCTCGACACCAACCCCGTCTTCGCCGACCGCATGCGCGCATGCGCACAAGCCCTCGCCCC
>NZ_JBIRHU010000082.1:0-3896 GCF_044328675.1 Streptomyces sp. NPDC017890
GCCTGAGCGATGGCGTCAGCCCGGCGAAATCCGTCGAGTTCGACGGCTAGATCGACCAAAGTGTCTTCGAGGATGTCCTCGGCAGCCGCATATAGGTCCCAGAGCTGCTTGAGCTCCCACGCGCGGATCAGGGGATTAGAGAAATAGAGCCCGTCGACGATCTTTTGCACCCGGGCTACCTGGGGATTTGTGCGTTCGTGCGCCTGCGACCAGATCGAAAAGTGGGAACTCGCCGAGCAGGTGACCACAGTCGTGTCCAGTTCGCGAGCAACTGCGGACCAGGATGTGGTCGTTTCGAGGCCTCTGCGCGCATGTCTGGCGGCCTCGCCGAATGCCCGTTGGCACACTGTGGCGTATGCGGCGGCTGAACGTCGCGCTTGGCTTAGTTCGCGCAGTTCAGACAGGGTGGTGAAGCTTTGGCGTCCGCGAGTGAACTCGGTCGCAGCCAACAGGGCGTCGCTGCTCGTCCATTGAAATCGAGACTGCCTGTATTGGTCGCGGTGCCAGCGGAGATCGTCGATCCATGCCGAGTTGAGCTTGAGGCCCATCTCGCTGCCAGGAACGGTCATAGAACAATGATGACACCACACCGGTGGTGTGTCATCAGTAGTACTAGTTGCGTCCCGACAAATCATGCTTATCGCCTTGTTTGGAACTTGAAGGCATTCCAACGGTCGCATGCCAGTCATACCGACATACCAGCCAAGCGGCTTCGCAAACATTGCCACTCACTTTCAAAGGCGTCCCAGAAGCGTCCCAATGTCGCATAATGTGCCAGTCGAATTGGATTTGATGTGAGGTTGGGACGCTTGTTGGACGCCATGCATATGGTCGTGTGATGGAATCGAGCTTGCCACTTCCGCATATGTAGGCAATTAGGCGCTTACGTCTTGGTCGTATCGAAATGATCCGATAGGTTTCTCTAACGGCTGTGGATATGACTTGGGTGCAAGATTCGCGGGTCTTGGGTGAGGTGTCTCGTCGCACCCGAGCTGTCCAGGGAGGGCTGTATAACTCTCAGCAAGATCACTTTAGGTTTTGAGCGAGCGTGTCTCGTTCCCTGTTCAGTATCGGAGATTGACGTGAGTAGCACGCATAACCAAGGCCCGTCTCAGTCGGCTGGCGGGCACCGACCACTTGCCGGGACCTTCCGTTCGGCCGCGGCCCGATCGGTCGAGAGCATCGCTTCCGCGTACATCGAGGGTGACAACGACGAAATTGAACAAGGGTCGGAAGTACCCGCGCATGTGGATCGCCCCGCCGAGACTGAACCTGCTGGAAGCCAACAAGATCGGGAGTCAATCGACCGTTCCTCTGACCTGGATGGGGGAGGGAAGTCGTCAAGTGTTCGGGTGCCGGCAAGGTGCCATGCGAAGCTCGAGGAGATGCGGGCGAGCACGGGGATGACGAACGGTCAGATTTTCATCGTCGCGATCGAGGAGACTCATGATCGACTGCCGGAACTGCTCTACCCTGGCGGTCGAATCGGTGGGGGATTATTCGCAGCCCGCGGCATTCGCGCCAAAACGTCACGTGACGATAGTGAGACGCAGGTAACTTACCGACTATTTCATGCCGACTTCGACGTGATTGACCACCTTGTGGCGGAACTGGGCGCAAAATCCCGCTCGCATCTGATCGCGGCGGCGCTGACCGGATATTTCTTCAAAGACGACGAGCCCGCAATATGACGAGGGGAGCGACGAGGGCGCCTTCAGCGCTTCTTGTTTGCGAGTACCCAAAGGAAAAGAACAAGCACGGGGGAGAAGGCGACAGGGACGGCGAGTACCCAATGCGTCACTGTCCCTGTCTCCACCTCCCTGTTGATCCAAGTCAGTAGAAGGGCTGCGACGAGCCACAGGAACGCGACGTGGCGCCAGCGCAACCGCCGCAAGAACAGGTTCAGTCCCACAGGCAGTTTCAGTCTCGACATTCGGTTTGGCATAGCTGGCTCAATTCAGTTGGATATCGACCATGCGGAGTCGGTCGCTGGCAGAAAAGTAGGCAAGCGCGTCAAAGCACGCTGCCGCCGCTTCAGCCATTTGGACGGCCCTTCCGCGCGCCCGTACAGAAACACCCCATAGATTGCAGGTCTGTTCAGTGGTGGGCATATGGGTAGGTGGGATTCCCAATGCGCCGGCTGTCAGCTGCCGTGTATCAGAGTTCTGGTGCCATTTTGGGAACAGATCCAGTTGTGAGAACAGGTGCCTGAGTAGCCCTGTGTGTTCCTCCGGATGGAAGCCGCCCGCGATATGTCCCTCAATGCTGCGGGCCAGCGTTGCGAGCGGGAGGGCCGCCGCGTCGTCGACCAAGGCGCCTCCACTGGCCAGCGAGATCTCCCACGATCGCCCGCTGCCTGTGTCTATTGCCGCAATTTCCCGTACCGGGCGCTCGCCGTTGTCGGTCGCTGCGGTATTGACGTGAACAACAAACAGATCGCGACCGCTGTTGCCGAACGGTGAAGGAGTTGCCATGGCGTGGAGGGTAGCTGCCAGCATGGACTGGATTGCGATCCTTGCCGATGCGGCATTGTCGATCTGAAGTGTCGAAATCAGTTGTTCTGTGTAGGGGACCGACGATCAGGATAATCGGCGAGGACTGCGGTGGTGAACGCCTGATACTGGGACTCCGCGAAGTCGGCGAAAAGAGTAGCGACCGTCCCGTCGTATGGCTTGCCCTCGATCGTGATTGTTGTTTTCGGCGGGCCCTCGCCAATAGTGGTGTGTCTCTCCAGCGCTCGATGAGTGACCTGGTCCCGCACCAGTTTGAGGAGTCTGAACTTGTTATCGCCCATTAAGGCCTGGCGCCACCGTTCCTGGCCTTCGTGGAGCTGCACACCGTTCTTCCTGATCGCCTCCCTCAGGTGTTCCAGGTCAGACTCGCCATGGGGATCGAACCGCCCTGCTCGTCGCAGTCGATACGCAGCAGCTGCGCAAAGATCGAGGCAAGTCAGGGCCGTGCGCGAGGCAAAATCGATCGGGGCTAGTTGTAGGACATCGAATTGCTCGGGTGCGAAGCGTTCATGGATGTACGTGTCACCCTTGGGGCCAGCCATCTCTTGCGCCAGTCCCGCAGCTATGCGAGTGAACCCCACTTGAAAGGCAGCTGAGGCAATCAGTGCTGAAGCGGCCTCATAGTCTGCGGGGAGTGACTTGAGGCGATCCGAAACAGTGTTTGAGATCGTCAACAGGCGAACGTCGTCACTCGGTCTGCTCATCCCTAATTCTCTCGCACGTGACGAGTGGATATGTAGAAAATGGGAAAGCGAAAAGGGCCCCACCTTTGGACGGTGAGACCCTTCCCTGGCCGTGCGGTTCATTGTTTGACTGCTGACCTTGTGCAGAGTTGAGGTCAGGGGAGTCAGGCGGTCACTTTCGCAATCGCGTCGCGGAAGTGGTTGGTCAGATCCTGGAGGGCGGTCGTTCCAGCGGAGTCGATGACCATTTCTCCGTAGCTCTGGTGAGCTCCGGAACCGATGAACGAAGCGAACTTCAGTCCTTCAGTCCCGATCTGTGCCAGTGCATCGGCGCCGTCAGAACCTGCCAGCGCGGTGAGATTCGAAGCGAGCCCACCAAGGTCCCCTGTCTGGGACTGCTGAGTTAGCTGCTGGCCGGTCGCCGACGATGCGGACGCTGCTCCGAGTTTGGCCGGATCAGTCTTCTGTCCACCCCCGAGCGTGCCTACCGCGATCTTCGCGAAGTCGAGGATGTGGGGGAGTGCACCCAGACCGGCTCCGATGACATCGCCGGTTTCGATCGCGTGCCAGAGCTGCTTCTGCAGTTCGCCGGCGGAGTTGGCCAAACCGATGATATCGAGGTTGCCGACGAGTCCGACGATCATCGACACGATCTGAGCGGTACCGGACGGGTCGGGGATCATCGCGATGAGTGATGCTG
>NZ_JBIRHU010000083.1:0-3825 GCF_044328675.1 Streptomyces sp. NPDC017890
CGTTCGTAGTAGTTGTGTGGGGACCACAGGCGCTCACGGAGCTTGACGACGTCGTCGAGAAGTTGCTCGGCGAGGTCGACTCGGCGTGCCTTCATCTTCGCGACGCGAGCGGCCGTCGCTTCGACCGTCGCAGCCTCGTCGAATGAAAGCCCGAGTTCCTTGGCGACCTTGGTTACCGAGTACGCAGACCGGCCGATTTCGCGCGCTATCTCGTTGCGTCCCTTGCCCTGTGCATGCAACGCGGCGATCTTGTCGCGTTCAGCCTGTGTGAGGTCCGGCTTCTTCGTGCCCTTCTTCGGGCGAGTTGTCCGCGATCGCGACGCGGGTGGAAGCGGAGCCATGTATCACGCGCCTCGGAAGCGGCCGGCCCAGAATGCGAGTTTGCGGTCCGCTCGATCACGAACGGCCTGAATCGGGTTCGGAATCGGCATGCCCGATGCAGGGTCGATGATGAGCAGTCCAGCTTCGGCGATGATGACGGTCGATTCCTGATATTCGGCGATCGCCTCGCAGTAGGCGGCGAATTCGTCGATGTCCGCAGGGGTGAGATTGAACAAGGGGGCCAACCGTGCCCACGTCTGTTTGCCGATGTCGGTCAGCCACTCGGGTGTCTCCGGTGGTAAGTCCGATGAAGTGGGCTCAGGTGGTTTGTGGTTGGGGCGCAGGGAAACTACGGAAAGCTCCGGGCTGCTCATGTTGGCCCTCCCGTCAGAGTCGGCTCGATTGTTCAGTTGTGGGGACGGGTTGTGACGTCGGTCGGTGCACATTTCAAGCACGCGACCAACGTCTGACCTCTTAGGTCGAACCGCTGAGAGAACCGGCTGCCGGGCTTGCGGCGGTGCGGTTGCGGTTACGGCCAGTGATTCGGTTGAAGACACCGGAGATGCGCTGGCCGAGACGACGGGCTGCGTTACGCATGGTCACCCCTCCTTTCCTGTGATCCGGGCAGCAGAAAGCCCCGAGACACTTCGGCGACTCGGGGCTTTCAGCTGCTGGTGGGCTTGTGGTCAACCCGCAACCCGGTCGCCCGGGTGGGGAAGTCGGTGACTACCGGCCCTCGAATTCGATTCCGAGGATCTCTGCGGCTTTGTGACCGTCGAGGTACTTGTCCCCTAATTCGAGGACGCCGGCGCTGGCGAGGAAGGCATCTTTCGCTGCACGGTTCTTGAAGCACAGTGTGACCCAGTACTCGGAGTCGTTCATCTGGCCGAACTGCTCAGCCCACTCTTTCGACGCTCCGGACAAGCCTTTGCCGAGCGCGTTGAGTTCGGCCTTCGTGTCGTGCTCGATGTCGTCGGTGTATTCGACGTCGGCGAGAGGGTCGGGGTGGGGTTTCGCTTTCAATGCGGAGACGACGTCTGCGCGGGAGAACTTCGCGCGGTTGCCTCCGGCTTTGAGCTTTGCTTTCACTTCGTCAGACAGAGCCATTGATCATGTCCATTCTCATCAGTTCGAGTTCAGCCAGCGGGAACCAGTGCAGGATGCGCTGGTAGTCGTCGGGGGCGTGGTCGTGGATCGGCTTGAGGAAGTCGTATCGAATTCCGTCGAAGGACCGACCGTTGCCGTCGAGCCCGCCTTTGTGTCTGGGGTTCACTTTTCCGGCGAGGTATTTGCCGAACCACTCGTAGTCGGGGCCGAGTGTGATGCCGCGGTCCTTGATCGCCCGTCGCACGTCTGCGATGCCCCAGTCCCAGATGACGGACTGGCGTCGGGTGCGGTGTTTGATCGGGCCGTGGCGCATGATCGCCATTCGCCTTTGGGCGGAGTCTGTTGCCCGCACGCCGTCGAGGATCCAGGTGTCGTCCTCGGCGAAGTTGTCGCGCATGAGCATGTCCCACTCTTCGCGTGTCGGCGACGGGAATCCTGCAGCTTCGATGATCGCGCAGCGTTCGGGCGGCTGGAAGGTGAGGTTGTTGAGCATGCGGTAGAACGCATCTGCCGGCAGGTCGACGATATGTGTTTGAAAATAGTCTTCGTAGCGTTTGAGATCGTCCTCGACGAACTTCAGTCCCGGCACGATCGACTTGTGGATCGGAATGACCTGCATGTTTCGTCGTTCGAGTTCGATCCAGACGGCGACCGAGTCTTTGCCGCGGGAGAAGTTGAGGATGACGGGTCGACCTTCCGCTGCGAGGTCGTCGAGCATCTGCTTCGACGGGGTGATTCCGTCGAGTTCGATCATGTGGTGCTCCGTTCAGTCACAGTCGCGTCGGAATCGCAACCGATGATTCTGGTGTTCGCGGCGTCCTGTGCGTCGAGGGTCAGCAGTCGCCATGCGTACCAAATCGTTTCTCCGCCACCGAAGTCGACGGTGAAACTTCCGTTCTTGTGGTCGCCGGTGCAGGTGAGAGATTCGTTGGTGAACAGGTATCTGCCGGCGTTCGCACGGATGCTCGGTAGTTCGATGTCAGCCCAGACTCCGTCGTCGAAGTATCTGACTTCACCGTGGTGATCGGTGTATTCGATGACGGCGACTGTCGTTTGGTCGCTCATAGCTCGGTCACGTCAGTTACGGTGCGTTCGAGTCCCAGGAATCCGTCGCCGCGCTCGTCTACGAGGCTGGCGAGCGCGTTGCTGAGGTCGTATCCTTCTTCGTGTTGTTCGACTGCGAAGTCGTCCGGAACGTCGAACTCCTGCTGGTGTGTGCTGTGCTCTTCCCAGATGACTCTGATCTTTTTCATCGCACTCCCCCGTCTCGCTGGGGGAAGTGTGGGGCCGGCTGGGCTGTGGTGGCATTTGGGTGGTGTTCTCCCATGGGTGACCTCACTGGTTTGGGATGTTCCCCTGGGGCACTTGCCCCCTGGGCCAGCTTGACTAGCTGGTGTGTCCCTGACATTAGGTCACTATGCACCAATAGTGCAAGCTATGTGTCAACTATTGGTTTTAATGGGCCTGAGGGTGGCCCTGGGCAATCCTGGGGCCATTCTGGGCACTATGTACCCATAGTGCCTCATAGGCCCTGAGAATTGATCTCAGGGCCAGGATCACCCTTCCTGGGGTTGGCCAGTGGTGCAGTGCAGCCCTAGGGGCAGTTCACAACCCTGGGAGGTCTATCAGGTCCACAGAAATGCCCCTAAAAATGCACCCCTACCTGCAGAGTTGACAGACTATGCCCCCATAGTGCAAACTATGTATCAGCAAGCCAGTAAGGGCCAGCAACACAGGCCAGCTGGCAAGCAATCTGGATACCAGCTCAGAGTCTGGAAAACCTCAGTGTTGGTCTGTCCCAACAACTTCATATCGTCACAAGCCTGAATGCCGGCTCTTGGGAACCCTGAATAGGCCAGGGAAGAAACCCTCGAGCACATGATCTTTGAGAACTCAATAGCGTGAGACACCCACAACCACAAGGCAGCAATGCCCAATGGTGTTGCTGCCGATGATCCCTCGGAAAGGGGACCATTATGTCCAGCAAGTCCACCGAAGCGTATGTCCCGGTTTTCAAGACCGAGACCCTTCCGGACGACTTCACGAACGTGCTCGGAGCGATGCTCCTCATGGGCTGGAGTTACACCGTCGAACACAGCGTGGTCAACGAGGTGGTTGCGCGGATCACCGTCCGCGCACACAAGGTCAAAGCCGACGGATCTCCTGAAGGTAAGGCCCGTGAAATCCAACTCGTATGGGAACACGTCGGTGGTGAATGGTTCTGCATCGCAGAACAAACCGGGTACCTCAAGAAGAAGATCGGCGCCGACGGCGCAGCGATCGACTTCAAGAGTTCTGATCTGCTGATCAACTACCTGGGCAATCACACCGCTGAATGGATGTTCAATCCGATCGAGGCCCCAAAGCCGAAGCGTAAGAGCCGGCAGAAGGCAATCG
>NZ_JBIRHU010000084.1:0-3767 GCF_044328675.1 Streptomyces sp. NPDC017890
GCGGGGGCTTCCGGCCACGTCCGTGGCGTGGGGTCCGTGGGCCGGTGGGGGTATGGCGTCCGGGGAGATCGAGGAGCGGGCGCGGCGGGGTGGTCTGTCGCCGTTGGTGCCGGAGCGGGCTCTGGCCGCCATGCGGCAGGCGGTCGATCACGGTGACGTGGTCGTGGCCGTGGCCGATGTGGACTGGGAGCGGTTCGGTGCCGGGCGTGTGGCGTTGTTCGACGGGATACCGGAAGTACGACACCTGCGCGAACACACCACCCCCGAGGACAACGTTCCGCGCGAGGAGTCCACCGACCTTCGCCGACGGATAGCGGAAATGCCGGAGAACGAACGGACAGCCGTTCTGGTGGAATTGGTCTGCGCGCACACAGCGGCCGTACTCGGATATGCCGATTCCGGCACTGTGGACCCCAGCCGTACCTTCAGCGAACTCGGCTGTGATTCACTGACCGCGGTGGAAATCCGCAACCAGCTGACAGCAGCCACCGCTCTGCCACTCTCCGCGAGTGTCATCTTCGACCACCCCACGCCGGCCGCGCTCGCCGAGGAGCTGGCCACCGGTCTCGTCGACGGCCCGGACGGCCCCGACTCCGCCGCCGTGGGCCTGGCCGCTCTGGAGCAGCTCGAAGGAGCCCTGACCGGAGGGATCTCCGACGAACTCGCCCGGACCAGGATCGCCGAACGCCTGCAGGCCCTTGCCGCCAGGCTCACCGGCGCGGACGGCGAACCGGAAGGCGAGGAGGGAACGGTGAAGTTCGACGACGCCACCGACGACGAGCTCTTCGACTTCATCCACCGCGAGCTCGGGCGCTAGCAGACCCTGCCCGGCCCCTCCGCAGGGGCCGGGCCAGGTGTCGAAGAAGCAGAGGTCAGAGGGGTTCTCGGCCTGTTTCGGTAGGGGCGGATAGGGGTTGTTCCCGCCGCCCCCGCGCTCATAGCGTGACCGTAATGAAGAATAGCGTCGCGTGGTCATGCCCCGATTCGGAGCGGGAATTCGGTCCCCTTCCTCTTACTGGTGCAGCCACCGGCGTGTACGAATGCGCGATCGGCCGCTGGCGTAAAGACGCCCAGCGGCATCAGGGCTGTGTGTGGCCTGCGCCGGCCACGCCGACCAAGACCCCAGCAGGGCAAGTCTCGTCGACGGCTGCGCAGATGCTGTCGGTTCCGGAGAGGTGGCGTTAGGTGGCGAACGAGGAGACACTTCGTGACTACCTCAAGTGGGTGACCGCCGACCTGCATGAAGCGCGCCGGCGGCTGCGGGACTTGGAGGCGGAGAGCCAGGAACCGGTCGCGATCGTCGCCATGGGATGCCGCTTCCCCGGTGGCGTCGGATCACCCGAGGACCTGTGGCGGCTCGTCGCCGAAGGCACCGACGCGATCGGTGACTTCCCCGGGGACCGCGGCTGGGACCTGGAGCGTCTCTACGACCCCGACCCGGGAGCCTCCGGTACCAGCTACGTGCGAGGCGGCGGCTTCATCGACGGCGCGAGCACCTTCGACCCGGCGCTCTTCGGCATCAGCCCGCGCGAGGCACTCGCCATGGACCCGCAACAGCGGCAGCTGCTCGAAGTGGCATGGGAGACCTTCGAACGCGCGGGCATCGATCCGCTGTCCCTGAAGGGCAGCCCGGTCGGCGTCTTCGCCGGAATCAACAGCCAGGACTACATCAACACCCTCCTCGCCGCCGACGCCGAGGGAGTCGAGGGCTACCTCAGCACCGGCAACGCCGCGGCCGTCCTCTCCGGTCGCGTCTCCTACACCCTCGGCCTCGAAGGCCCCGCGGTCACCATGGACACCGCGTGCTCGTCGTCGCTCGTCGCCCTGCACCTGGCGGTCCAGGCACTGCGCAACGGCGAGTGCTCCATGGCCCTCGCCGGTGGCGTCACCGTCATGTCGGCGCCGGGCCTCTTCGTCGAGTTCAGCCGTCAGCGCGGCCTGGCCGCCGACGGCCGTTGCAAGCCGTTCGCCGCCGCCGCCGACGGCACCGGCTGGGGCGAGGGCGTCGGCCTGCTCCTGGTGGAGCGGCTGTCCGACGCGCGCCGCAACGGACACCAGGTCCTCGCGATCGTCCGCGGCTCCGCCGTCAACCAGGACGGTGCCTCGAACGGCCTCACCGCCCCCAACGGCCCTTCGCAGCGACGCGTCATCCGCCAAGCCCTCACCAGCGGCGGCCTCGCGCCGGCCGACATCGACGTGGTGGAGGCCCACGGCACGGGGACGACACTGGGCGACCCGATCGAGGCGCAGGCGCTGCTCGCCACCTACGGCAAGGGCCGCCCCGAGAACCGTCCGCTGTGGCTCGGCTCCATCAAGTCGAACATCGGGCACACCCAGGCCGCGGCCGGTGTCGCCGGTGTCATCAAGATGGTCATGGCGATGCGCCACGGCGTCCTGCCCAAGACCCTGCACGTCGATGAGCCGACCCCGCACGTCGACTGGTCGGCCGGAGCCGTCGAACTGCTCACCGACGCCCGGCCGTGGCCCGAGACGGGACAGCCGCGTCGCGCCGCCGTGTCGTCGTTCGGTGTCAGCGGCACCAACGCGCACACCATCCTGGAGCAGGCGCCTGCTCCCGAGAACACCGAGGCCGAACGCACTCCACCGCCCGCCTCCGTGGTCCCGTGGGTCCTCTCGGGCCGGACCGACACCGCCCTGGTCGCTCAGGCGGTGCGGTTGCGGGATCATCTGGTGGCTCATCCGGGTCTGTCCGCGTTCGACGTCGGCTATTCGACGGTTGTGTCCCGTGCGGGTCTGGATCATCGGGCCGTGGTTGTGGCTGCGGATCAGGCGGCGGCGGTGTCGGTGCTGGCCGAGGACGGTTCCGCGGCGGGGGTCGTGCGTGGTGTCGCGGATCTGCGCGGCAAGGTGGCGTTCGTGTTCCCGGGTCAGGGTTCGCAGTGGGTCGGGATGGCCACGGAACTGATCGAGTCGTCGCCGGTGTTCGCGGGGCGGATGCGGGAGTGCGCGGAGGCTTTGTCGTCGCATGTGGAGTGGTCGTTGTTCGACGTGCTCGATGATGCGGAGGCGTTGGAGCGGGTGGACGTGGTCCAGCCGGTGCTGTGGGCGGTGATGGTGTCGCTGGCGGAGCTGTGGCGTTCGTACGGGGTCGTGCCGGCTGCTGTGGTGGGTCATTCGCAGGGTGAGATCGCGGCTGCGTGTGTGGCGGGTGCGCTGTCGATCGAGGATGCGGCGAAGGTGGTGGCGCTGCGGTCGAAGGCGATTCTGGCGCTGTCGGGTGCGGGTGGCATGGTGTCGGTGGCGCTGCCGGTGGGGGAGGTCCGAGAGCGGCTGTCGGACGGGCTGTCGGTGGCTGCGGTCAACGGGCCTTCTTCGGTGGTGGTTTCCGGGGATGTGGCCGGCCTGGACGCGTTGCTGGCCGGGTGTGAGGCGGAGGAGGTCCGTGCCCGTCGTATTCCGGTGGATTACGCGTCGCACTCGGTGCACGTGGAGGCCATCCGCGACGAGCTTCTGGATGTTCTGGCGGGGTTGGAGCCGCGTGTGGCTGAGGTGCCGTTCTTCTCGACGGTGACGGCTGACTGGCTGGACACGTCGGTGATGGACGCGGAGTACTGGTACACGAATCTTCGCCAGACGGTGCGTTTCGAGGAGGCGACGAGGGCCCTGGCCGAGCAGGGCTACCGCTTCTTCGTCGAGACCTCCGCGCATCCTGTGCTGACTGCTGGTGTGGAGCAGTCTCTCGACGGCGCTGGGGTCGATGGGCTGGTGCTGGGTTCGTTGCGGCGTGATGAGGGCGGGCTGGAGCG
>NZ_JBIRHU010000085.1:0-1847 GCF_044328675.1 Streptomyces sp. NPDC017890
CACGGCCTACACCCTTACCCCGGGACAACCATCGCCCGGGATGGACTACCTTCCTGCGTCACCCCATCACTCACCTACTAACCGCTTGGTTCGGCGGCTCCACCACTTTCCTTTCCCCGAAGGGTCCGGAACGGCTTCACGGCCTTAGCATCACGATGCTCGATGTTTGACGCTTCACAGCGGGTACCGGAATATCAACCGGTTATCCATCGACTACGCCTGTCGGCCTCGCCTTAGGTCCCGACTTACCCTGGGCAGATCAGCTTGACCCAGGAACCCTTAGTCAATCGGCGCAAACGTTTCTCACGTTTGTATCGCTACTCATGCCTGCATTCTCACTCGTGAACCGTCCACAACTCGCTTCCGCGGCTGCTTCACCCGGCACACGACGCTCCCCTACCCATCACAGCCGGCGTTGGCCGTACATGCTGCAATGACACGACTTCGGCGGTACGCTTGAGCCCCGCTACATTGTCGGCGCGGAATCACTAGACCAGTGAGCTATTACGCACTCTTTCAAGGGTGGCTGCTTCTAAGCCAACCTCCTGGTTGTCTGTGCGACTCCACATCCTTTCCCACTTAGCGTACGCTTAGGGGCCTTAGTCGATGCTCTGGGCTGTTTCCCTCTCGACCATGGAGCTTATCCCCCACAGTCTCACTGCCGCGCTCTCACTTACCGGCATTCGGAGTTTGGCTAAGGTCAGTAACCCGGTAGGGCCCATCGCCTATCCAGTGCTCTACCTCCGGCAAGAAACACGCGACGCTGCACCTAAATGCATTTCGGGGAGAACCAGCTATCACGGAGTTTGATTGGCCTTTCACCCCTAACCACAGGTCATCCCCCAGGTTTTCAACCCTGGTGGGTTCGGTCCTCCACGAAGTCTTACCTCCGCTTCAACCTGCCCATGGCTAGATCACTCCGCTTCGGGTCTTGAGCGTGCTACTGAACCGCCCTGTTCGGACTCGCTTTCGCTACGGCTTCCCCACTCGGGTTAACCTCGCAACACACCGCAAACTCGCAGGCTCATTCTTCAAAAGGCACGCAGTCACGAGACACCAAGCAAGCTTGATGTCCGACGCTCCCACGGCTTGTAGGCACACGGTTTCAGGTACTATTTCACTCCGCTCCCGCGGTACTTTTCACCATTCCCTCACGGTACTATCCGCTATCGGTCACCAGGGAATATTTAGGCTTAGCGGGTGGTCCCGCCAGATTCACACGGGATTTCTCGGGCCCCGTGCTACTTGGGTGTCTCTCAAACGAGCCGCTGATGTTTCGACTACGGGGGTCTTACCCTCTACGCCGGACCTTTCGCATGTCCTTCGCCTACATCAACGGTTTCTGACTCGTCCCACGGCCGGCAGACCGTGGAAGAGAGATCCCACAACCCCGCACACGCAACCCCTGCCGGGTCTCACACGTATACGGTTTAGCCTCATCCGGTTTCGCTCGCCACTACTCCCGGAATCACGGTTGTTTTCTCTTCCTGCGGGTACTGAGATGTTTCACTTCCCCGCGTTCCCTCCACACTGCCTATGTGTTCAGCAGCGGGTGACAGCCCATGACGACTGCCGGGTTTCCCCATTCGGAAACCCCCGGATCAAAGCCTGGTTGACGACTCCCCGGGGACTATCGTGGCCTCCCACGTCCTTCATCGGTTCCTGGTGCCAAGGCATCCACCGTGCGCCCTTAAAAACTTGGCCACAGATGCTCGCGTCCACTGTGCAGTTCTCAAACAACGACCAACCACCCATCACCCCGGGACAACATCCCGAGTGCACTGGGGCCGGCACTGAAAGCAGGCCATTACGACCGTACCCTCAGATACCCAACAGCGTGCCCGACA
>NZ_JBIRHU010000086.1:0-3563 GCF_044328675.1 Streptomyces sp. NPDC017890
TTCCACGACACCGCATACCGCCACTCATCCACCCGCGACCGCGCCACCCGCCCACGCCGCCACGACGACAACGCCGGCAACACCGCACCCAGCACATCCGGATCGGTCACATCGAGGGTTTCCGCAAGGGTGGCGAGGTCCTCGTGCTCCACGGCTTCCCAGAACCTGTCTTCGACGGCATCCACGGCCGAGGCGGTCGTCTCGGCCGATGCCGAGGAGGCCTCGAGCCAGTACCGTTCGCGCTGGAAGGCGTAGGTGGGCAGGTCGACGCGGCGTCCGCCGGCCAGCAGCGGGGACCAGTCGACGGCCAGGCCGCGCACCCAGCCCTCCGCCAGCGACATGACGAACCGCTCCAGCCCGCCCTCGTCACGCCGCAGCGTGCCGAGCACAGCCGCGTCCACACCGGCACCCTCAAGCGTCTGCTCCACACCGACGGTCAGCACCGGATGCGCGGAAGCCTCCACGAAGAAGCGATACCCCTGCTCGGCCAGCGCCCTCGTCGCCTCCTCGAAACGCACCGTCTGCCGCAAATTCGTGTACCAGTACTCCGCGTCCATCACCGACGTGTCCAGCCAGTCAGCCGTCACCGTCGAGAAGAACGGCACCTCGGCCGCACGCGGCTCCAACCCCGCCAGAACATCCAGGAGCTCGTCGCGGATGGCCTCGACGTGCACCGAGTGCGACGCGTAGTCCACCGGAATACGACGGGCACGGACCTCGTCCGCCTCACACCCGGCCAGCAACGCGTCCAGCTCCGCCACATCCCCGGAAACCACCACGGAGGAAGGCCCGTTGACCGCGGCGACGGACAGCCCGCCGGTCAGCCGCTCCCGGACCCCCTCCACCGGCAGCGCCACCGACACCATGCCACCCGCACCCGACAGCGCCAGAATCGCCTTCGACCGCAGCGCCACCACCCTCGCCGCGTCACTGAGGGAAAGCGCTCCGGCCACACACGCAGCCGCGATCTCACCCTGCGAATGACCGACGACCGCCGCGGGCCGCACCCCGTGCGAACGCCACAGGTCGGCCAGCGACACCATCACCGCCCACAACACCGGCTGGACCACGTCCACCCGCTCCAACGCCTCCGCATCACCGAGCACGTCGAACAACGACCACTCCACATGCGACGACAGAGCGGTGGCACACTCCCGCATCCGCCCCGCGAACACCGGCGACGACTCGATCAGTCCCGCCGCCATGCCCACCCACTGCGAACCCTGACCCGGGAACACGAACACGCTCTTGCCCCGGAGGTCGGCGGTTCCCCGCACCACACCGGCCACGGCCTCATCCGTGGCCAGCGCCGCGATCCCGGCTTTGAGATCGGCGCCGACGATCACCGCTCGGTGGTCGAGTGCGGCCCGCGTGGTGGCGAGCGACCAGCCGAGGTCCAGTGGTGAGAGGTTCGGGTGCTCGGTCACGTGGTCGCGCAGGCGTGCGGCCTGGGCCAGTACGGCTGCGGCGGACTTGGCCGAGAGGACCCACGGCAGCGCCGGCTCGCCGGTCGAAGGCGGCTCGGTCTCCGGGGCGACGGGCTGGGGCTTGCCGGGCTTCTCCAGCGGCCCTTCTTCCATGATGACGTGCGCGTTCGTTCCGCTGATGCCGAACGAGGAGACCGCCGCCCGGCGCGGGCGATCCCCTTCGGGCCAGTCGCGTTCCTCCGTCAGGAGCGTGACCGTACCCGCCGTCCAGTCGACGTGTGAGGTCGGCTCGTCGATGTGCAGACTCTGTGGGAGTACTCCGTCGCGCATCGCCATGACCATTTTGATGACACCGGCGACACCGGCCGCGGCCTGGGTGTGCCCGATGTTGGACTTCACCGACCCGAGCCACAGGGGCCGCCGCGGGTCGCGCTCGCGCCCGTAGGTCGCGATGAGCGCCTGCGCCTCGATCGGGTCGCCGAGGGCGGTGCCCGTGCCGTGCGCCTCCACGACGTCCACCTCGGACGGCTCGATACGCGCGTTGGCGAGGGCCTGCCGGATGACGCGCTGCTGCGAGGGGCCGCTGGGGGCCGTCAGGCCGTTGGAGGCGCCGTCCTGGTTGATCGCCGATCCCCGTATGACCGCCAGGACCTCGTGGCCGTTGCGGCGGGCGTCGGAGAGGCGTTCGAGGAGGAGCAGGCCCGCGCCCTCGGCGGATCCCATGCCGTCGGCGGCTGCGGAGAAGGCCTTGCAGCGGCCGTCGCCCGCGGCGCCGCCCTGCTTGCTGATCTCCGTGATGACGCCGGTGGTGCCCATGACCGTGACACCGCCGGCCAGCGCCATGGTGCACTCGCCGTGACTGATCGCCTGGGCCGCGAGGTGCAGGGCGACCAGTGAAGACGAACAGGCCGTGTCGACGGTGACCGCCGGCCCCTCCAGACCCAGGGTGTAGGCGATGCGCCCGGACACCACGCTGGTGGTCGTCCCGGTGATCAGGTAGCCCTCGATGTCGTCGGGTATCTCGGCGACCCCGGTGCCGTAGCCGGAGGACGAGGCGCCGGCGAAGACACCCGTCATGCTGCCGCGTACGGACGTGGGGTCGATGCCGGCACGTTCGAAGGTTTCCCACGCGGTCTCCAGCAGCAGTCGCTGCTGCGGGTCCATGGCGAGTGCCTCGCGCGGGTTGATTCCGAAGAACGCCGGATCGAAGTCGGCGACACCGTCGAGGAAGCCGCCTTCCCGGGTGTTCGTGGTGCCCGCGCGGCCGAGCTCCGGGTCGTAGAGACCGTCGATGTCCCAGCCCCGGTCCTGCGGGAACGGGCTGATCGCGTCACCCGCCGTGCGCACCAGGCGCCACAGGTCCTCCGGTGAGGAGACTCCGCCCGGGTAGCGGCAGGCCATGCCGACGACGACCACCGGGTCCTCTCCGCCGGCCGCTCCCGTCGGCACGGTGGTGACGGGCGTGCTGGTCTCGGCGGTGCCGCCGAGCACCTCCGACCACAGGTGGTTCACGAGTACCTGCGGGGTGGGGTGGTCGAAGACAAGGGTGGCGGGCAGGCGGAGTCCGGTGGCGCCGTTCAGCCGGTTGCGCAGTTCCACCGCGGTCAGGGAGTCGAAGCCCAGCTCACGGAACTGCTGTGCCGGGTCGATCAGGTCGGGCGTGGCGTGTCCGAGGACCGCGGCGACGTGGCCGCGGAGGAGGTCGAGCAGGGCCTCGCGCTGCTCGCTCTCCGCGAGCCCCGCGAGCCTCGCGGCCAGGCCCGTGGTGTCCGTCGCGGCGGTACGGCTCGCGGCCGTACGGCGTACGGGGGTCCGCACCAGGCCACGGAGCAGCGGGGGTACGCCGGCACCTCGCAGTGCGGTGAGGTCCATGGGGATCGGCACCAGGAGCGCCTCGTCCGATGCGGTCGCCATGTCGAACAGTGCAAGGCCGTGTTCGGAGGAGAGCACGCCGGCCCCGCCCCGGTTCATCCGGGCGATGTCACCGTCGGCGAGGTCGCCGGTCATCGTGGAGCGCTGATCCCACAGCCCCCAGGCCAGCGACTGTCCCGGCAGGCCCTGCGCCCGGCGGTGCTGGGCGAGAGCGTCGAGGAAGGCGTTGGCCGCCGCGTAGTTGCCCTGCCCCGGACCACCGAA
>NZ_JBIRHU010000087.1:0-3471 GCF_044328675.1 Streptomyces sp. NPDC017890
CGACAACCCTGGCCCGGGTCAAGCTATGGGCCTGCTCTTCTTGATCTTCGCCGGCACCCTGCTGATGGCCTTCGCGATCTACCTGGCGGGCAGGCTGGTACTCGCGGCCGGGGTGTCGATCGGCAACGCCATCAAATCCATCCCTGGCATCGTCGTCGCCATCGCGCCGTCGATGCGTGGACAGTTTTGGCGCACAATCGCCAACGTCGCGATGGCGCTGCTGCAGATGATGTTTTCCATCGTCTTCCTGGTCGGATACGTGCTCGTCGTCCAAGACCTTTTCGCTTCAGACGAATCGAACCTCATCCGCACCGTCTTCTTCGTCGACATCTTCCTGATCATCGCGCTCCTCCTCTTCCGCCGCGCGATCAAGGGTCTGCAACGGATGTCGGACAGCCTGGCGTCGATTTTGGCGAAGCGCCCCGATGCCGCACCCACATCCATCACCAGATCTACCCCGACGTCGGGCCGCGATATCGCGTTGATGGCTGCACAGGGCCGACAGATCTACCGTGGCGGCAAGGCCACGGTCCAGGGTGCAGGCAAGATCGCGAAGAAGGCGACTACTTCAACCAAAGCCGTTGGCTCAGTAGCTGGCACAGCGACATCGACTGCGGTAACGGGAGGCGTCGCTGCCGCAGTCTGGGCGGGCACGAAAGCAGTCTCTGGAGCGAAGAAGGCCAAGAAGTCGATCGACAATCTCTCCGACCCGGCCACGATGGCCCGTTCACAGTCCTCGGGCTCACGGTCCTCTACGAGCTCACCGAGCCGTGGAACCGGTACGGATAGCGCGGCGGCCGCGGTACGCAGTCGACTTTCGAAGGCGGCTGTTGCAGACAAACCGGGCATCAAGAAGGCGATCGCCACAGCACCGTCGGGGCTTGCTCCGGAGCGCGGACAAGTTCGCAGTTCAGCATCGAAGACCGTTGCACCAGACGGTCGGGCTTTCCGCGAATTCACCACCGATTCCGGCGCACCGCTGTTGTTGCCTACTACTCCTACCCGCGCTCCGAAGGCACCGAAGCCAACCGCCGCGCCTGCACGTCCGCCAGCTGCTCCAGTTGTTCCCGCCGTCAACATTCCCACCGGTTCCGGCTCGAGAACCGCAGGACTGATTGCGGCGGCAGCTCAAGCAGGAGCAGGTAACGCGAGGACCCCGCAGCCGAGCTCGCTGACCCGGCGGCCGCGCTGATGACGCTCCTGGCGGCACCACCGTCCCCTGATTCGGAAAGTTCGTCGAAGAAGTGGTGGTGGATCCTCATCTCCGTGCCGATCGTGTGCATGGTCGTGTTGATGGCGCCGGTTCTCGTCATCTTGTCCCTCACCGGTGAGGACACCACCTGCGGACAGCCGACCGGTACCGACATTCGTGCAGACGGATCCTTGGTAGGTCTGAAACCTGGATCGCTGGCAGTTCCGATGGCCGAAGGTACGTACACGATCAGCTCGCCGTTCGGCATGCGAGAAGGCGGAATGCATGACGGACAGGATTACGCCGCCCCATTGGATACCCCCTTCTACGCCGCAGGCGACGGCGAAGTCGTCGTCGCCGGACCGGCCTCGGGCTACGGACACTGGATCCGCATCCGGCACACCATCGATGGGCAGACCGTCGAATCTCTCTACGGACACATGACCGCAGCAGGAGTGCTCGTCAAAGCCGGCGACAAGGTCACCGCAGGCCAACTCATCGGCAAAGTCGGCAGCGAAGGACAGTCCAGCGGCCCGCACCTGCACTTCGGTATCTACCCAGGACAATGGTCGATGGGCGGTGGAGTGGACCCGGTTCCCTGGCTCAAGCAACGAGGAACCGCCTCCCCGGCAGCAGCCTCCGTCCCCGCTCAGCCCGACGCAGAGTTGGTGGCGAAATCCACCCCCGCCGGCACGGGCGGTCTCAACGCCAGCCAAACAGCGCTGGCGAAACAGGCTGTCGCCATAGGTGAGTCCATGGCCGTTCCTGATCAAGGAATCGTGGTTGCCCTGGCCACCATGAGCCAGGAATCGACCTATCGAATGCTCGCCAGCTCCAACGTGCCCGAGTCGCTGCAATATCCCCACGACGGCGTCGGAAGCGATCACCTCTCGGTCAATCAATACCAACAGCAAGTCGGCATCTGGGGCACCGCGGAAGAGTTGATGAACCCCGTCACGGCGAACGTCAAATTCTTTGACGCGTTGCTCAAAGTTTCGGGCTGGCAAACCATGCCAGTCACCGTCGCCGCCCAAACCGTGCAGGGATCGGCCCACCCTGAGGCATACGCCGACGACGAAACGCTCGCTCGGCAACTAGCTTCGCAGTTCAAAGGTTCAGGCAAAGACCTGACGCCGCAGGAGCTGGCAGACATCGTCAAGGGTGGCGGCGCAACAACGATCATCGATGGCGGCGCCTGCGCGCCTGGAACCTCGAACCCCGGTGGACCCCAGTTCAAGCCCGGGGGGCCATTCGCAGAGAACGTGATCGCTGCGGCCTCCCAATGGATCGGAACAACGTACGCGTGGGGAGGCGGAGATCAGAACGGCCCAACGAAAGGCATCAGTGATGGCGGCGGGGCAGGAGATGCGAACGGCGATTCGAACAAGGTCGGCTTCGACTGCTCAGGCTTGACGTTGTACGCGGTTTACCAAGCATCCGGTGGCCAAATTTTGCTCCCTCACTTCACCGGAAGTCACTCCAATCCCGGCCAGCTGTACGACTCCCGAGGCCAAGACATTCCGTTCGACCAGAAGCGTCCAGGTGACCTGATCTACTTCGGCGCAGGCGGCGACACCCATCACGTCGGCATTTTCTATGGCACCGAAAACGGACAGGACATGTTGCTCAACGCCCCGGAATCGGGGAAAAGCGTCTCGATCATGCCGCTCTCCGGCTGGGCCGGCGAAGAGATGTACGTCAAACGATTCGGATAGGAAACCTTCACCATGATTACTCGCAAACGCTCGCTCGCTCTTGCTGCTCTCACATCTGCCGCATTGGTACTGACAGCGTGCGGAGGAAGCGACGAACCCGAAGATCATGCGGTGGAAACGAGCGCCGAAGCCGACAGCTCGTGGACGGTACCCCCACTCCCCTCGACAGACGTCCTCGCTGAAAGTAGCCAATCCGGCTCGGCGCCGACGACAGTTCCGTCGCCGCCGACCGCCCCTCCAGCCCTGACCACCACTCCGCCTCCAGCGCTCCCCGACACACTGGCCGGAGCCAACGAGAACGACGCGCAGTCGGTCATGCTCGCCGCCGCTCGCACCATGCTCTCCTACGCGCCAGGCAAGGACGTAAACCAATCCGCGGCAGCTCAACGGGCGGCGCCACTCCTCGACGAGAGGTACTACGCCGCGAACGCCGACTCATTCATTGCGCTCGCACCCATCACCGGCAAGCAATGGCAGAACTGGGCAGACGACCATGCGATCGTCATTGCCACAGCGAGTATCGCCGGCGACGAACACCCTGCTGATCAACCCGAAAAAGTTTCC
>NZ_JBIRHU010000088.1:0-3452 GCF_044328675.1 Streptomyces sp. NPDC017890
GTGCACCTGCTCCACGTGCACCGTGCGCCCCTCGACATAGAACCAAATGCGGGCATCACCCTGCTGAGTGGGTTTGTGCTGCCACCGCTGATGGCTCACGCCGTCGCGAGTGACGACGCCGAGGTCGCCGCGTAGCGGGTAGTTCTTCGGATCCACCACCAGCGGGGTTCGCGTCAGGAAATCCCAGGCCTCCGCCAACGGGTTGCGGATCACCGCAGTGAGGTCCCGCCAACCTTTGCGTGCATTGTTGGTCGCGAAGCGGATCTCGTACTCGGTCTTCTTCGTCGGTCGAGGTACGAGCTCGCCGCGTTTTCCTGCCACCGCTACGGACGCTCCACCATCGTGTCGTCTTCTGGAGTGTCCAGCCATTCGAGGTCGGCCTGACCGAGGCCGGCAGCGATCGCGGTCGCCGTTTCTCGCCACGAGGTCAGTTCCGCAAGTACCAGGTGCGGTTGGTCGGTCGCGAACGACGCGCGTGCGGCGTCGACCAGGTCTCGAGCGCAGACGGCACGATCCTTCGGGGAAAGTGCCAGCATCCAGGGGAATGCGCGCGACATCCGTCCGTCGAGGGGTCCGTCGTCGTCGACGGCCACTCCGATCAGCTGTGCCGCGAACTCGAGGAGTCGGGCGCGGCTGTCTGCTTCGCGTTGTGTCATGAGCACGAGATCTTCGCCGTCGCGGCGGGTGACGGTGACGGGGTGGTCCTCGGCCTCGGCGAACACCTCGGCCGAGTGTTTGCTCAGGTCGGAGGAGCGGCGTGTGGTGCGGGTCGCGGTCGGGGCCATGCCCCCACAATATTCGGAACGTGTTCGGAAGTCTATGTGAAGTGCACTGCACGGCGACCGGCATGGCCCGGGTCCAGGCTTCTCCGGAACCGAAAACTCAGGCCGCGACTGTGACTCTCGGAATTATTGGCACGTTCTTCCCTGAATTATTTGGCACGGCGATAGCCGTCAGACACTCTCACCTTGGGATCCTCGGTCGAGCAGGAGGCGGGACGTATCTCGGGCCTCTCACTGTGTCGAGATCCGCCAACCCGGCATCCTCAGAGCCTCCGAACAACTCCTCGGCCCGGCGACTGCTCAGAAAACCACTGATCAACTGCCACAGTTCATCCGCGAACGCCGGGGCTTCTGGACCGACCAAGCGAAGCAAGAACACGAACGCATCATCATCATCGAGCGCGGCCACGATGCCGTGCTCGGCAATCGCCCCCGCATCATCGGGGTACACCCCACCCAGGAACTCAAGCCCATGCAGATAATCGTCGAGGTACCTGTTCGGGCGCATCCCCTCATTCTTCCATCACGATCACTCCTGCAAGATCGGCAAGCCCGATCGCCCCGTTCGACGGTCAAACCGAAAGGATCTGTTTTTTCGAACAGATGACGGTTGCTTTGGACGCGGGGAATATTGTCACTCACAGGCGAAATAGCAACGGCTGTCGAATAGCATTCGGAGAATGTATGTGTCCGGTTCCGACTTCGGTGCCAGGTGGGATGTCAGATTCACATTCGAGCCGTCACCGGAACTCCAAGAGATACTCCTGACCGTGATCGCCCGGATCTCGCGCGACACCCTTCGTTTCGATGGAATGCGGGAGTTCGATCCGGGGGTGTGGCGCGTCGACATTCGACGAGACGTGTTCCCGGTTCCTGGGCTCGTTCTCAGTTTGGGAGTGAACAATCAGGACGGTAGCGGGTTCGGGATCTCCAGCGGCCTCGATGCTTTGGCCGCAACCATCGAGATCGCGCACAACTTCCAGGACTTCAATGAATGGCTGCAATGGCCGACTCTGCCAAGCGGCGGTCATCTGGATCCCGGAATAGTCGACGGTGAGGCAACGTGGATGCTGCGAGGCGAGGTTGTCGCCCCGATCGGACAGCTCACCGAGTATCTCGACCTGCTGGACCATTGAGCCCGCACACTCTGGACCCGAATGGGCTCAGATCGTTTCTGAGGGCTTGGGTGTGCGTTTTGACCATCGACCAAGCAGGACAAATCATTCAGTGGGCGGGACCAGACATCGAATACGGGTTATCCAGTGGCCAGCGGACTGACAACACGACCACTCTTGCCTGAAATCCAGACTCTGAATCACACCGGCGAGTCCGGAGACTTACTGATTTGAGAACTCCGCGATTCGCGTAGCTCTGTGTTCACCGTAGTAGAACGCCTCGATTCGGCGAGAATACGCGTCGATGACGAACGCGACGTAGACCCAGCCCGACCATGTCGAAACGTATGTAAAGTCGGCTACCCACAACATGTTTGGCGCGATCGGGTTGAACTTCCGTTGCACCAGATCGTCTGCGCGATGCCCTTGTGGATCGGCGATGGTGGTGCGCTTGGCCTTGCCTCGACGGGCACCTTCGAGCCCGAGGACACCCATCAACCGTTCGACCGTGCACCGCGCGCTACCTCGATACCCTCTCGCCTCAGCTGAAGCCACACCTTGCGGGCGCCGTAGACCGAATAATTTTCGGTGTGCACCCGGCTGACCTCGACTTTAAGCCTTTCGTCGCGCAGAGACCGCCGAGACGCAGGACGGTTGCGGGCTTCGTAGTAGGTGGACGGCGCAATTGAGCAGCCGTGCTCGGTGAGCACCCTGCACATCGGCTCGACGCCGTACTTGCTCTTGATCGGTTGACGAAGTCGATGAAGTCCCCGGAAACTCCGGTGTGATTCAGCGGTGAGCCGGTCATGGTCCCGGAGAGAGATCGTGGAACGGAAGTCGAGATGTAGTCATAGATGACGGAGAGCGGGCCGCACCGAAAGGTGTGACCCGCTCTCGTCGATGTCCCATCACTCCGATCGGCGATGGACTTCTCGGAACTCTTAGTTTGCCAACACCACGATCTTGTTCGTGACCGCTGAGTTCGAGATGGTGATGGAAGGCGGTGTCGATGACGTCCCAGGGCTGAATTTCACGGTCTGGACCCCGACTTTGTAGCTGTTTTCACTCTTCCGAATACCACCGCTCTTGAGGGTGCTGTAGAAGAGTCCTCGCGCGTCGTTCGATTTCACGTAGCTCACTCGTGGTGAGACACCTGCTGGATTCGAGCTCCGATTGATCAGCGTTTCGGGGCTGTTGATGCTGCTCGCCTGCACCACGGGAATAGAGTTACTTCCGCCTTTCGGGACCAGGATCTCGATTACTTTGTCGAGGACGACTTGAACGACGACCCCCTTTGTTGCGTCCTTGAACTCCTTCTGCCAGTTGACCTTCTGGAGGTACTTCACAACTGCCCCCGCTGGGCCTTGCTGCGGTGCGACGACGGGGGTCGCGTGGACGACAGGGACGACGACGAAACCACCAAAAGCGGTGAACGCTGCGAGAGCAGCGGCAACCGTTGCAGTGCGGATGGAAGTTGACCTGGACATGTCGTTCCTCTCGGTCGGGCAGGCGCCCGGCGCGGCAACCTGCACAAACAGAGGCTAATGGGCGAACC
>NZ_JBIRHU010000089.1:0-3383 GCF_044328675.1 Streptomyces sp. NPDC017890
TGGAACGCCGTCCAACACGGCAACCTCGAAACCCTCGGCATCCACCCCGACCAACCCATCCACGACGCCCTCCCCACCCTCGCCACCTGGCGACAGGCATGGCAGAACCAGTCGGCCGCCGATGCCTGGCGCTACCGGTACGCGTGGGCACCGGTCACCGTGGGGGCCCCCGAGTCACCGGCGACCGGTGTCTGGCTGGTGGTGGAGGAGGAGCAGGGCACCGAGGCGCGTGTCACGCGGACGGTCGTCACGGCGCTCCGCGCCACCGGCGCCGACGTCCGTACGACGACGGTCGCGGAGCTGCCCGACGACGGCGTCACGGGAGTCGTGTCGCTTCTGCCGACGGTCCAAACCGTCGGGCTGGTCCAGGCCCTCGCCGCAGCCGGCATCGACGCACCCCTGTGGTGCCTCACCCGCGGCGCCGTACCCGTGGCGGACGGCGATCCGGTGGATCCGCACCAGGCCGCGATCTGGGGCCTCGGCCGCGTCATCGCTCTCGAACACCCCGACCGCTGGGGCGGGCTCGTCGACCTGCCCGGTGAGCCGGACGAGCGAACCGGTGAGCTGCTGGGCCGGGTCCTCACCGGTACGACCGGGGAGGATCAGGTCGCCATCCGTGGCACGCAGGTCTGGGCGGGGCGTCTGCGCCGTGCACCTTCGGACAGCGGAGCCTCGCCCGCGGTCTGGCGTACTGCCGGCACCGCACTGGTCATGGGCGGCACGGGTGCGCTGGGCGGACACGTGGCCCGCTGGCTGGCCGGCACCGGGGCCGAGAGCATCGTGCTCAGCAGCCGCCGTGGCACCGACGCCCCCGGGGCCCAGGAACTGGTCGCGGAACTGGAAGCGCTCGGTGTCCGGGCGCGAGTGGTCGCGTGCGACGTGACGGACCGGGACGCGGTGGCCGAACTGCTCGGCACGATCCCCGACCTGCGTGTCGTCGTGCATGCCGCCGGGGTGCCCAGCTGGGGTGCCGTGACCGACCTGACCACGGACGAGTTCGAGGCCGGGCTGCGGTCGAAGGTCGTCGGCGCGCAGCACCTGGACGAGCTGACGCGCGCGACGGAGCTGGACGCCTTCGTCCTGTACTCGTCGATCGCCGGCGTGTGGGGCAGCGGCAACCAGTCCGCGTACGCCGCCGCGAACGCCTTCCTGGACGGACTGGCACACCGCCGCCGCGCCGACGGCCTCGTCGCCACTTCGGTGGCCTGGGGCATGTGGGACGGCGACGGCATGGCCGCGGAGGGCACGGACCTCCTCGTCGAGCACGGTCTGACGCCGATGGCGCCGGAACTGGCGATCACGGCGCTGCGGCAGGCCCTGCACGGTGACGAGACGACCATCGTGGTCGCCGACGTGGACTGGGACGGCTTCGGAGCGCGGTTCACCGCCCTGCGCCCGAGCCCGCTGCTGAGCGAGTTGCTGACCGATGGTGCCGTGCCCGCCGCGCCGGCCGGCGCGTTCGTGCTCCGCCTGCGTTCCCTGTCGGAGTCGGAGCGGAGCCGCGTAGCTCTGGACTCGGTCCGTACGGTCGCGGCCGACGTGCTGGGCCACCCCGGCCCCGAGGCCATCGACCCCGCCCGGACGTTCCAGGAGATCGGCTTCGACTCGCTGACCGCGGTGGAGCTCCGCAACCGCCTGGCCACCGCCACCGGGATCCGTCCCCCCGCCACCGTGGTCTTCGACTTCCCGACGCCGGGGGCGCTGGCCGCGTACCTGGTCAGTGAGGCGCTGGGGGCGGCTCAGGACCGTATGCCGGACCTTCCGGCGGTGGTCGCGGCGGCCGACGACGACCCCGTCGTCATCGTCGGGATGAGCTGCCGTCTCCCGGGCGGCGTCGAGTCGCCCGAGGAACTGTGGCGACTGGTCGACTCCCGCGGCGACGCCGTTTCGGCCTTCCCCACGGACCGCGGCTGGGACCAGGACGGCCGTTTCGCCCCGGCCCCCGGCCAGTCCCGCGCACCGTACGCACGCGTCGGTGGCTTCGTGAACGGCGCGGGCGAGTTCGACGCGGACTTCTTCGGCATCTCGCCGCGTGAGGCGGCGGCGATGGACCCGCAGCAGCGACTGCTGCTGCACACCACTTGGGAGGCGTTCGAACGGGCAGGCATTCCGGCGTCCTCGGTCAGAGGCAGCCGCACCGGCGTGTTCGTCGGAGCTTCGTCCCAGGGTTACGGCGCAGCGTCGGAGTCCGAGGGGTACTTCCTCACCGGCAGTTCGAGCAGCATCATCTCCGGCCGGGTGTCCTACACGTTCGGGCTGGAAGGTCCGGCGGTGACGGTGGACACGGCGTGCTCGTCGTCGCTCGTCGCCCTGCACCTCGCCGTCCAGGCACTGCGGTCGGGCGAGTGCACTCTGGCACTCGCCGGCGGCGTGACGATCATGGCGACGCCGACAGCGTTCGAGGAGTTCTCGCGGCAGGGCGGGCTTGCCGCGGACGGCCGCTGCAAGGCGTTCTCCGCCGACGCGGACGGCACGGGATGGGCCGAGGGTGTCGGCATGCTGCTCGTGGAGCGGCTGTCCGACGCCGTACGGAACGGGCACCAGGTGCTGGCCGTGGTCCGGGGCTCCGCCGTCAACCAGGACGGCGCCTCCAACGGCCTCACCGCCCCCAACGGCCCCTCCCAGCAGCGCGTCATCCGCCAGGCCCTGGCCAACGCCGGCCTCACTCCGCAGGACGTCGACGCGGTGGAAGCCCACGGCACGGGCACGACGCTGGGCGACCCCATCGAGGCCCAGGCGCTCCTCGCCACCTACGGCCAGGACCGCGACACCGACCGGCCGCTGCTGCTCGGCTCACTCAAGTCCAACATCGGGCACACGCAGGCCGCCGCCGGCGTCGCCGGGGTCATCAAGATGGTCATGGCGATGCAGCACGGAGTGCTGCCGCAGACCCTGCATGTCGACGAGCCCACCCCGCACGTCGACTGGAGCGACGGCGCGGTCGAGCTACTCACGGAGCGGACGGACTGGCCCGAGAACGACAGGCCGCGGCGGGCCGGTGTGTCCGCGTTCGGTGTGAGCGGCACCAACGCGCACGTGATCCTCGAGCAGCCCGCCGTCGTCACCGAACCGGCCGGCAGCAGCAAGCCCACCACCGATGACGGGATTGCCGCTGAGGGACCTGACTCCGGGAACGGGCCCGCGGCCGAGGACGGGCCTGACTTCGGGAACGGGCCTGCGACCGAGGGTGGTTCTGGCTCCGGGAACGGGTCTGCGACCGAGGGCGGGTCTGATTCCGGGAACGGGGCTGCGGCTGGGGAGGGAGCATCATCCGCGCCGGTGGTGCCCTGGACCCTGTCCGCCGCCAGCGAAACCGCCCTGCACGCCCAAGCCGCCCGCCTCAAAACCTTCGCCCTCACCCACCCCGAACACACCCCCGCCGA
>NZ_JBIRHU010000090.1:0-3349 GCF_044328675.1 Streptomyces sp. NPDC017890
CGGGGTGGTTGCACCCCACCCCGGCACCGCCCCGCGTCGCGTCCGCGGCCCCACGACGACATAGGACCCGTCGCTGCGCCGCTCGATGCAGCCGCCGTCATGCGATTGCCTCAGCGACACTCGTCGCCAAGGATGGCGAGTGTGCTCGGAATTTGGTTAGAATGGCCATAAGTCCTCTGGACTTGAGTAAGTGAAGTTCGGAAAGTGACCTCGCAAGTCGCTTCCCGGGACTGAAATCGAATCGAAGAACCCCCTCCGGCCGGCAAAGCAGTGGGGGTTTTTCGCTGTCTAGGGCCAACTCATGCTGGAACCGAAAGTTCGCCGTCGGTCGCTTCGCGAGCAGCCTGGGTTCGATCAACTGCATAGCGGGCGTCGTGGATGCGGAGTCGCTCCGGATCCAACTTCTTGAGGATGTAATCAGGAATGTCGAGGTTCGAGGCGCGCGCCATGACGAGCACCCAGTAGTCCCCGAGATCGATCCCGAGTTCGTCTGCCCGACGTTCGTAGACCTTGGCCTGGTTGAGGGGTGCGCGCACGGAGAGGCACCGGCGCGCGCCTTTACTTGGTCGTCCCATGGGATGAGCGTAAATCGATTCTGATTCAGAAACGGTGATGCTGGTTGTGTCAGCGTGTCGTGCCCGGCGCTGCTCATGTCTGAAATCCCCTCAACCCTCGCAATGAATGCCTCTGATTAGAGGAAGATCCGCGTGCCCCGCGCCGTGTGACAGATGGGGTCAACAAATCTTCGTGCGCATCATGTCGCGAGACCTGGACGGGCCGAGTCGAAGCGGAGTCAGGTTAGCGAGGCATGCACTTTCCCACTACTACGTGTGACCTATCTGCGAAGTTGGTGGGGAGTGGGGGGAGTGGAAAGAAACAGCAGTTCAGGCGGCAAAAACCGCTCCCCACGTAGGTGGGGAGCGGGGTGGGGAGTGGGGTGGGGAGCGGCTTCAAAGACACGAATCGGCCGTTTGCGCTCGCCCGGATCTACGATCTGTTTTTAGGCTACGAAGGCAGGCGATTCGATGCCACCTTCGACTGCCGTTCATGTGGGCCTGGAAGCAGAGACGACCTCCGAGGCTTACTTTTTGCTCCTCGAAGGTCGTCCCCCACTATCGTGCGGGCGACCGCAGGTGCAACGACAAGACGCCCGCGAGCAATCGGCTGCGCGATTTGGAACCGACGACCTTCACTTGCTCGTCAAGCCAGTCACGTTGAGCGGTGGTGAAGCGGAACCAGGTCTCGACGGGTCCTTTGACCGTGAACGGCTCTTGATGGACTGGAATCCCTGAGGACGATCTGCCCGCGACGGGTTGAAAGAGGGCTCGCAGTCGCTCGATGCCTACTGCGTCGAATGCCTCGATGGCAACATCGGCGTGATCGCATCGCCGTTCGGCTGCACGATTCACCAAGGCGTCGCGAGTGGTGCGATCCAGGTAGGCCGTGACAGTCACCTTCGAGGTATCTGCAGCCGGCGGATTTCCTTCTTCCAGAATCTGGGCTGGGGGCGCTTCGGTGACTGCGGGTGGAGACTCGACGACAACAGGAGGCGCGTGGGGTGGTGCGACTGGAACGGTGACAGCTTCGGGTTCCATCGGCTGCACCCGCACTGGAGATTCAGGCGCCGAGACGGCGGGTTGAGGGGCGTCGGTGACTCGTTTGGGAGTCGGCGGGTGAGGAGCTGTGGAGTCGATCTGGGGTTGAGCCGTGTCCGGTGTCTGTGGGCTCGTAGTGCGGCGAGGCTGCAGCCCGCCGGCCGGGGGCAAGAGACCAGCGAGTCCCTCTGCTCGGTTGGGCTTCGGGGCGAAAGACTTGGCAATGCTCTTGCGGTTGCGGACCCTATTTTCACTCATGCCGAAGCCCTCTCAGCGGTGATGGTCGACATCCGTACGAGGATCTCGCGGGTGAGGTTCGAGTAGTCCTCGGCCAGGCCAGAGGCGTTTCGCGAGAGCATCAGATCCTTTGGTTTCGTGCCTTTCCTCAGCGCTGCGATCCGTGATGCGGTTTCCCCGGCCGATCGTTCCTCGAGCTCATGCACCAGAAGTCCTTGGCGTCGCGCGTCGAAGGCGGTGGTTTCCATCGTGCGGATCCGAGATTCGAAAGTCGGGGCCGAATCGCCGATCATCTCCTCGACTGCTTCCCGAATCGTTGCGTCAAGTTTGGTTGCGCGTGAGCTGACGCCGAAGAGGCAGATCCCGCCGAGTTGGAGCTGGGGGTTCACGGCAGGAAGGTTTCGTTCCGGATCTCCGTCTCGTGCTGCCGAGAACTGGCCGGCGATCGTTTCCATGCCGTCGAGGCTGGCATCATCTGCGCGGATTGGAATGACCACAGCGTGGACTACTTCCATCACTGCTTCGATGATCGTGAGATCCGTCGGAGGGGTATCGAAGATAATGACGTCGTAGTCTGCGGCCACTTGCAGCAACATGGCCAGTAGAAGCTGTCCTAGTCGTTTGCCTCCCTGGCGTTGCTGCCTGGACACCATGACTGCGGCAAGGTCGAACATTGCCGGGCCGCCTGGAACGATGTCGAGATTCTCGCGACCACCGACGTTCTGGATGATCGGCGGTGCCGACCCGCTCAAGAGGGCTGAGAACAAGGGCACGCCGTCCTCCTTCACAAACCCTAGGTCGCGGCACAAGTTGGCCTGGGGGTCGAAGTCAAGCAAGAGAACCCGGTAGCCGCCGGCAGCGAGTAAGCCTCCGGTGTTCGCGCAGAGTGAGGTCTTGCCCACTCCCCCTTTGCCGTTGAAGAATCCGAAGCAGGCAGGCAGTTGCTGATGAGTGGGTGTCGTTGGAACGGCATCTACAGACATGGTGGTTCTCCCAATGGACGTTGGTTTCTGACGAGTGGTCTGTAAGGAAAGTTAGCAGGGGTCCTGGACAACTCGCGGTATGCCACGCGTGTGGGGCCGTATGTGTTCAGGCATGTGGGTCGGCAAGCGGCGCCGCGTGTAATGCCGCGTGTTTGCATGCCGATGTAATCGCAGGTGAACACGTATGTGAACACGTATGTGAACACGTATGTAAACACGCGTGAGTCGCTGCAGGGAATCACGCGTGAAGAAATGCGGATAATGATGCGTGAACACACGCGGATGAAATGGCGTGTAAAGAAACGTGGTCTTCTGCGTGTTGGACTGCCTGGGGTGATACGGGAGATGAAACGTGGTTCTATGCGTGAGACTCCGCATGATCAGGTGCGGAGTGCACAGCGGTTTGATGTGCGGGTGTACATCCGTGATGTTTTGCGTGACCGCTCGCAGGATGATGTGCGTGCAGAAGGATGGGCTTGCGTGCGGGGTGGTACTAAGGGTTCTCGTACGGCATGTGGTGCGGGTCTACATGCT
>NZ_JBIRHU010000091.1:0-3276 GCF_044328675.1 Streptomyces sp. NPDC017890
CTCTCGCCCTTCACCGCGTTCGCGATCAACCTCGGCACCCATTGGCGTCCGGCGGCAGAGACAACAATCGCGAGACTGATTGTCGGCCCAGGGCCATACCAAGATGTTCAGGTCATCGCGGCGCGTCAACTACTTAGCGTCAACGGCCATGACCCTGGTGTGGTGGAACCTTCGGGCATCACATTTCGAGGTTGATCGAGTCTGTGTCGACTGCGCTACCGCGGCACCAGCTGTATCTCAATGTCTCTCGCACGTATGGCTTTACCCCTAGGTGCGATAGGCGTGGGCACGGTGGTCGATTCTGACGATGACGATGGTGTGGTTGGGGTCGTCGATGTGGAGCAGGATTCGGTAGTCGCCGCGGCGGGCGCTGTGGAGACCGTCGAGGTCGTCGCGTAGCGGTTTGCTGAGCCGGTGAGGGTTCTCGGCGAGGGGTCCGGAGATGAATTCGATGACGGCGTGGACGATCCGGGATGGGAGACGTTGAAGGTCGCGGCGAGCTGGGGATGCGACTTCGACCCGGTACGGGTCGGACGAGTCTGTGGGAGCGTCGCTCATTTCGGCGGCAGGCCGTGTTCCGCGCGCAGGTCGTCGATGGAGGCAGTGTGGCCGGCAGCGTACTCGGCGTCGGCGGTAGCGACGTCGTCGCGGACACCGGCACGTGAGAGCCAGTAGATCGTCTCGTGCAGCGATTCGAGGTCGTCGGCAGACATCAGCACCGCGGCGGGTTTGCCGTGCTTGGTGATCGTGATGATGTCGTGCGTGGTTTCGGCGCTATCGACCAGCGCGGAGAGCTTGTCCTTGGCTTCACCCAGTGGCACTGTCGTCATGCCGTCCAGTCTAGCCGCCAGACTGGCCCGACGATAGCCATACTTTTAGCCGATAATAGTAATTATGTAAGGTAAACGATGCCGAGTTGTAGATTGTGCGAACTCGACCCCTCCCCGAACTGCCCCTCGCCCGTAGTGCCCGACTGGCCTCGTGACCTGCGCGTGAGCAGGTGCCGGGCCAGCGCTTCCGCCCTTGTTGGACCGTGACCGCCAGCCGATGGCGGGATGGTGGCGGCGCTGCTACCTGCGGCCTCTTGTCGCGATTCGCATTTCATGCGACACTTTCGCACAAGACGCGAGCCATTTTTGGGCGGTGCGAGATGTCGCAGCAGGATCTTCCTCCAGGGTCGGCGCGGTTGCAGCTGGCCGACGGTATCGCTGTTCTACGTCCGGAAGCCTCGGTGTTCGAGGCGATGGTCACCGGCTGGTCTCACCAGCAGCTGGCACGAAACCTGTCTGCCGGCACGATCTCGGCGCGGGTGGCCACGATACGGCGGTTCCGGGACTTCTGCGATGCCGACGGCCCCTGGACCTGGACGCCAGCGATGGCCGATGACTGGATCACCGAACTACGCGGAGTCCACGGCATAGCGCACAGCACCGTCCTGAACTATCAAGGTGCGCTGCGGCACTTCATGGACTACCTGCTCGACCCGGCCTACGAGTGGGCCGAGCAATGCCAGGACCGGTTCGCCACGCATCCCGTACAGGTCATTACCGAGGCCAACTCGGCCCGCCACGTCCACGAGGGTCCCGGCGACCCACGCAAACGGGCGTACACCACCGACGAGCTGCAGGACCTGTGCGATACCGCGGACGAGCAGGTCACCCGCCGCTACGAGGTCGGCACGAAGGGGGCGATGGTCGCGCTGCGAACCGCGACGATCACCAAGGTCGCCTACGCATGGGGCCTGCGCCGCAACGAAGTTCGCATGCTGGACCTGACGGATTTTGGGCCGAATCCGCGTGCACGGCAGTTCGGCCGATTCGGGGTCTGCTACGTCCGGTACGGCAAGCCCGGCAAAGGATCCCCCGCCAAACGGCGCGGCGTACTGACCGTCCCAGAGACCGCGTGGGTGATCGACTGCCTCGAGCAGTGGATCGACCAGGGGCGCACCAGCTTCGACCGCACCACCGGGACCGCATTGTTTCCAACCGAACGATCCGAACGAATCTCGAACGGGGCACTGTCCCACAGCTTCGCCGAACTCTGTGACACAGCCGGCCTGACCGACCCCGGACTGGACTTTCACTCCCTGCGCCGCAGCTACGTCACGCTGCTTGTCGAGTCCGGCTACGACACCCGCTTCATCCAAGAGCAAGTCGGACACGAGTACGCCTCGACCACCTCGCTCTACACCTTCGTCTCCCCCGACTACCGCAGCCGCGTCGTAGCCGCCGCCCTACGTGCCGCAGCCGGCCGCCTGCCCGAAAGGACGAACGAGACATGAAGCACCGGATCGCCTACCAGTGGCGACTACGCCAAGTCATGACCGACCGAGACATGCACAACCTGTCTGACCTGATCACCCCGCTGCATGAGGTCGGCATCGAGCTCTCCGCCTCGCAGCTCTACCGCCTCCTCGGACGCACCCCGGACCGGCTGCCCCTGGCGCTGCTCGGCGCCCTGTGCCACGTTCTGGACTGCAGCGTCGAGGACCTCTGCGACTTCCGTGTCGACGCCGCACCCTCGCGGCGCACCGCCACCGACGTCTCCCCCTCAGCTGATGGTCCGCTGCGACCGAAGCGGGCCCACATCCACCGACCCGGCCCACCGGCGTAGACGGACCCCCGCGCAGGCGACACACATGGCTGACACATCGAAGTACCACTGCACACGGTGCGACGACGAGCGCCAGCCTCGCGGCGTGCGCTGGCCAGAGGGCTTCGTCTGCCGCCGTTGCTACCAACAGGCCACCCGTCGCCGCGGAACGTGTCCTCGCTGCCTGACCCCGGACCGGCTCCTCCCCGGACTCTCAGGCAACCAGGCCATCTGCACCGACTGTGCAGGGATCGACGATCCCCGCCTGATCTGCACCCGCTGCGGCGATCAGGACGAACCCCACCGGCGCGGACTCTGCGCCCGATGCTGCCTCACCGACGACCTGACCGCCCTGCTCACCACCGCCGACACCGGATTCGTCTCGGCCGAGCTGAAACCGCTACTCGATGCGCTGACCAGCCAGGACCACCCGCGAAGTGCGCTCATCTGGCTACGCAATCCCGACGTGCGCCAGCTCCTGGACGGGTTCGCGCAACACCGCTTGACCATCAGTCACGACACCTTCGCCCACTACCCCGCCGAGCGCACCGCACGTCACCTACGGGACCTGTTCATCAGCTGCGGAATCCTCGCGCCCTATGACCGCAACCTCGACCGCTTCACCAGCTGGCTCGAGAAAAAGCTCGCCTCCACACCAATCCACCAATCGCAGCAGGTCATCAC
>NZ_JBIRHU010000092.1:0-3185 GCF_044328675.1 Streptomyces sp. NPDC017890
CCGGAGGCCGATCGTCCGCGTCGTGCGGGTGTGTCGTCGTTCGGGATGAGCGGCACCAACGCCCACGTCATCCTGGAACAAGCCCCCGAGGCCGAACCTGAGAACGCCCCCACGCCGGGCGAGGAGTCCGCCGACCCGGCTGCCTGCCCCACACCATGGGTCCTGTCGGGCAAGACCGGACAGGCCCTCCGCGACCAAGCGGCACGACTGCTGTCGCATGCCGGGCGTGACACCTCTCAGCGCCCGGTCGACGTGGCGTACTCCCTCGCGGTGAGCCGTTCCCACCTGGCCCACCGCGCGGTGACCCTCGGTGCCGATCCGCTGGTGGACGTGGCCGCACTCACCGCCGGTGACAGCACGGCAGGCGTGGTGCAGGGCGTCGCGGATCTGCGGGGCAAGAGCGTGTTCGTGTTCCCGGGCCAGGGTTCGCAGTGGGTCGGGATGGCCACGGAGCTGATGTCTTCTTCGCCGGTGTTCGCGGAGCGCATGCGGGAGTGTGCCACTGCTCTGTCGTCGCATGTGGAGTGGTCGTTGTTCGACGTGCTCGGCGACGAGGAGGCGCTGGAGCGGGTGGACGTGGTCCAGCCGGTGTTGTGGGCGGTGATGGTGTCGCTGGCCGAGCTGTGGCGTTCGCACGGGGTGCGGCCCGCGGCGGTCGTCGGTCATTCGCAGGGTGAGATCGCGGCTGCGTGTGTGGCGGGTGCGCTGTCGATCGATGATGCGGCGAAGGTGGTGGCGCTGCGGTCGAAGGCGATTCTGGCGCTGTCGGGTGCGGGTGGCATGGTGTCGGTCGCGCTGCCACTCGACGAGGTCGAACAGCGGCTGTCCGACGGGTTGTCGGTGGCTGCGGTCAACGGGCCGTCGTCCGTGGTGGTTTCCGGGGATGTGGCAGGCCTGGATGCGTTGCTGGCCGGGTGTGAGGCGGACGAGGTCCGTGCCCGTCGTATCCCGGTGGACTACGCGTCGCACTCGGTGCACGTCGAGGCCATCCGCGACGAGCTCCTGGACGTACTGGCCGGGTTGCAGCCACGTGCGGCCGAGGTGCCGTTCTTCTCGACGGTGACGGCTGACTGGCTCGACACGTCGGTGATGGATGCGGAGTACTGGTACACGAATCTGCGGCAGACCGTCCGCTTCGAGGAGGCGACGAGGGCGCTGGCCGAGCAGGGCTATCGCTTCTTCGTCGAGACCTCCGCCCACCCCGTGCTGACCACCGGTGTGGAACAGTCTCTCGACCGTGCCGGGATCGACGCGCTGGTGCTGGGCTCGCTGCGGCGTGACGAGGGCGGCCTCGACCGGTTCGCCACGTCGCTGGCCGAGGGCTGGGTGCGCGGCCTGGCCGTCGACTGGTCCCCGCTGCTGGCCGGCGGACGCAGGGTCGACCTGCCCACGTACGCCTTCCAGCACGAGCGGTTCTGGCCGGAGGCCACTGCCGGTTTCCTCGGTGATGTCACGTCGGTGGGCCAGTCGCCCGCCGACCACCCACTGCTGGGCGCGGCGATCGAACTCGTCGACTCCGACGGCTTCCTGCTCACCGGCAGGCTGTCGGTGCAGACCCACCCCTGGCTGGCGGACCACGTGGTGTCGGGTGCCGTGTTCCTGCCTGGTACGGCGTTCGTGGAGCTCGGTGTTCAGGCCGGTGACCGGGTGGGCTGCGACACGGTCGAGGAGCTGACGCTGGAGGCGCCGCTGGTGCTGCCCGAGCACGGGGGCGTACACGTCCAGCTCGTGGTGGGGGCGCCGGATGCCACGGGACGGCGCCCGCTGTCGGTGCATGCCCGTGCCGATGGGGCGGGCCCGGACGAGCCCTGGACCCGGCACGCCACCGGCCGGCTCGCGCAGACCGGTCGCGCGGCCGGCGCCGGTCTGGCCGTCTGGCCGCCGAAGGACGCGGAGACGATCGACCTGGACGGGCTCTACCCGGGCCTGACGGAAGTCGGTCTGGCGTACGGCCCGGTGTTCCAGGGGCTGCGGGCAGCCTGGCGGCGCGGCGACGAGGTGTTCGCCGAGGTCGCCCTGCCGGCACAGGAACAGGACAGGGCGGAGGCGTTCGGACTGCATCCGGCGCTGCTCGACGCCGCGCTCCATGCCATCGGACTGGGCGACTTCGTTGCCGAGACAGGCAGGGCCGGACTGCCCTTCGAGTGGAGCGGTGTATCCCTGTACGCGACCGGAGCAGCCGTGATACGGGTGCGGCTCGTCTCTGCGGGTGCCAACGCGGTGGCCGTGGAGGTGGCCGACGAGAGCGGTGCCCCCGTCGCCTCCGTCGACTCCCTCGTCCTGCGCCAGGTGAGCGGCGACCAGTCGGTCGCCGGCCGGTCCGTCCATCACGATTCCCTCTTCCGGCTCGACTGGGCCGAGGTGCCCGTGGCACAGGGCCGGCCCGTGGATCCGGAAGAGCGCTGGGCGGTGCTCGGCACAGCCGGAGCTGCCGAATGGGCGTGGCCCGGTGTGACGGCTCACCCCGACCTCGACGCGGTGGCCGCCGCGGGCGCGGACGTCGTACTGCTGCCGTGCGTGGGCGAACCCGGTGAGGCGGCGGCCAGTGCCCGTTCGGCGGTCTACGGTGTGCTCGACGTGCTGCACTCCTGGCTGGACGACGAGCGCTTCGCCACCGCCCGCCTCGTCGTACTGACCCGGGGCGCCGTGGCCGTGCGGACCGGAGACGACGTCACCGACCTGTCCGGTGCCGCAGTGTGGGGACTGGTCCGCTCGGCGCAGACGGAGAACCCCGACCGCATCGTCCTCGTCGACCTCGACGCCGCGGACTCCTCAGTTCGGGCGCTGTCCGACGTCCTCGCCCTGGACGAGCCGCAACTCGCGGTCCGCGAGGACACCGTCCGTGCTCCACGCCTCGCCCGGACCGGATCCGGCGGCACTCTCGTGCCTCCGGCCGGGGAGCCCGCATGGGTCGTCGACTCGGTGAGCGGCGGCGGCACGCTCGACGACCTGACCCTGATGCCCCGCCCCGAAGCCATGGCACCGCTGGCCGACGGCACCGTCCGGCTGAGCATGCGCGCGGCCGGCGTCAACTTCCGCGACGTCCTCATCGCGCTGGGCATGTACCCGGACGCCGGCGTCATGGGCAGTGAGGGCGCGGGTGTGGTGACCGAGGTCGGGCCCGGTGTGACGGAGCCGGCCGTGGGGGACCGGGTGTTCGGCATGGTCGGGCACAGCTTCGGTCC
>NZ_JBIRHU010000093.1:0-3093 GCF_044328675.1 Streptomyces sp. NPDC017890
CGGATCTCCCCGGTCGACGGCTCCACTGATGCCGTTGCCGACGGCCACGCCGACTGTGATCAACGCGAAGAAGCCGAGAAAGTAGAGCCAGGCGCCGGTCACCACGCCTCCCGTGAGTGCGGCGCCTGCGGCGAAACCTATCGTCGCGATTGCCCGACTGAGGCGGGTTCGTCGTCTGCTTTCAAGGATTTCGTTCGACAAGCGGATGTGATCATCACCATCGGTAGAACTCATCTACTTCTCCTCATTTCTGTGCGCAGGCGGTGCGCGCCGCGCCGGCATCGGCGGAAGTGATCATCAGGTGATATTTCGCGGCCACGGTGAGATATTTGATGGCGTAGTCACAGTGGAATGCAGCGTTGGGGGGAAGCCAGGTGTCGAGGCCTTGATCTGACTTCGATTGGTTTGCTTTGCCTTGGGAGGCAAGCAAGTTGACGTCCGTGTCGTTGGCGAAGTTCACCCTTTGCTGCGGAGTCCAATTCGCTGCCCCCGCATCCCAGGCTCTCGAAAGTGCCACGACATGGTCGATCTGAATAGCCGAAGGATTGGACGTGGAGAACGCGATATCGGTTCCGGTGTACGGGTCGTGAAGCGTGCCGGCGATGACTTTGCAGTCGCGCGTTCCGGGTTTGAATGCGACATCTACAAGTTGAAGTTTCAGGACGTCATTGCGTGTGTCACAACCATTTCTGGCCAGAGGACCGTCGTACTTGTCGGTCCATGCGGTTCCGAAAACGCACCTTTCGCCTGTGCCGCAACCCCTTTCGTAACCAGGGATATTCGGCAACTTGTCGACGACAGTCACCGATCCGAGCAATTCGTCGAGGCGAGGTGTCGACTCGCCGGCCACTTCTGCGACCACGAGAGGTGCAGCAGGTGCACTCGTCTCCATTCCCGTCCAGGGGCCTCCCTGAGCAACCGCTGCGCACCCCGAGACCACGGTCATAAGAAGCCCCGCAGCGGCAACACACGTGGCGACCTTGCGCCTCATCATCATTCTTTCGTCTCTGCTGATGGCCACATCAATTCGGCGGCGTTAGGTGCGACGGATGAAAGACTGACTCTGCGGGCGAAATTCACGGCCACCTCGCTCGGATCCGCAGAAGGAACAAACGCGGGGTATTCGTCGAGCATCACGATCAGTCGACCGCTGTCTTCGTCACCTTGAGTTTCGGAGCTGTCCTGCTTTTCCTTTTCGGCCGCGTTTCGTGCTGCGGCGGCAGCTTCCCTGGCTCGTGCGGCGAGCGTGACGACAGTTGTATCGGGGGGTTCGATCGGCGTGGTCATGGTCTCCCTTTCCTGGCGAGCCGATGCGGTGCGTCCGGCATCGCCGCACGCTAACTCCGGACCTGGACTGGATGACGCCGTGCACGCACCTCCGTACAGAACCTGCAGCTCAGGCTCCTTTCATTTCGCCGTCAGCCCGGGAAATTCAGCCGGCGCTCGGGTGCACAAGTTTCAAGAGGCTGCCCCGATTCGGCACCGGCGAATGACAGGACTGGCCGAGTTGGTCGATCGCGTGAGGTAGTGTCGGCGGCACTGAGAATGCACCGGGTGAGTCGGGGGCACACCATGTGGTGGCCTCCGACTTTTCTTTTGTGTGCGTCCTTCAGTTCTCTTGCGCGCCGATATCGCGGACTGCGTCACCGGCTTTGTCGGGGCCAGCTTCTTCCGCTCGGCGGGTGTCGACGACTCGGAACTGTGCCGGGATCCCGAGAATGTCAGGATGAAATGTCAGGTCCGGCCGGCGACGGCGCGCCGTCTGGTCTTTGCTCATCGTTGTTCTCCTTCGGGTCTGTGATCGGTCAGTTGCACGATCAGGCGCTCGCCAGGTTGTTGTCCAGGTCGCTCGTACGGCGCGAAATGTGCACCCACCACGTCCAATTGGATTCCTCTCGGAAGCAAATGATGTGAGTTGTTCATCCGTGAAGACTGCCCGTAGTACATCCCCCGCTCTGTCGAGATCTCGAAGACGACATCTGTCGGGCGAGTGGTGGAATCGAGCTCGTGCAGCGAGTGCGTCGCTGCAGTGAACCGGTCGAAGGAAAGCACCGTGCCGGGTTGAAGCGTGGCAGGCAAGTCCGCCGGGTTGACCACAGCATGGGGAACGCTGACAGAGGTGTAGACGAGATGTCCGCGGCCGGATTCACGTTCGTACCGTTGAATAGCGCGGTCGACACGCTGCACCTGCTTACGCCTGCCGTCGTCGAGTTCAACGGCATCGCCGGCAACCGCAGACAGCGCGTTGTTCGTTTCCTTCCAGACGTTCGGATCCGACGTCAACGCCGACAGTGCGTTGTACTGCGCCTGCGGCATCGAATCGAGCACCTCCCGTTTGGTGGCAGAGCGTGCGTTTTTCTGCCGCGCGGACAGCGAGCGACGTAGTTCGATCGCCGCCGGCAGCTCTCGGCGCAACCTTTGGTTCTCGATCGGTGCCGGCGTCGGGCGTGGATAGGCCCGGTTGAGGTCTCGACTTGCGCGGGTGAGGCCGGGCAAGTTCTCTGTCGCATGGTCGAGTTCGCGTGCTCCGCTGCGAATGTCGCCGCGAGTGCTGTACGCGTGTTCCGAAATCAAGGCACCTTCTTTGCGGGTGGCGATGTCGCTCTCTCCCCGATCTGGGTCGAAGACGCCGTTACCGCGGTCCGGGCTGATCCTGTCGTGACTTCTCCCCATCAGTCCCGCTCCTCGAATTCGTAGAGCTCTCCGCGTAGCTCCGCCAACGCGGACTCTCGGGCGCGCCGAAGGTCTGTGAGGTCGGTCGCCAACTGACCTATCGCCGAAGCCGCCACATCATCGCCGGCCGAGTTGACCAGAAGGCCCTCGATGGTCCGGTCCCCGTCGTGAATCCTGTCGAGAGATTCGCCGGCAGTGATCGATTCCTGCAGCTCGAGCAGATGGCGACGATAGCTCCACAGCGCAGCTACACGTGTGAGCAGCGAACGCTCGACGCGCCCCAGCCACCGGCTGCTCACCAGGTGAGCTTCCCTCGCTGCGAGGGCTTGCGGGCTGCTACCCGCCGCCGGGGTTCCCAAAGTTGCTCGCACTGTGGCGAGTTCACCGGCATGCGCAAGAATTTCGGCGAGTTGCTCGTCG
>NZ_JBIRHU010000094.1:0-3055 GCF_044328675.1 Streptomyces sp. NPDC017890
CGATCCGTCGCTGCGAGCGATGCAGCGGACCAACTTCATCAAGAACGTCAGCCTGCTCGGCGGACTGATGATCGCGTCCGTCGACACAGAGGGCAAGCCGTCGCTCGGCTGGCGCGGCCGCCGCGCCGCGAAGAAGGCTCAGGCGTCTATCGCCGCGGCACTTCCGTTGGTCGCATCGCAGACCGATCACACGAGCGATCGCGTCGAACACGCTCTGTCGGTGGCGTCCGAACGCGGTTCCGAACTTGCCGAAACCGCGAAGGCACACGGCACGGATTGGCTCGAACTTGCCAAGGAGCGCAGCTCCGAGTTCGCGGAGATCGCGAGCAAGCGAGCCGCGGAATTCGGAGAGGTCGCCAAAGAACGCGGCCCGGACATCCTCGAAGTCGCGCAGAAGCGCGGCTCCGAACTGGCCGAGACCGCACGTGAGCGCAGCGCCGAACTGGCAGAGCTGGCGAGCAAGCGCAGCTCGGAGTTCGCCGAACTCGCCCTCGAGAAGAGCAACGAGTGGGCAGAAACGGCGTCGGAGCAGACCGAGGTGCTGGGTAAGCGTGCTCGCAAGCGCGCAGAGAAGGCGCTCGAAAAGGCTCGCGCCAAGAAGGACGAATTGACGCACTGAGCGCACCGAAAAACACGGTCACAATCGTTCAGTGACGTTACTACGAGTTTGTTGGCTAGCGTTTTCTGGCTAGATTTCGTAGCCGACGAAAACACGATGGACATGCACTCCCAGAGATAAGTGCTCCGAGCGGATGACACAGCGGGGGCACCCACTGGCTGCGCTCGCGCGAGGCTTTGTTTGAGAGCGCGACTCGGGGGGTCCGCCAACGAACACGAAGGTAGAGGCAGGTCATATGGGGACCTGGCTCGCGAAATTGACGGATGATCACGGAGAGTGGCTGATGACGGCTCGCGCCGACAAGACCAAGATCACCAGAGAAGACGTCACCCTCCTACGCGGAGGACAGGTGATCGGTGTTGACGACGGTGTCATCGGCGTGGTCGGGTCGATGCCTCTCGATCCGACCACCGCATCTCCGCGGTGGGTCACAATACGCCGGGACCACTCAGGAGTGGTGCACGCACCACTCCCCCCTGTACAACAGCGAGGTGTGCGGCCCTAGACCTCACGCGTGAGTCGACTGCAGATCAGGAATCATAGGTCCCCGACCGATACCTCACCGAGTCGTGCGTCATGTGGTCATGGAGAACGCGTTCGTGGAGCATGCTGAAGCGGATCGGCGGACATGCTCAAGCCATTGTGCGTGGCATATGTCTTCTACTTCCGGGAATGCGGGCCCTCCCGAGAGGTCGAGGATCTGGTCCGGTCGTGGAGGTAGGTCGGCGTCGGTCACACGCTCGATGAGCCCCACTGCTTTCCATCCGCACGAGCATTGCGCCCGCCAACCGATCGTCGCTTCATCGGGCACGTACGTTCCGTCCTCGAGTCCGAAGCCCCGGGCGCTGTACGACAGTGCGGTGCGATCGCCGGCGACGATCGTCGCCGGCGCTCCTTCGTGAGCGCCGTCAGTACTCGTCCAGCACATCCCGTCTCCTTCCTGCAAACCCTTTCACAGTCGGACCACCTAATTCGTGCAAACCTCGATTACTGCGCCCGATCACCCCGCGAAGCTCTCCGCTCGTAGCACCAACGCCGAACATGCCTCCGTCAGAACTCCGGCTACATCAGACTGCATTGCTGACTAGCGCGTGCAGTCAATACGGCTGATTTGATGCTCGATCGCACAAGGGTAACGGTCACCCCGTCACGATGGGCTATCTGCCGCTGTGTCCAACCGCAGTAATATCCCTGGTAGAGGTATCTTCTTGCGCGGCAATCCCCTGTTGACCAACTGAAGCCGTCTTTGCATGCGTGGGCTTCCTCGGCCGATCCGGAGGCCTCCTGAGAGGACCATAAAGCCTCGCGCCGAGGGCGGGAGCGAATCTTTTCTATCGCTCGCCGGTGAGCAATCATGATTACCCACGCCGTAGGGCTCCCGTTTTCCGTCTTGTACTCGGGCGCGCATGCCCATACCTCGCGATACACCGACCGTGCCAGTTCGTCGCTAACTCGCTGATCACCGAACATCTGCATGAGCAGGTCGCAGGCCCAAGGGGAAGTCCGGTCGTAGAATTCGGCGAAAGCTGCACGACTCCCGGAGGAAACAGAACACAGCACAGCAACAAGGTGGTCGTCTGGATCAGCCTTTACCATCACGGTCGCCCCACTCTCACGTGAACTTACAGAGCGAGCATAGTCATCTGCACTCAGCAGGAACCTCGGAAAGTGGGGCTCGAACGTCTCGAATGAATGTCAGTTAGTACACAGCAGCCGGAAGTCGTGTAGCTAGCCCCTGCCGTATTGCTGTGGTCTCCATCACCCGCATCCGAGGTTGATGGAGCGCTCGCTCCGAATCATGGGCACACCCAAAGTCGCAACATGCCCAAGCAGGTTGGCAAAGGCATCCCGGAATGAACACGAGTCTTGTTCTTCACCAAGATCATTCATCGATCGTGCGAAAAAGACGGATTAGCCACCGGCGATTCGTGGATATCCGAGGAGGCCGAGATCGTAGGGCCGCGCCTCAGCCCCCGACGTGCGATCACCTCTTACTTCGATTCCACGTGTAACCCTCGGCTCTGGAATGAGATACACATATCGTAAACGTCCTCTAAGACTGAATCCTTAGGAAAATGCCCCCTATTCACCAGATGTCACCATGACTCCCGCGGCTTCCACACCCGCGAGCATCGAAGGCCCTTCGGTGTGGCGTGATCGTAAGAGGTACCTGTGGCCGCTCGGATTGCTGATTCCACTCAGCCCGTTCATCTCCTGGTTTCTCGTCGACAACCTTCGTCTCGGATTGTTCTGGGCGACCGGTGCGTGGTTGCTGGTCATCGTCATCCCGATCATCGACATGCTGGCCGGTGAAGACGGCGAAAGTCCGCCGGACGATGCGATCCCAGGGCTGCAGAAGGACCGCTACTACCGCTGGTGCACTTATGCGTTCCTCCCCTTGCAATACGCCGGTCTGGTCTTCGCCTGCTGGTGCTG
>NZ_JBIRHU010000095.1:0-3012 GCF_044328675.1 Streptomyces sp. NPDC017890
GTAGATGCGTACCCGACCGGACAGCAGTGGCGTCAGCTCTACCTCGAACCCCTCGCCGCCGCCCTCGGTGATGCGGTGCAGTTCGACACCGAGGTGATCGGCGTCGCCCGACGTGGCCGCGACCTGGTCGTCGACGCCGGCCGCGATACCGAACCTCTCTCCATCCACCTGCGCCGCCCAGGCGGCAGCGAGGACCGCGTCTTCGCCCAGGCCGTCGTCGATGCTTCCGGCACCTGGGGCACCCCGAACCCGCTCGGCGGGGAAGGACTGCCCGCCCTCGGCGAGAGGGCTGCCGCTGCCGCGATCACCTACCGTGTGCCCGACCTCGACGACGAGGCGATCCGTGCCCAGTTCGCCGGGAAACACACCGTCATCGCAGGCAGCGGCCATTCCGCACTGACTGCCATCGTCGCGCTAGCCGGACTCGAAAAGCAAGCCCCCGGTACGCGCATCACGTGGGCTGTTCGCCGCGGGGCTATCGGTTCCGCGTTCGGCGGCGGTGAGTCGGACGAGCTGCCCGCTCGCGGCGCACTCGGACTCCGCGCGAAGAAGGCTGTCGACGACGGACTTCTCACCGTGGTCACCGGTTTCCGCACCGCCGCCGTCGAATCCGCCGACAATGGTCAGCTCGCACTGGTCTCCGATGCCGGCACCCGGATCGAGAACGTCGACAACGTCGTCACCTTGACCGGATTCCGCCCCGACTTGTCGTGGCTGTCGGAAATCCGACTCGGCCTCGACCCCGTGCTGCAGGCCCCGACACAGTTGGCGCCTCTGATCGACCCGAACGTCCACTCCTGCGGCACGGTCTATCCGCACGGCGCGAAAGAACTTCGCCATCCCGAACCGGGTATGTACCTGGCGGGGATGAAGAGCTACGGCCGCGCGCCGACGTTCCTGGCGATGACCGGGTACGAGCAGGTACGCAGCATCGCCGCCGAACTCGCCGGCGATCACGAGGCCGCCGCCCGGGTGGAGTTGATCCTCCCGGAAACCGGAGTCTGCGGCGGCGCTGGTGTTTTCGACGAACCCGATACCGCGGAATCCGAGGGTGGCTGCTGCGCCGCACCTGCTCCGGAGCTGATCTCGCTGTCCAGTCCCTCCGGCAGTTCCAACTCCTGCGGATAGGGCACAGCCGATGACGACCATCGAAGATCCGCCTCGCCCCGTCAGCCTCGATCCGTCGGGGCTGCGGCGGGTCCTGGTGGCGCTGTGTCTGACCGAAATCACCAGCTGGGGGATTCTGTACTACGCGTTTCCCGTTCTGTCGGTAGCCATTTCCCGCGATACCGGATGGTCGAGCGCTGTGATCGTGGCGGCGTTCTCGGTCAGCCAACTCGCCGCCGCCGCCGTCGGCATACCGGTGGGACGGATCCTCGATCGCCACGGGCCCCGCTGGGTCATGACCACAGGATCTGTACTCGCTGTACCCGCACTGGTGGTCATCGCGACAGCTCACACCCTCCCCCTGTTTTTCGCGGGTTGGGTGTTCGCCGGCATCGCGATGGGCGCGGTGCTGTATCCACCGGCATTCGCCGCACTGACTCGCTGGTACGGCGACAACTACGTCAAAGCACTGATGATTCTCACCCTCGCCGCGGGTCTGGCCAGCACGGTGTTCGCGCCACTGTCTGTCGCTCTGGCCGATCGATTCGATTGGCGCACAACCTACCTGGTGCTCGCCGCCATACTGGCTGTGATCACCATCCCCGGACACATCTGGGGTTTGCGTGGCGGGTGGCCCGACCCCATCCGCCTGCCCCACGCGCAGCCCGGCGACTACCACCGCACCTCACGCAGCCTCCCATTCCTTGCTCTGATCGTCGCCCTCGCGGCAGCCGCTTTCGCCGCATCCGCCGGCGTCTTCAACCTCGTACCGCTACTGATCGAACGCGGTTTCAGTCCCAGCCTCGCCGCACTCACGCTCGGGCTGGGCGGCGCCGGCCAGGTCATCGGCCGCATCTTCTACCTACCACTCGCAGCGAAGACCAGTGTCCGCGTACGCACGGTATCGGTCATCGCCGTTGCCGGTCTGAGCACCGTGTGGTTAGGTCTGGCGAGCTCTACGGCGGCGTTGATCGGCATCGCCGTCGGCGCCGGACTGGTCCGCGGCATCTTCACCCTGATCCAGGCCACCGCCATCACCGACCGCTGGGGCGGCGAACACTACGGGCGCCTCAACGGGCTGATGTCCGCACCGATCGTCATCGTCATGGCCCTGGCTCCGTGGGCCGGCACCGTGCTCTCCACCTGGACCGGAAGCTACGCCCACGCCTACCTCGTCCTCGGAGCGATTGCCCTCGTCGGCGCCGTGATCAGCGCAGCAACCATCCCCGCCCTCCGCACCACCACAACGATTCCGATCACTTCCTGACCGAAAGACAATTCTCATGACGTACTACGACGCGATTGTCGTCGGTGGCGGTCAGTCCGGCCTGGCCGCAGCCCATCATCTGCGCCGCCAGCGGCTCGACACCGCGATCATCGAAGCGGGTAGCGAACCCGTCGGCTCCTGGCCGCAGTACTACGACAGCCTCACTTTGTTCTCACCAGCAAAGTACAGCTCCCTCCCCGGTCTACCGTTCGGCGGCGACGGTGACCGCTATCCCGGACGCGACGAAGTCGTCGACTACCTCCGCCGCTACGCAAAGACCCTCGATGTGGACATTCACGTCAACGAACGAGCCGATACCGTCACCACCAGCGGCGGCCAGTTCACCGTCCGGACCGACAGCGGATCCGCCTTCACCGCACCTCGAATCATTGCCGCCACAGGAGGATTCGAAACTCCACACAGTCCCGCACTGAAAGGGTTGGATGCCTTCACCGGGACTGTTGTGCACGCCGCCGACTACCGCGAACCCACCGCCTACGCCGGGCAGAACGTCATCGTGGTCGGAGCCGGGAACTCCGCAGTACAGATCGCTGCCGAGCTCGCCGAAACAGCCGATGTGATCCTGGCCAGCCGAAACCCCGTGACATTCGCGCCGCAACGACCCCTACGCCGAGACA
>NZ_JBIRHU010000096.1:0-2929 GCF_044328675.1 Streptomyces sp. NPDC017890
GCTCGCGGCCCGACAGCCGCTGGCTGACGGGCCGCGGATGTCTCATAGCTGCAGTAACGCCTGCTCCACGACCTCCGTGAGCGCCGGGTGGATGTACATCACCTCGCGGGAGATCTGATCAACCGTCTGACCGGTCATCATCGCCTGAATCAGCGGCTGAATCAGAACCGCCGCATCCGGACCGATGATGTGCGCACCCAGCAGCGTCCGCCCACGAGGATCGGCAAGCAGCTTCACGAAACCTGTGGTGTCCTCGAGCGCCCACCCGTAGGCAGCGTCGGCATACGCCCGAACAGTGACGACGTACTCGATCCCAGCTTCCTCGAGCTGTTGCTGGGTCGCGCCGATACTCGCGACCTGGGGATCAGCAAAGACCGCGTGCGGCACCAAACCGGTCGGCAGCGGCTTCGGATCGTACGCGTGGAGAAGATTGTGCACCATCGTGCGCGCTTCGGCGTTGGCCAAGTGCTTGAGCTGGAAATGATTCGCCAGATCGCCCAGTGACCACACACCGGGCGCCGTGGTCGCCCCGGCCGCATCGGTGACCACATGACCATGCTCATCGAGTTCGATACCGGCGGCCGACAGATCCAGAAGGTCGGAGTTGGGTCGCCGGCCCGCTGCCACCAGCAGCATCTCGGCGGAGACCTCGCGCTGCCCCTGCGCGGTCTCCACAGTAGCGACCACACCCGAAGCACTCGGCTCCACGCGCACCACCTCCGCGTCCAGATGCACCGTCATCTCCTGCACAGCCAACTCGGTGAACCTGTCGGCGATCTGTTGATCCTCACCATTGAGCAAACGCGGACCGCGGTGAACGATGGTGACCTCGACACCGAAAGCGGAGAACACGTGCCCCATCTCGGCAGCGATGAAGCCGCCGCCGATGATCAACAACGACGAGGGCAGATTGTCGATGCGCATGATGGTGTCCGACGTGTGATATTCGACCTCGTCCAGGCCACGGATGGCAGGCACGATCGGCCGGGAGCCTGCTGCCAGCACAACCTTCTCAGCGGAGAGCTCCACCTCCCCGACCTGCAGCCGTCCCGGGGCGACGAAACGGGCCTGATCGGTGTACACGTCGACGCCGTTCTTACGCCGATAATCCACCGCTTGGGCGTGCAGTGGATCGATGCGCCCAAAGATCCGATCGCGGATCTCGGACCAATCGACCGACTCGACCCGCGCATGCACTCCCAGCCTTCCAGCACGTTGTGCCGACCGGACAGCATCGGCCGCCACCACGAACATCTTCGTCGGGATGCAACCACGATTGAGGCACGTACCACCGAAGCGCGAAGGTTCCACGATCGCCCTCCGCAGCCCATCGAACTCCGGGGTGAACAGGTAGTTACCGGTCCCGGCACCAATCACGATCAAATCATGCGTCGTCGCCATATTGCGTTCCTTTCCTTGACTGTGCCGCTGAATCGGACACCGAAATCGAACTGTCAGAGCCCACGGGAACTTCCAGACGTACGAGCACTCCACGAATAGCGTGCAGGTCGGCCTCCGTGTTGGTGGCAACCCGCAACGCCTCCCGAGCACGGCCGCGATCACGAGCCGCAGCCCGGCGCTGGGACAGCAGGATCAAAGGCCCCTGCAACGCAGCCACCGTCGCCAAAATGGCGCCGAGCCCTGTGAGCATGGTCGCCGGATGCGGCTCGAACGGGCGCAGGACAAAATTGACCGCCAACCAGCTGACGATCACCGTCACCAAGCCCGCCAGAAACCACCAGGTCCCCACCATATCGGCGATCTTGGCAGCCCATCGCTCACCACGACCCGGACAAGGCTCATCGAAGACACCAAGGCGGTGACCACAATGCGGACACACCAAATCATCCACCCACGTCAAGCCTTCATCACCGGTAGAAGACGACACCATTCCATGTCCTCGCTCTGGTTGTTCAACTGACGCGATGAGCTCATACACACGGAAGGATCGCTGGGATTCCTCGAAGAGGATGAGATACAACAAGAACTGGCCGACCGGGCTGCAATCAGCTTGTCTGGGCCGAGTAGCGGCACTCTCGAGAGTTCCGCAGAGCACAGACCTACAGAAACCAGCCTTCGCGCTGAGCGAAGTTGGGTCCGGCTGAGCGTCCCCCCCGAAAGCCTAGTACATAGCTAACATTCAGCGCCTGGGCCGTGATTGAAGCAGTCGCGGATTCGTTCCGTCGTCGGCTCCCCTTATCGCCATCTGCCGCACCACACCCCCAGCTCCCCGCTCGTTCATCTCTGGTACTTCAATCGAAGTCGTGATCCAGGACGCATCGCTGACACAAGATTTCCGCTCACTGGAGTGCGCCCCGTAGATGTGCAGAGGACTCGCTTCAGGGCGCGTCCCAACTTCGAGGATCCCGTGACTGGAAAAATCGCTTTCTGTTCGAGGGCGGAAAACTCGAATGGTCAGGAAACCACCCGGACAAGCTTCTTGTTGACGAACTCCTCAACCCCGTAACGGCCGAGCTCGCGACCGAACCCAGAGCGTTTGATCCCACCGAACGGCAACTCAGGAGCATCGACACCCACCCCGTTGACGAAAACCATGCCCACCTCGAGCTGGTCAGCCACCCGCTGCGCCTGGACTGGATCAGTCGTGAACACGTACGAGCCGAGCCCAAACGGAGAATCATTTGCCAGCCGTACCGCTTCCTCCTCCGATCCGACCTTGAAGACCATGGCCACCGGCCCGAACAACTCCTGGCTGTAGACCGGATTGTCAGGCGCGACGTCAGTGAGGATCCCCGCCGGATGAAACGCACCATCGACGCCCCCCGCATCTGCTGCGGTGTACGTCGCGCCGGCAGCGACCGCCTGCGCCACCTGATCCGCAAGGATCTCGGCAGCCTGGACAGAAACCAGCGGCGTGGATCTAGAAGTCGCGTAAAGCTTGTCGGAAAAGGCCGGAACAAATTCGTCG
>NZ_JBIRHU010000097.1:0-2872 GCF_044328675.1 Streptomyces sp. NPDC017890
AGCCACAGCGGCCGCTGCGGATCACGGTCCCGGCCGTACGTCGCCAGCAACGCCTGCGCCTCGATCGGATCACCCAGCGTCGTCCCCGTACCGTGGCCCTCGACGACCGCGACGTCCTGGGGCGAGAGCTGCGCGTTGGCAAGCGCCTGGCGGATCACGCGCTGCTGCGAGGGGCCGTTCGGTGCCGTCAGACCGTTGGACGCACCGTCCTGGTTGATTGCCGAACCGCGCACCACCGCCAGCACCCGATGCCCGTTGCGGCGGGCGTCCGACAGCCGCTCGACGAGCAGCACACCGACGCCTTCGCCCCAGCCCATGCCGTCGGCGGCGTCGGCGAACGGCTTGGACCGCCCGTCACGGGCCATACCCCGCTGGCGGGCGAACTCGGTGAACGCCGTGGGGGTGCACATGACGGTGACACCGCCGACGAGGGCCATGGAGCACTCGCCGTTGCGCAGCGCCTGCGCCGCCATGTGCAGGGCCACCAGTGAGGACGAGCACGCGGCGTCCACGGACAGCGCGGGTCCTTCGAGGCCGAGGGTGTAGGAGACACGGCCCGAGATGACACTCGTGGCCTCGCCGGTGACGACGTACCCCTCCAGTTCGTCAGGGACGTTGGTGCTGACTCCGTAACCCACGGAGTAGGCGCCGGCGTAGACGCCGACGTCCTGGCCGCGCAGCGAGGTGGGGTCGATCCCGGCGCGCTCCAGCGCCTCCCACGAGGTCTCGAGGAAGAGCCGCTGCTGCGGGTCCATCGACAGCGCCTCACGGGGAGAGATCCCGAAGAAGTCGGCGTCGAACCCGGTGGCGTCGTACACGAACGCGCCCTCGCTGGTGTACGAGGTGCCAGGGCGGTCGGGGTCGGAGTCGAAGAGGGTGTCGAGTTCCCAGCCGCGGTCGGTCGGGAAGCCCGCCATCGCGTCGCCGCCGCTGGTGACCAGGTGCCACAGGTTTTCCGGGGAGTCGGCGCCGCCGGGGAACCGGCAGCTCATCGACACGATGGCGATCGGGTCGTCGTCAGGTCCCGCCCCGGGCGCGGCGGTGAGGCGACGGGCAGGTGCCATGTCCCGGAGTTCGCCGGTGAGTTCTGTTCTGAGGTGGTCGGCGAGTGCGGTGGGGGTCGGGTAGTCGAAGACGAGTGTGGCCGGCAGTTTCAGGCCCGTCGCGGAGTTCAGCAGGTTGCGCAGCTCGACCGCCGTCAGGGAGTCGAACCCCAGCTCCTTGAAGGCCAGACCGGCACCCACACCATCCGTGCCCGAGTGCCCCAGCACCGAAGCCGCGTGCGAACGGACCAGATCGAGCAGCAGTTCCTGCCGGCCGCGCTCGTCCAGCGCGGCCAGCCGCTGCGCCAGCCCCGAACCACCCGGCACGTCACCACGCGACTCCACCGTACGACGCACCGTCGCACGGACCAGACCACGCAGCACCACGGGCACCGCCTCGCCCTGACCACGCAGCACGGAGAAGTCCATCGGATGCGGCACCAGCAACGGCTCGTCCAGCGCCACCGATGTATCGAACAACCGCATGCCCTGTTCCGTGTCCAGCAGACGCAGGCCGGTACGGTACAGCCGCTGGATCTCGGTGTCGCCGAGGTGCTCGGTCATACTGCTGCGCTGGGTCCACAGGCCCCACGCCAGTGCCTGGCCGGGCAGGCCGCGCACCCGGCGGCGCTGCACGAGGGCTTCGAGGAACGCGTTGGCGGCGGCGTAGTTGCCCTGCCCGGAACTGCCGAAGACCGACGCCGCGGACGAGAACACCACGAACATCGCCAGGTCCATGTCCCGGGTCAGCTCGTCCAGGTTCACCGCAGCGTCCACCTTCGGACGCAGCACGTAGTCGATCCGCTCGGGCGTCAGCAGGGGGACGATCCCGTCGTCGAGGACACCGGCCGCGTGCACCACACCTGTCAGAGGGTGGGTGTCGGGGACGGTGGCGAGGGTGGCGGCGAGTGCGTCGCGGTCGGCGGCGTCACAGGCCACGACGGTCGCCTCGGCACCCAGCCCGGCCAGCTCGGCCTCCAGCTCCGCCGCACCCCGCGCCGCACGACCGCTGCGGCTGGTCAGCAGCAGGTGCCGCACACCACGCTCGACCACAAGGTGCCGGGCCAGCTCCGCGCCCAGCGTCCCGGTGCCACCCGTGATCAGCACCGTGCCCTCGGGATCGAGAGCACGCGGCACGGTCAGGACCACCTTGCCGACATGCCTGGCCTGGCTGACGTGACGCAGAGCGTCCTTGGCGCGCCGCACATCCCAGGTCGTGACGGGCAGCGGTTCGAGTACGCCCTCCTCGAAGAGACGCAGCACCTCGACGAGCATGGCCTGAGTACGCTCCGGACCGGCCTCGACCAGGTCGAACGCCTGGTAGTGCACGCCGGGACGGTCCTGACTGATCTGTTCGGGGTCGCGCTGGTCGGTCTTTCCCATCTCCAGGAAGCGCCCGCCCCGGGGCAGCAGCCGCAGCGAGGCGTCCACGAACTCCCGCGCCAGCGAGTTCAGTACGACATCCACACCCCGCCCGCCGGTCGCCTCGAGGAACCGCTGCTCGAACTCCAGATCACGCGACGACGCGATATGAGCGTCATCAAGCCCCAGCGAACGCAGCGTCTCCCACTTACCGGGACTCGCCGTCGCGAACACCTCAGCACCGAAATACCGCGCCAGCTGGATCGCGGCCATGCCGACACCACCGGCACCACTGTGCACCAGAACGGACTCGCCCTCACGCAGGCCGCCGAGGTCCTTGAGGCCGTAGTAGGCGGTGAGGAACACGATCGGCAACGACGCGGCCTGCTCGAACGACCAGCCCTCAGGAATCCGCGCCAGGAACGACCGCCCGGTCACCACATACGGACCGAACGACTGATCCGCCA
>NZ_JBIRHU010000098.1:0-2848 GCF_044328675.1 Streptomyces sp. NPDC017890
CGATCCGTCCGTCGACCACAAGCTCTAACAATGCTCCAACTCCGTGTCCTCGGGGCGTCACGTTGACGTTGCTACGGCGCGCTGCTCCCGAATTATTGCAATACAATGGAATTGACGACTACACGAACGGAGTTACCCCTGTGGCGACCAAGCGCACCCGGATTCATCTCAACCAGCGCATTCGCTGCCTCGACCGATATTTCAACCCAGGCGACATCGCAGACCTCGATACAAAGACCATCCAACTCGTCGAGGCACGGAAACAGTTCGAGATCAATCAAACTGACTCTGATTCCCACACTTACACGCAAAGTGCCAATGCAGTGAGGTTAGCTTTGCTTGCAGCCGGGGACTATAGGTACATCGAAGTCAACGGAACTCCCGTATCCCTACTCAAGCTCACCGGCATCAACCCCTCGTGGATCGGAATCACTTTACTGATGAGTGACGGATCCGAAATTCAGGTAATAAAGACAGCTGTCACGGAACTGCAACGAGCACATGAATTGCGACCTGGTAACGAAATCATGCAGGGAGTGCTGTCATCCGAATCCTACCTCCGCACAGGGCATATGGAGTTCCATCTACCTCACCGCCTTGTCGATGCCCTCGAAGATATTGAGGGCAGTTACACGAAGTCGAAGTAGCAGTTCTCAAACTCAGTCCCGTATGATCGAGGTCCTCGGCGCTCGCACCGCAGGCACGGCGCGGCGGTTACGGCAGCTACTGGCACCGTCGTCGATGGCATTGCATTCGTCGACGGTGAGTCTGCCTCTCCGGCAACATGTTCCGGTTCGCGCGCCTGACGAATATTTCGAGTGCTTGGTTGCTATCCCGATCGAGTACTGCCGGGGGTAAGACTGAATCGCTCCGGCGAGTCGGGAGACTTACTGATTTGAGAACTCCGCGATTCGCGTAGTTCTGTGTTCACCGTAGTGGAACGCCTCGAGTTCGGCCGGTGGAACATCGCTGCAGTGCTCGTAGAGGCGTCGGTGGTTGAACCAGTCCACCCATTCCAAGGTGGCGATTTCCACATGTTCGACTGTTCGCCATGGCCCGCGGGGTTTGATCAACTCGGTTTTGTAGAGACCGTTGATCGTTTCGGCGAGAGCGTTGTCGTAGCTCGACCCGGTGGCCCCGATCGAGGTATCGATACCAGCCTCAATGAGTCTGTCGGTGAACGTAATTGACGTGTACTGATTGGGCTCAATCGGTGGACGCAACATTCGAGGTCAGGAGGGTGTTGTGGGTCGTCCATCGGATTGGGTGCGGGAAGTAACGGGCAGGGCTCCGATGAGGTCACCGGGAGCGCCGGGCCATCCACGGTCGAAGGAACGAGATTTTTGGGAGCAGATCAGTACTGGCAAGCTTCCTCGCGAGGCAGCTGACGCTGTCGGCGTGGGACAGCCTGCGGGCCAGCGGTGGTTCCGGCACGCTGGCGGGATGACGCCGTACTCGTGGCCCGCGCCGGCAGGCAGGTACCTCTCTTTGGCAGAGCGTGAGGAAATCGCGATCCTGCACGCCACCGGCCACGGAGTGCGCGCGATCGCGAGTGCCATCGGAAGGAGCCCGTCGACGATCTCGCGGGAGCTGCGGCGTAACGCTGCCACGCGTGGAGGCACGCTCGAATACCGCGCCAGCGTGGCGCACTGGAAAGCCGAGTTGTTTGCTCGTCGCCCGAAGACCGCCAAGCTCGCGGCAAACGATCGGTTACGGCACTACGTCGAGGACCGACTCTCAGGCCAGATCACCAAGCCGGGCGGCGATGCTGTCGCCGGACCGCTCGAACGGCAATGGAAGGGCTTGAACAAGCCGCATCGGCAGGACCGCCGATGGGTGAAAGCGTGGAGCCCTGAGCAGATTTCGCACCGGCTACCGATCGATTTCCCGGATGATGAGTCCATGCGGATCAGCCACGAAGCCATCTACCAGTCCCTGTTCATCGAGGGTCGCAGTGCGCTGCGCCGCGAACTCATCTTGTGCCTGCGCACCGGCCGCGCTCTTCGGATGCCACGCGCGAGAGCGAAACGCGTTGCCTGGGCCCATGTGACACCGGACGTACTCATCAGCGAGCGTCCCGAAGAAGCCGACGACCGTGCGATCCCCGGGCACCACGAAGGTGATCTCATCATCGGCACGGACAGGTCCGCGATCGGCACCATCGTCGAGCGCACAACCGGATACACCACCCTCGTGCACCTGCCTCGGGAACAAGGGTGGCGACAGCAACCGATCACCAAGAACGGGCCGGCACTGTCGGGATACGGAGCGGTGTCGATGAACAGAGCGTTGGCACAGGCACTGGCGTCGATGCCCACCGAACTCAAACGCTCGCTGACCTGGGACCGAGGAAAGGAAATGTCCGCACACGCCCAGTTCACCATCGACACCGGGCTGAAGGTGTACTTCGCCGATCCACACAGCCCATGGCAACGAGGTACCAACGAGAATGCGAATGGACTACTGCGCCAATACTTTCCGAAGGGAACTGATCTCTCGCGATGGAGCCCAGACGATCTCGCGGCAGTCGCACACGCTCTCAACACGCGACCACGGAAACGACTCCAATGGCGAACCCCCGCTGAAGCTTGGGACGAACACCTACGATCAATTCAACAGCAACGTGTTGCTTCGACCAGTTGAATGCGCCTTGCGATCCTCTGTCGGTGTGGACCACGCAGCCTGCGACGAAATCTCGGCGGGCGACGGCGTTGTCGAGCGCATCGACCGCGAGCCGGGACTTCATCCGATCGCTGATGGAGTAGCCAACGATCCGGTTGGAGAATACGTCTTTGAACGCGCACAGGTAGAGCTTGCCTTCGCTCGTCCAATGCTCTGTGATGTCGCC
>NZ_JBIRHU010000099.1:0-2786 GCF_044328675.1 Streptomyces sp. NPDC017890
CCAGCCAGTAGTAGATACGGATCCACTCACGTCGGTGTACCGCATGGCTATTCGCAGGTGATTCGGAGGTGCAAAAGCCCGTTGGGGTCCCTTCACGTCTCGCCGACGAGGGGATGCCGACTGCCGTTGCGCCGCTGACGGATCAGCGGCAACCCGCACGGATTCGAAATGCTTGTCGATCCGCGCCATTCTTGATGTTACGTGTGGGGCCAGATACGTATTCAGCCGCAAAATGGAGAGTCCGTCGTTCAGGGAAATGGATCACATCTGTAAGGATCGGCGGCTTCGAGAGGAGGGCTTGGCTTCGAGAGAGTTGGCCAGCCTCCGAGACCGTGACCCACCCCAAAGAAGTTTCCCGGGTTCGGTGAAAAACTGCTGGGCATGTATTGGCAACGACGAACCGGACACGTTGCCGGTGACGGCGTTGCTAGAAGTAGCGCTTGAGATCCTGTAGTCGGTCGAAAATGGCTGGTGGGTAGTTGCCGTGTGGTTGGCCACACTGGTTGCATACCGCAAGGGTCAGGCCATCGGAGGTGTCAAGATCTGTGTAAGGGAAAACGCTGTAGAGAAGTACGTGCTTGACAAGTGCTGCGTAAAAATCCTTGTTTATAGGATCGATATCGGAGCTCGCAATCTTGACGAATGCTTGCTTCGCGATCTCTAAAACGCCGAGTATTTCCCTGACGCCATCCTGCTGGAGAAGCCGTTCCGAGTCGTGGAGGTCGATATTCATGCTTTCAATGTCATCAATGAACTGCCGAATAGCTCGACGTCCATGTAACTGCTCAGAGCTCAACTCTTGGGTACTAATTTTCTGGTAGTTGAACTGCTTAATATTTTCGTCCATGAATGCATAGAGTTGATGTAAGTGTGTCGCGACACGTTGCCTTACCTCTTTTTCGGCATCGGCGTCCACCTGTTTTTGCGTAAGTGCGTTGGCGCGCAATTGCGCAGTCAAAGCAAGGAATAACAGAATGATTCCTGCCAATCCTGTAATGGGATTCGAAATTCCACCGATCGTGTCGCCAACCGTTCCGTATTCCTTCAAGTATTCGAAAGGAAGTACTGGGAGGAGTGACAGGGGGACGACGATCGCAAGTAGTGCTCCGATCGTCACGACGACGACGGTCGTCCGCCAGTTTCGTTGGTGGTTATTCATTAGTTCCGTCCAGTCTAGATGGATGTCGTTTTTACGGCTGCACAGACTCCCAAATCGGGTTGGAAGAGTCGAGTTAGCCGAGAGTGTCCCAATCTGGGCTGACAAAGATTATTGCGCTAAGCATCGAGGAAAATCCGCGGGCGGCACGTATTCTTTACATGGCGGTCGGGATTTTTCTGGTCATTTCGAACCTGGAGTTTGAGATAATGCGATGAAATCGCTCGTTGAGATCGACTCGCACAGAGGTATGCTTTGGTTCACCGTTATCGCCCCTGCAAACGTAATTATATACTGTAGAGCCTAGATGGCTCGCCGTTTCTTCGACACAGTCGAGCCCGCTGAGGCTGGCGGCGGCCGTACGGCAATCGTTCAGGCAAGTAGACAAATTCGCAGTCAAGGTGAATCGGTAGAAGGAAGTTGCCCCATGGCTTGACGGGCCATATCGGTCCCCTTCTTCTCGATCTGTGTTCAAGGCAATGCGGAGCTCGTTCACGCCTCCCCGTGAGTAACTATGCACGCTGTGAGGGTCTCGATCGAATTGGTGCGCTTCGGTTTCGGTCGAACTCGGGTGCCGCGCGGTTGCTGTCTTTGCAGACTCGCTCGTCTCCATACCTACGCCGCACCCTGACGGCTGTGGTCACCTATACTTGCAACGCTGGGGCTGGATCGCGCATCAGCAGTACCCCCTTATGCCGGGATGTTCAGAATCAATCAAAGCGTCAGATCCACGTGGCGGCATGTTTTTTACGTCACGCACTCGGTCAGCGTTTCAGCTGCGACGGTAGCTGGGAGTCGATCGACGAAATCTTTCCAGTTGAATGCGTCGGCTCAGCGTAGCTTCTGGTTTGCCGCACGTGTAGTCGTCCTGCTTTCGGTTGCGCCGGGGGCACTTTCGAGATCAGGAGTTGATCGTATGACTGTTAGCTATGCAGTTACCAATCCGCGTACCGGGGATGTTGTTTCGACGTATCCCACTGCTACTGCGGAGGATGTGGAGAATGCTCTCGCTGCGACGAGTGCCGCGTATCGCGGATGGTCGAAGTCGTCGACGGTGGCCGAGCGCGCGGCGTTGATGTGGAATGTGGCGAATCTGTTCATCGAACGCAAGGATGAGCTTGCTGCGATTGTGGTCAGGGAGATGGGAAAGTCTCTGGTGGAGGCGGTTGAGGAATGCGAGCTGTCGGCTTGGATCTGTGACTACTACGCCAGCAATGCGGAGCGTTTTCTGGCTGATGAAGAGATCGAGATTCGGGATGGTGAGGGGTCGGCCTGTATTCGGAGGTCGGCTGTGGGGTCGTTGCTGGGGATCATGCCGTGGAATTTGCCGTTTTACCAGGTGGCCCGCTTTGCGGGACCGAACTTGGTTTTGGGTAACACGATCATCCTCAAGCATGCGCCGCAATGCCCTGAGTCCTCGGCGGCTCTTGCAGAGTTGTTCGTCGATGCCGGGTTCCCGGTGGGTGCTTATGTGAACCTGTATGCGACCAACGAGCAGGTGGCACAGATCATTGCGGACCCACGCAACCAGGGGGTGTCGGTGACGGGGTCTGAGCGTGCAGGCTCTGCGGTCGCCGAGATCGCCGGGCGTAATTTGAAGAAGGTTGTTCTCGAGTTGGGTGGGTCGGAT
>NZ_JBIRHU010000100.1:0-2729 GCF_044328675.1 Streptomyces sp. NPDC017890
CAGGATGTTCGTCAAGTGGTGCATCAAGCACCAACACATGGCCGCCCACCTCGCGTTCCCCCACCGACGGGCTCGAACCAGTCCCATGACCAGCGACGATGAGCGCTACGCTCAGCTGGCCACGATTCTGGAACGGCGAGAGACCCCGGTGTGGGTCAAAGCCGCCACGGTCCTGCTGCTGATCTGCGCGCAACCAGTTTCGCGCATCGCCGCCATCCGACTGGACGCACTGAGAACCGACGACAGCGACGGCCTGTGGATCCGCTTCGCCGACGCCGAGGTAGCACTCCCGCATCCGCTCGCCGACCCGGTGACCGCACTCATCGCCCATCGCCCCAACATGACCACCGCTGCCAACCGAACATCCCAGTGGCTATTTCCCGGGGTCACTGCAGGTCATCACATCAACCCGCAGACCCTGATGGGCAAGCTCCGCGACAACGGGATCGATCTTCGAGGCGCACGCAACAGCGCGATGCGCGAGCTGGTCCGCAGCATTCCCCCGGCGATCGCGGCAACCCAGTTCGGATACAGAGCTCAAACAACCGAACGCCACGCATTCATCAGCGGCGCCACCTGGAGCGCCTACCCCGAACTCCACCAAGAACCCGGCCCCTGATCAACCGCGACTCAACAGCACCCGGAAACCAGTATCGTTACGCGTTTCCGCTGTTACCCACTGGCGTCCGGACAGGTGCGCGGACCTGCGCGTGGCGAGTACAGAACCGAGCCGATCTTCTCCCCGGGCTGGCGCCCGTGAACTGGCCGTATCTGCGCCCCCGGACCCCAGCGACGCACCACCTCCGTCGACTCGGGCGCGCTGACCCGGCCCGCGAAGCGCTCGAGCGGCCCGGCGTGCTGCTGCCTCCGCGCCGCCAGCGGCCCACCGGCCTGGCCAAGCTCGACGTCCCGCTCAAGGGCAAGATCGCCGACGGTCCCGCGGAGGGCCGCGCTCTGGCACGCCTCACCGATCTGGGCCTGGGCCAGAAGCTGCGCGCCCTGCTCGCCGAGCCCGACCAGGACGCACCCGAGTGGCTGGCCCGCGCCTGCGTACCGGTCCTGCGCGAGTGGGGCTGGGACGACCGCCCGACCGGTGTCGCGGCGCTACTCACCGGCGAGCACCCGATCCTCGTGCAGAGCCTGGCGCGCGCGCTGTCACAGATGGGCCGTATGGACTACCTCGGCGAACTCAGCCGCGACGAGGCGCTCCCGACGGTGACCGCCCAGAACTCGGCCTACCGCGTGGCCCAGCTGTGGGGCACGTTCTCCGGCCCGTCGACAGCGTCCGACGGCCCCGTCCTCCTGGTCGCCGACCTGCTCGGGACGGGGTGGACGATCACCGAGGCAGCCCGGCATCTCCGCTCGTCCGGGGTCCCGGCTGTCCTGCCGCTGGCGGTCGCCTCCGCCGGCTGAATCGCTGCCGGCGCATCGACAGACCGGAGTCCGGCACGGGATCATCGACCCATGGGTAATGCAACAAGGCCGTCACCGCCAGCCGGACCGGGGTTCATCACCACCCGATCGGAGCTGACATGAGCGCCCTGACGGTGGCCGCGCTCGCGGTGGGGTTCGTCCTGCTCATCGGCGGCGGCGAAGTGCTGGTGCGGGGCGCCGGCGGTCTGGCCGCGACCCTCGGGATCTCCCCGCTGGTGGTGGGACTCACCGTCGTCGCCTTCGCCACCTCGGCGCCGGAGTTCGCGGTAAGCGTCGATGCCGCGCTGAGCGGATACCCGGGGTTGGCCGTCGGCAACGTGGTGGGCAGCAACATCGCGAACATCCTGCTCATCCTGGGGCTGACCGCGATCGTCGCCCCTCTGGTGGCGACGTCCCGGATCGTGCGAGTCGACATCCCCATCATGGTGCTGTTCTCTCTGGTCGTGCTTCTGGTGGCCCTCGACGGCACGATCAGCTTCCTCGACGGTCTGCTGCTGTTCGCCGGCCTCGTGACCTATACGACCGCGACGATCGTCATCGCGCGCAAACAGGACGGAGACCGCGCCACCGAGGCATTGGACGCCCCGGCCGGTGACAGCGCGGGCGAGACGACGCCTACCGGCGGCGACACCTCGCACCCGGTCCTCCTCAACAGCGCTCTCGTGATCGCCGGGGTGGCGCTGCTCGTGATCGGGGCACGGCTACTCGTCACCGCGGCGAGCGACCTCGCGGCGGCATGGGGAATGAGTGACCTGGTCATCGGCCTCACGGTGGTGGCCGTCGGGACATCCCTTCCCGAACTCGCGACGAGCATGGTCGCGGCGATCCGAGGCGAGCGCGACCTGGCGATCGGAAACATCGTGGGCAGCAACATGTTCAACATAGGTGCCGTTCTGGGGATGACCTCACTCATCGCGCCGATCGAGATCGCGGCCGGGGCCATCCGCTTCGACCTGCCGATCATGCTCGCGGTGTCCCTGGCACTGCTCCCGATCGCCTTCACCGGCCTGGCGATCGCACGGTGGGAGGGCGTTCTCTTCACCGGTTTCTACGCCGCGTACATCGCCTACGTCGTGCTCCAGGCGGCCGACCACGACGCGCTGGGGCCGTTCAGTGCCGCGATGCTGTGGTTTGTCATCCCCATCACCGCTCTGTGGTTGATAGTGCTGGCCACCTACGAACTCGGTGTGCTGCGTGGGCGGGCGCAGACCCGCGGGCGGCCGGTCACAGGTGACAGTGCTGCTCAGGACGCGGCGGCCGGCGGCTCAGGGGCCTCCCCGCCGCGCGCATGACAG
>NZ_JBIRHU010000101.1:0-2709 GCF_044328675.1 Streptomyces sp. NPDC017890
TCATACTGTGCTCCGGTGCTCGGTAGCGTCGAAGCAGTTCTTGAGGTATCTGGCGTCGTCGAGCGCATTGTGCTCACCGGAGACTTGCTCGGGCAGCTCTGGTCGCCCCAGATCGTCGAGCCGCTGCTGAAACTCGCGGGTATACATCGGTAGGCCTTTGGGCAGCATGATCATTGGTCCCCACAATTGCGCGAGCGCGACGTGATCGTAGGCACCGAAGTCGGCCCACAGTTCCGGTTCCGGGGCCGCGAGCAGGAACTCACGCACCTCGTTGGCGATGACCCACTTCGGCTTCACTAGCACCGACCGCTTGTTCAGAGACCACGACCACTGGTTCGAGCCGAACCCTCTCGTCGGCTTACCGCCGTTGAGAGGGAGGTGCGGGACGACGTTCTGGCACAACCAGTCGTTCTTCGCGATGCGGTCGCGGTCCATGTCCGAGTTGACCGCGTAGTACTCGCGTCCGTCCTCGGCAACGATTCCGATCGAAATCAGATCGATCGTCGAACCGTCCTCGTGGAATTCGGTGTCGTAGAAGTACTTCACGTGTGAACCTCCTTGGTGGCCAGAAGGATGAGGCGGGATTTCGGTATCCGGTTTGCGCAGCGGATTTCGTTGGGCGCGGTTCCGTAGAACGGGAGTACGAAGATTTCGTCGCCGCGGTCGAGGCGAACTTGCCAAAGATCCCACGACGGAATGTGTTTCATCCATCGCATGCCAGCGGAGTACCGCCAGGCGGTCGCGGGGTCTGCGCTCATGCACACCATCGGTCTGGCGTCACCGGCCCCGGCTTCGTCGAGGCCACCGACTGTGATCCCGGATCCGACTGTCGGTTTGGAGCCGGGACGTAGGCCGTGGCGTGTGATGGATTTGCGTCGGTCGGTCGGCGCCCAGTGGTAGAGGTCCGGCAGATGCAGTGTCATTCGTCTTCGTCCGAACCGGCCAGCTCGCCCCAGTATTCATCGGATTCGATGAGCAATCCGCGGTTGACGTGCGGCAGAACGCTCGTCGAGAAATGCCCGTAGTGGCCGAGATGTTCGGCTTGATCAGTCATCGGCATGCTGTGAACGCACAGCACGAAGTCCCCTGCCCGGTAGTCTTCGCCAAGTACCGACATCGCGAGGTTCGACACGGCTTGCTCGACGGCGCGCCATTCGTCACTGTCCCGGTAGGTTGCCATCGGTTTCCTTCTCTCTCATCGCTGCCCGGTATCCGGTGTCGTAGCCGTCGTTGAAGATGTGTGCGCGTAGTTCGTCGATGTCGCGTTGCATTGCCGGATCGAGCGGCGGGATTTTGGCGGCCATCACTCGCTCTTGCTCGGAGTGAGGGTGGAGCCGGCCGGAGCGGTCACCTCGAGGAGCGTCGAGTAGTGCTCTCCCCTATCGTGCCGCTGGCTGACCGAGGTCGGCCACTTCGGGAGCGGTGTTGCTTCGTCGACCTGTCCGATGGCGAAGTTCCAGCAGCCGTTGTCGGCGTACCAGCCGGAGACCAACATCTTCTGTTTGCCGTCGGGTGCGGTGATGGTCGCAGTCCACATCGAGTTGAACTGGCTGAACTCCTCGCGCACGGCGCCGTCGACTTCGATGCAATCGTCGGATTCGCCCCAGAACAGGAATGTCGCGGTGGGCTTTTCGGACGCCGGTCGCACTTCGATGATGTTCGGTCGATAGGTTCGGGCGGTCAGTCCGACTGCCTCGTCGAACTTGACCCGGAATTCGTCTTCGGGTTCATCGCCGCGGAACGGGATCGAGTTGTGATGCGAATGCACCGACGCGTACGCGGCCATCGTCTGCAGGTAGGTGAGCAGGTACTCGGCGTCGTCGGTTCGGCCGTCGAGTCGGAGTTCCCGGACTCGTTGGAAGGCGAAGTCGATGCCGTTGGTGTGGGTGACGATCTTCATTGGTTGTCTCCGGGGAGGATTCCCAGCATGGCGAGCATGGTGGTGGCGTCGTCTGCATGATCGGCTGCGGCGCAGACCGCGAGGCGCGCTTTGTGGATGGTCTCGTCTGACAGCGGTTGGGCGAGGAGGAATCCGTCGCCCAACCGTGTCTCTTCGGGATGGCTCATGGCCTACTTCGGTAGGTCCTCGATGCGGGTGTTGCCGAGGGGTTGGACGTCTTGTCGTGCGAGCGGCGCGTCGTAGAGCAGGACGTTGATACCGAGGCCTGCGGTGTATTCGATGTATGCGCCGCTGGTGGCGTCCTTGCCGTAGTAGGCGTTGCAGCCGCCGCTGCCCGATGACCAGGTGCCGTCCATGCTGGGTCGGGGTACGACGACCTTGCCGTTTTCGCTGCTGTTGATTTCGTACGTCGGAACGAGGCTCGTGCAGTAGTTGACGGGCAGTCCTTCGAGTACGTAGTAGCCGAGCAGCTTCCCGTCGGCGGACTGCAGGTAGACGTAGGACAGTTTGCCGGGGTTCTTTCCCCAGGTGTCGATCCAGAAGTTCTTCGTCGCGCGGGTCGGCGAGAAATCCATGCTGTGTGCGGGCTGGTTCGCGACGAGCTTGTCGTAGGTGTTGTCGACAGTGGCGCGTTCGGAGTTGCGGGAGTCCGATTCGTTCGGTCCACATCCGGCGAGGAGTGCGATGGAGGTGATGCCGGCGGCGCACGTGGCGGCGAGTCGAGTCATTTCGCGCATGTTGTGTGGTCCTGTGTCGGGTCGATGGAGTACGGGAGGCTGCTGGCGAGGAAGTTCGCGAGTGTGTCGGCC
>NZ_JBIRHU010000102.1:0-2682 GCF_044328675.1 Streptomyces sp. NPDC017890
CTGCGCATCAAATTGAATGCTTCTAAAGATGCCCTTTATTGGGCCGATGACGTCGCTCCCACGCGTGACTTCGCCACCGCCCAGAAAGCTCTCGAAGAGTTCGCTCGTCTGGTTCACAATGGTGAAGAGCGGTCACGGAGCACCCGGGACGGTCTCGGAATCCTTGACGGGACACCACCCCGCGCTTCTGCCCTGATTACGTCGGAGATCATGCCGAGGCCAGGGTCAGCAGCTCAAAGAATGCTCGTCATCCCTCTCCAGGCGTCAGAGATCGATCTGAATGTTCTGAAAGAATTGGATGGCCCTGAATCCCGCCACGGACGTGCCCTGGTAATGGCCACTTATTTGCAGTGGCTGTGCCCCCGCTTGGATGAAGTTCGTTCCGCCGCTTTTGCAGCAGGCGAACAGTACGCCAATCAGCTGAGAAAGGGCGGCGAAAGCGTACGTCAAGCCGACGCTTTGGGCTCATTGTGGGCCGGCTGGCATGCCATGTCACGCTTCCTTGTCGAATTGGGCGCGTTGACGGAAAACGAAGTCGCACATATGGGAGACCTCGTAGCTGTCGGTCTAACCGATGCCGCGTCCGCGGCGGTCGATCCTGACCTCCCGATGCGACCGGGCGCCCGGGTACGTGAGCTTTTGATACACGCATTGAGGAATGGGCAAGCATACGTCGACGACGTCGAAACTGGTGAGGCGCCAAGTGACTGGTCGTTGGCCAAGCGACTTGGCTGGCGGCGCAGCGTTGTCGGGGAAACATCTGATGGCACCGCTCGGTGGAGAGAGGAGGGTCGAGGAATCCGTCTGGGTTATGTCGTCGCCAACCCACGGCCCTGCGATGGGGAACCGCAGATTCTCATTGATTTGCTGGCCCTTGAGCAGGTCCTCAAATCCGCCGGGCAGATGTTGACCGATTCCTTGCAAATTGATCGGGGCACTGCACTGCGCGCACTATACGACGAAGGTGTGCTGATCGCGGAAGAGCGGAAGGGCCGGATGCCCCGCTACACCGTGCAGCGAATGATCAAGTGCGAGAACCGTCGTCAACGAATGGTCGCACTACGCCTGCACAAGTTGTTCGGCGAATGTTCGGACGATTTTGAGGTGAGAACGGGATCTGACGATCCCCACGGTCCGGTACCGGATAGCAAGCCTGCCGACCTTCCTACAGACATCGATGGACGGGACCTTCACGATTCGCCAGATGAAGCGCGAGCGAATTCGTCCATTACCGGGTTCGCAGTATCTTCGCCAATCCCGTCCAACGAAAAAAAGGGTCTAACCAGCTCTGTCACTGACAAGGAGCCTGAAATGGCGATTGAAACCGATGCAGAGGGATTCTCCGCAGACGGGTTCCAGATCTCACCTACATCTACCTGCGCTCTCTGCCATGGCGACGAAGCTGGCTGGGAGATCGACGGACTCGTGATGCACCTCCCGTGCTGGTGGCAGAGCACCGCTGCTTCTCGGGCGATTGCAGCTGGCACAGCCGAAAATCAGGAAGAAATCGAACCTGCTACCGAACCTTCACCGCTGGTAGCGCTGGCACCGAAGGGCCCTGAGACTCGCCCGAAGGTAGTGAAGACGGCCGGCAAGGAGAAGGCGGCCGCGTTCACTGCGCCGGCTGCAGTACTCGATGTCGACGGTGTATGGCTGCCGGACGGCACTCGCCACGAGCTGGCTACTCCGATCGCGCATGTCGGAGATGTCGCCGAGTTGGTCACGACGCTGAATCTCGGGACGTGGACGTCTGACACGTGGTCTGTGCCTGGTCAGATCTGGATCACCGATGCGATGGCGCAGAAAGTTGGTATTGACACCAGTTCGTTGGGGAAACGCAACAGGAATGATCGACTCAAGGAGCTGTCGGCTGAATCTGCATTTGTGACCGATGCGCTGGCTCAGGGATGGCAGCTTGGCGGGCAGCCGGGGGACCGGCTAGGGACGTGGACTCGTGTGTGGCGAGGCGAGGCACGTGGCGTGTGGGTAGCTCTGATTTCCGGGATGAGTCAGGATCCGAAAGAGATGCCTGTACTTGGTGACTCTCCTACCGCAGCCACGTTGGCAAGGCGGCTTGCGTTGTTGGCCGGGGCGCTCCGATTCCCGTGGGCTGTGAGTCCTGCATCGACCGGGATCGACTTGATGATCGCCGCGCGCCCCAAGGAATGGAAGCGGATCTTCGCGCCGTCCGACTCGGATTTTGCGAAGAAGTTCCAGATCTTTGAAGCCGATATCGATTGGTCGCGAACCCTTTCCGATTCAGAGGCGAAATGCCGCTACGTTCATGCCTTCGATCGCGGCGGTTCCTATGCTGCCGGTATTGCTGGTCTCGAATTGCCGATCGGGGAGCCAGAGCATCACCCGGATGGGATGGTGTTCGATCGCAAGCTTCCGGGATACTGGCTGATCGAAATCCCCGACGCAGCGGACTGGCGTTACCCGAATCCCTTGAATCCGATGGGGCTGTCTGTCTCCGAACCGAAGTGGGTGACCACTCCGACTCTCGAACGCGCTGCCCAACTCGGTTACGAGCCGGAGATCTTGGAAGCATTCGTCTGGCGAGATCACGGGCGCGTTCTGGTGCCGTGGTACGAACGCATTCGCGATGCGCGAACCGCCTTGGATATCGAGGGTGACACCGATGCACTGTTGGCGCGTGAGCAGAACAAAGTGATTTACACG
>NZ_JBIRHU010000103.1:0-2668 GCF_044328675.1 Streptomyces sp. NPDC017890
GACGTTGATGCGGCAGGGGTCGAACCTGCGACTCGCCGGTCAGGAACCGGTTGCTCTCCGGGTGAGCTACGCACCATGAACGGCGACAAGCCCGCTACACCGGTGTGGTGTGCGGGCTTGTCGGCTGTTCGGTTGGGTTAGGCGCCTTGGGGGTGTTCGGCGTGGAACTGCGTCCAGGCCGCGGCGATCGCGGCAGGTCTGTCAGACGGTGTGGCGGTGATGATGGCTGCGAGTGCGTCGTCGTGCCATTGCCCGAACGGGCTGCAAGAGTTGACTTCTCCCTCATCGATCGCGAGGTTGATGTCGTACTCGAATAGTGTTCGCCATTCGGAGTAGCCGGTCGGGGTGCCGTTGGTTCTCATTGCTTTCTAGCCTCCGGAACCTGTGCGAGCAGCATCTCGTGCAGTGCGCGCGAGACTTCCGTTGCGTCGTCGCCGTTGAGTTCGACGTCGAGGAACGCTTCGCCGAGAACTTCGACCGGATCGACGATCATGGGGTTGTCGTGGCGGAACGAGTACCCCGACATCTGACTCTGCAGCCAGCGGGTTTGAGTGTCGTTGTCGCCTTTCACCACCTCAGGATGCCGTGACATGACCTCTGTGACCGTCCGAAGCACTTTCCGGCGCGCCGTGTGATTGCCGAGGTGGTCGATGACGTGCCCGAATTCGTGGACGATGACCGACCACATCCCTCTGCGGGCTGAGTTGCGTGGGTGGAAACCGCCTTGCTCGTCCTGTTCGAGTGAAGCCAGCAGGGCTGACCGGTCGCGGAGCACTGTCTCCGAAACCGAGAGCCTGCCGACGATCCATCCTCCGGGGTTGTCGGGATCCGGATTGCCGCCCGCGTTCGCCAGGTGCCGCTCGGGGAGGTCTCGTGTTCGCAAGCGGGGCGCCCGCGCCCACGGATACCGGTGGTGCATGTCGACGACTGCGTCCACCAGTTCTCCGAATGTGTCCAGGTCTGCGACCTCGAATCCGGTCGCTGCGACGTCGATGTCGGTGAGCCGTTGCAGTTGGCGTTGGTATCCGTCGCCGCCATGTGATCGAGGCGAGTCAGGAGTGGGTGGACCTGGGTTGCCGGTCACCATCGCCGGGCGCTCGAGCCGTGTGCGGTATCCGAGGTCGATCTGTTCTCGGCGCGGCAAGCGTGGCACGCCGGTCTCGTCGACCAGTTCTCGGATTTGCTTCTGTGCTGCGCGTACGCGAGTGTTCGCCGTTGCTATTGCAGCGGGGGTGATCGCTGCCGCGCGCATCCGCTTGCTGGCCCGCACCTCTCGTTCGAGGGCTCGCAACTGTTGCGTGGCCACGTATCCAGCGGGATCAACCGGTGGCACGTTCGGGAGATCGTCGCCGGGCACCCACAGTCGCAAACCGTGGCGGCAGCCCGGGTGGTGCAGTCCGCGTGCGCGTGCCTCGGATAATGACGCCACCACCGGGACTGATCGGCCGGCGTGGATCGCACCGCGTGTGGCGCCAGTCAGGGACAGGAGTCGACCCTGGAACGGTGCGCATTGTGGTGAGCAATTCGCCACGGTGCTTACACGCACCAGGTCGTAGCCGTTCTCGGACAGCAGTGCCGTGTGCGTATCCATCGCAGCCCGCGCGCATGCTGTGCGGGTTGCCATTTCGACGTAGTTGACCAGGTTGATCCTGCGACCGCGCCGATCGACGAAGCCGGTGATTCCGCGTGCGGCGAACCGGTCGAGCATCTGCTGCGCGAGCGCCACCCGACCGGCTTCCCCCTGGATCCGGGAGGATAGGACTCCTGCCATGACCTGCCGGTAGATGCCCTCGGTTGAGGCCAGGATGTGCGGATGCATCCTCGACAACGACGGCAACAACCCCGCAGGTGCGCGAACCAGCGTTGCGGCTGATGTGCGTGGCACGTGCGGTGCTGACTCCCGAAGCCATCCCGGCGGGAGCTCTTTCATCGCCGCACGCCTGCCGCGATCCGCGGACTCGGCCAGCGCCCGTATCGCCTCTCTGCGTCCACGGACGTAGGCACCGGCCATCAACTCCCGCGCCGCGCTGCGGAATTCGTTCATGCGGCTCCACCGACGCACGCCGGACCGCGGTTGGCGGGCATCCTCGGCTACGGCCGCGGCGACACGGCCGATCAGCACTTGCTCGGCTGAGGCGTACACCGCCGACGACGCCCGGATGAGAGCTTCGATCTGCTCGGGGCCTAACGACATCAGCCGTCACCCCCGAAGATCAGTACTCGCTGTCCGGAACGTCGGGTTCGGCGACGTACGCCAGCTTCGCCTTGCGCTCGACGTCCTTCCAGATCCGGTCGACCTCGTCGTTGACGTCGTCACTCGACCAGTTCGGGTGCTGTTGGCGAACCATCTGCTCGACCGAGACGCCATTCGCCGCCGACAATGTTCCGAGCGTCTGGGCCAACTCGACCGGGCTTTGCTGCGGCCGAATCGGAAACCGGATCTCCGGCATGTCCTTCAGCTCGAGACCCGTCCCGAATTGGATGTTGTCGAGTTCGAACCCAGCCCGCGCGAACGGGCGAAGACCAGCCTTGTAGTAGTTGATCTTCTTGTCCCGAGTACGTTCCGACAAACGGTCACGGGAGTTGACCTCAGTTGCCGTCGCGGCACCGGTAGAGGCTGTGAGGGAATTGTCCGGGAACGATCCCGCCGACAGGCCAGCGCCCCGCA
>NZ_JBIRHU010000104.1:0-2555 GCF_044328675.1 Streptomyces sp. NPDC017890
GCGGCCCCAACGCCCCCGGCGCCACCCAACTCGCCACCGAACTCCACAACCTCGGCGCACACGTCCGCATCGAACCCTGCGACATCACCGACCGCCACGCCCTCGCCACCCTCATCAACACCATCCCCGACCTCACCACCGTCATCCACACCGCCGCCACCCTCCACGACACCACCCTCACCCACCTCAACCACACCCACCTCCACCACACCCTCAACCCCAAAGCCCACGCCGCCCACCACCTCCACGAACTAACCCGCAACCACAACCTCACCGCCTTCATCCTCTTCTCCTCAGCCGCCGGCATCCTCGGCAACGCCGGCCAAGCCGCCTACGCCGCCGCCAACACCTACCTCGACACCCTCGCCACCCACCGACACGCCCAACACCTCCCCGCCACCTCCATCGCCTGGGGCTTCTGGGAACACCGCAGCGAACTGACCAGCGATCTGAACGAGGTGCAGCTGTCGAGGATCTCCCGGGCGGTCGGCACCAGCCTGACCGACCAGCAGGGGCTGGAGCTGTTCGACGCCGCGCTCGCCTCCGGTGAGCCCGTGGTGCTCGCCGATCCCCTGAATCTCCCCGCGCTGCGGGAACAGGCGGCCATCGGTACTCTGCCGCCCGTCCTGCGCGCGCTGGTCGCCGCACCGGTCCGCCGCGCCGTCCAGGGCGGTCGCCGTACGCCGGCCGGGTTGCGGCACCAACTCACCGGCCGTTCCGAGAGCGAGCAGGAGCAGTACGTCCTGAACCTGGTGAGGGAACACGCCGCGTCCGTGCTCGGACACACGTCGACGGAGTCCGTCGAGGCGACGCGGACGTTCCAGGAGATCGGTTTCGACTCGCTGACCGCGGTGGAACTGCGCAACCGCATCAGCGCCGCCACCGGCGTACGGCTGCCCGCGACCGCGATCTTCGACTACCCGACACCGCAGGTGCTGGCGGAGTACGTGCTCGCCCAGGCGTTGGGCACGAGCACCTCCGCAGCACCGGCCGCGCCCACGCCCCCGGCCGCTCCCGACGACGATCCGATCGTCATCGTCGGTATGAGCTGCCGCTACCCGGGCGGCGTCACCTCTCCCGAGGACCTGTGGCGGTTCGTCGACTCGGCCTCCGACGCCGTGTCCGTCCTCCCGTCCGACCGGGGCTGGGACCTCACCGCCTTGGCCGGGGCGAAGGGCGGCGCGGGCACGTCGTCCGCGAGTGGCGGCGGTTTCCTGTACGACGCGGCCGGGTTCGACGCGGCGTTCTTCGGTATCTCGCCGCGTGAGGCGGCGGCGATGGACCCGCAGCAGCGACTGCTGCTGGAGGCGTCATGGGAGGCGATCGAGCGGGCCGGCATCGCCCCCGGCTCGTTGAAGGGCAGCCGTACCGGTGTTTTCGCGGGCGTGATGTACCACGATTACGCCTCCTGGCTCCGAGAAGTGCCCGAGGAAGTCGAGGGCTATCTGGGGACGGGAACCGCGGGCAGCGTCGCGTCGGGCCGGGTGTCCTACACGTTCGGCCTGGAGGGTCCCGCTCTGACGGTGGACACGGCATGTTCGTCGTCGCTCGTCGCCCTGCACCTGGCATGTGAGTCGCTGCGGCGCGGGGAGTGTTCCATGGCACTCGCGGGTGGCGTCACCGTGCTGGCGACGCCACAGATCTTCGTGGAGTTCTCGCGGCAGGGCGGGCTTGCCGCGGACGGCCGCTGCAAGGCGTTCTCCGCCGACGCGGACGGCACGGGATGGGCCGAGGGCGTCGGCATGCTGCTGGTGGAGCGGCTGTCCGACGCGCGTCGCAACGGGCATCAGGTGCTGGCCGTGGTCCGGGGCTCCGCCGTCAACCAGGACGGCGCCTCCAACGGCCTCACCGCACCCAACGGACCCTCCCAGCAGCGCGTCATCCGCCAGGCCCTGGCCAACGCCGGCCTGTCGACGTCCGACATCGACGCGGTGGAGGCCCACGGCACCGGCACCACCCTCGGTGACCCCATCGAGGCCCAGGCGCTCCTCGCCACCTACGGCCAGGACCGCGACACCGACCGGCCGCTGCTGCTCGGCTCACTCAAGTCCAACATCGGGCACACGCAGGCCGCCGCCGGCGTCGCCGGGGTCATCAAGATGGTCATGGCGATGCAGCACGGGGTGCTGCCGCAGACCCTGCACGTCGACGAGCCCACCCCGCACGTCGACTGGGCCTCCGGTGCCGTGGAGTTGCTCACCGAACGGACCGACTGGCCCGAGACCGGCGGACCCCGCCGCGTGGGCGTCTCCTCATTCGGCGCCAGTGGCACCAACGCGCACGTGATCCTCGAGCAGCCCGCCGTCGTCACCGAACCGGCCGGCAGCAAGCCCACCACCGATGACGGGATTGCCGCTGAGGGACCTGACTCCGGGAACGGGCCTGCGACCGAGGGTGGTTCTGGCTCCGGGAACGGGCCTGGCACCGAGGGCAGGCCTGACCCCGGGAACGGGCCCGCGACTGGGGAGGGAGCATCATCCGCGCCGGTGGTGCCCTGGACCCTGTCCGCCGCCAGCGAAACCGCCCTGCACGCCCAAGCCGCCCGCCTCAAAACC
>NZ_JBIRHU010000105.1:0-2526 GCF_044328675.1 Streptomyces sp. NPDC017890
CTTCGCGATCAGGCCGACTTCGATCAACGCGTTGAGGTGGAACCGAACTGTGGTCACATGCAGGTTGCACAGATCCGCCAGTTCGCTGGCGGCCATCGATTCCGCGCCGGCTCGTAAAGCGTCCAGCAGTTGGACTCGCCGCCGGGACGCAAGTACTGCATGGGTGCCGGCGCGCGCAGAACCGGTTCCCTTTCGTATCGCCATACTGTAAGACTTTAGAGGAAAGATTTCCTCGAAAATAGGCGGTGTCCTGAGAGGACGCTCATGACGTACGTGATCGCTGCACCATGTATCGACGTGTTGGACCGGGGGTGCGTCGAGGAATGCCCGGTGGACTGCATCTACGAAGGAGCGCGGTCGCTCTACATCCACCCGGACGAATGCATCGACTGCGGTGCGTGCGAACCGGTCTGCCCGGTCGAGGCCATCTCGTACGAATCCGACGTCCCCGCCCGCTGGGAAGATTTCATCGATGACAATGCCCGCTTCTTCCATCGGCGACTGCCCGGTGCGGCCGAGGTAGTGGGGTCGCCGGGCGGATCCGCGAAGCTTGGTCGCGTAGGCGTCGATACGGAGCTGGTAGGCGGGTATTCGCACTCGAATCGTCCGGATATCGGACCGCCATCTCCCGCGCAGTGAGGAACGGCAATGACTCCCATTGTGACAGAGCTCCTTCCTTCGCGGCCTTACCCGAAACGGCGGGGGCTCAAGGGCACGTTCCTCTATTCCGCTGCCACTACGACCGATCCCAAACAGCTGGGCGTGATGTATCTGGTCACCTCGTTCGCCTTCTTCATGTTGGGCGGATTGATGGCCCTGCTGATCCGGACCGAACTTGCCGTCCCCGGTCTTCAGTTTCTCTCGAACGAGCAGTACAACCAGCTCTTCACCATGCACGGCACGATCATGTTGCTGCTCTATGCCACTCCGATCGTCTTCGGCTTCGCGAACTACATACTTCCCCTGCAGATCGGCGCACCGGATGTGGCGTTCCCGCGACTGAACGCGCTCAGCTACTGGCTGTACCTCTTCGGTGCGCTCATCACCGTATCCGGATTCCTCACCCCCGGAGGAGCCGCCGACTTCGGATGGACGGGATATACCCCGCTGACCAGGGCACTGTCACGTTAGTCGAAAAGTATAGCGGCGCGGCTGGTTTGGGGCAGGACGCTACGGCACGCCGCCGGGACGTTCACTTTCAGGCGGCGGCATCGGTGGCGGTGACTTCCTGCCAGACCGTGAAGCGGTCGGCCATCTCGGTCCGCCATTCGGGCGCAGAGAGTCTGTGCCGGTTGGGCCGGAAATGCGGTGAGATGCCCGAGAAGGCGGACAGGAATCGTTGCGCGTGCCCGGTTGATGTGAAGCGTTTCATCGCACGTTCTCGCTGCCTGGTGGGTTGATGCGAGTTCTCGGCTCGATTGTTCAAATACTTCGACCTGCGATGCTCGACCGAGGCCAGCATCTCGCGGTGCGCCACCTGGTAGCTGGCGAGCTTGTCGGTGACGATCACTCGCGGCACATACTCCAGCCTTTTGAGCAGCTTGCGGAAGAACCGTTTGGCCGCCACCGCATTTCGGCGGGACTGGACCAGCACATCGAGCACGTTCCCGTGCTGGTCGACCGCCCGCCATAAGTAATGCAGTGTGCCGTTGATTTTGATGAAGACCTCATCGAGGTACCACTTGTCACCGGGCCGGGCCCGCCGTCGGCGCAGCTGGTTGGCGTAGGCCTGCCCGAACTTGGCGCACCACCGGCGGATCGTCTCGTAACTCACCACGACACCGCGTTCGAGCATCATCTCCTCCACCTCACGGAAGCTAAGCGGGAACCGGAAGTACAACCACACGCAGTGGTTGATGATCTCGACCGGGTAGCGGTGGCCCTTGTACGACAGTGAGGTGCTCACGCCACATTCTCCCAGTTTCCCGCGTTCAACAACGTGACAGTGCCGTAGACACGGCTACGAAAGCTGCGGCGACTTCACACGCATGTACTCACGCAGCTCGTCGTCTCCGGTACCCGGGCAGCATTGTCAGAGCCATCGGCGCCGCATGGTCCCCGTTACTTTGGTGCCCAAATGTAATCGAGCTTGACGCAGTCGACCAGCCTCGACAAGTCCGTGCCTGTGCCCTCTCCGAGAGCGTGAAGAGGGGTTGCCTCGGTCTCCGGATTGATCGATGACGGCGGATTGGTGAGCCGATGAGGAGTGAGCGGCAATCCCTCACGGAAAGTGGGCCAGAACTAGGGGTTGTTGTCAGCGATCGAGCAATACGCGGCGGCTCGCGGCGATGGGACTCTGCGCGGTGAGACCCCCGTCGAGTACCAGCGTTTGACCGCTCATGTATCGGGACTCGTCCGATGCGAGGTAGACCATCGCCCAGCCGATGTCCTCGGGATCACCGATCATATCGAGGGCGTTGTGTTGCCGGATTTCATCGATGACCTCTGCGGGGACGTTGTCGCGGAAGGACGGGTGTCATGACCGCACCCGGAGCAACAGCGTTGCAACGGATTCCTTGCTTACCG
>NZ_JBIRHU010000106.1:0-2460 GCF_044328675.1 Streptomyces sp. NPDC017890
CCTCCGCGTTGTGGTCCGACTTCAACAAAGCCAACCACGATGCGATGATTCAGGCTGAACTATTCTCTTGGCCAGTCACTTTGGCGATCATGGTGCTCGCATTCGGCTCCCTCGTCGCTGCCGGGCTGCCGCTGTTGCTCACAGTGGCCGGACTCGTCGCCTCCGCCGGCGGTTTGGTGCTGCTCAACGAGGTCACACCGATCTCGGTATGGGCGATGAATTTCGCGATGATGTTCGCCCTCGCTCTCGGCATCGACTACGCCTTGTTCATCGTCGCCCGCTTCCGCGACGCCCTCCGTACGGCCGATCCACGAGCAGCCGTTGCCGAAACCATGGACACCGCAGGCAAAGCGGTGCTCCTGTCCGGACTTACCGTCCTGGTCAGCCTCTCGGCAGTGCTGCTCGTTCCCGCACCGGCCGTGCGCACCATGGCCGTAGGCATCATGCTGGCCGTCACGTTCGTTCTGATCGCCACCATGACACTTCTTCCGGCCACGCTGGGCGCACTCGGCCCCAAGGTCAACGCAGCATCCCTGCCTTACGCGAAACGCCAACAGCACCGATCCCCGAAGTTCGCTGCGTGGGGCGAATTGCTTCACAAGTACCCATGGCCGTTCGCGCTGGTCTCCGTCGGCATCCTCGTCGCCCTGGCCTTACCTGTCCTGGGACTGAAGGTGGCAATGCCGTCCATCGCTGTCGTTCCCGACGATGCGCCCGTTCGGCAAGGTTACGAGTTGGTTCAGGCCCAGTTCGGTGACGGGGCACCCGGCGCGCTGCAGATAGTTGTCCCGTCTTCCGATGCGGCTGCTACCGCCGCGGCAGCGAGCAGCGTCGACGGGATCTCGATGGTCACCCCGCCCACACCATCAACAGACGATTCGAACTACACACTGCTGCAAGCGTTTCCTGCCGTGGACCCTTCCGCAGAGGCCATGGGCACGATCCTCGGTGACCTACGCGCACAACTACCGGAGTCCGCGCTCGTCGGCGGCGCGCCAGCGGAGAACCTCGACCTGCAGCAAGCCCTGAACGACTACCTACCGTTGGTTATCGGGATCATCCTCGCCCTCGGCTTCATCCTGCTGCTCGTCGCTCTGCAGGTACCACTGATCGCGATCCTCGGCACCGCCGTCAGTTTGCTGTCGACCGCCGCAGCGTTCGGGGTTGCGAAGCTGATCTTCCAAGACGGACACGGATCGTCGCTGCTCGGCTTCACCCCTCAAGGTTTCCTCGACGGCTGGGGGCCGGTGTTCTTCTTCGCGATGATCTTTGCCATCGCCATGGACTACACCGTGTTCCTGCTCGCCACCGCGAAAGAACACTACGAGAAGACCGGGGACCCGAAGGCTGCTCAGGTCGACGGCCTCGCGCACTCCGGACGCGTCATCTTCGCCGCTGCGGCGGTCATGGTCGCCGTGTTCTTCACCTTCGCGCTCTCCGATCCGCTCCCACCCAAGGAAATGGGCATCATCCTCGGCGTCGCGGTGTTGCTCGACGCCTTCCTGATCAGGCTGATCCTGCTCCCGGTCCTGCTCCGGCTGAGCGGTCACGCTGCATGGTGGGCACCGGGCTGGCTGCGCAGAATGTTGCCGTCGATCCGCTTCTCGCACTGACCATTACAACACCTCACGGAGGAATCATGACCGATCCGAACATCACGCATTCGAGCACGTCTGCCGGGTGGCCGATCGAACGTATCGTCCCCGCACTGGCCGCCGGCGTCACCGCGACGGGCCTGACCCTCGGCGAACTCCACGCACCACGGTGGAGGCTGCTCAGCGCCTTCGCCGCCGCGAACCTCGCCCTCTACGCCGCGGTCGGCTGGTGCCCGGCAAGTGCGCTTCTCACCAGAGCGGGCGTACCAAGTCTTCGCCACCCCCGAAGCGGATAGGCACACAATTGCCGCAGTTCGACGAACGGAAGGAATTCTCCACCATGACCATCGCACTCTCGACCACCTTGACCGACACCGACTTCGAGACGGCGGTCACCGCCACCAAAGCAGCACTGTCCGAGCAAGGCTTCGGTGTGCTGACCGAAATTGACATGCAGGCCACCCTGAAAGCCAAACTTGGCACAGACATGGAGAAGTATCTGATCCTAGGCGCGTGCAATCCCACGCTTGCACACCGCGCCGTAGGAATCGTGCGTGAGATCGGCCTGCTACTGCCCTGCAACGTCGTCGTCCGTGCCGACACCACCGCCGGATCGGTCATCGTCGAGGCGATGAACCCGGACCTCATGGTCCAAGTGACGGGCGAACCAGCACTGTCAGATGTCGCGGCCGAGGCCACCACCAAACTCCAAGCCGCCCTGGACACGCTCGGCAGTCGGGATGCAGTGCGCAGTTGATGACGTTGACCCTGGCGCTGGCGCTCGGCCTCACCGTCGGAATCCTGCTCGGTCTCCTCGGAGGCGGTGGATCGATCCTCGCTGTCCCGATCCTCGTGTACGCTCTCG
>NZ_JBIRHU010000107.1:0-2428 GCF_044328675.1 Streptomyces sp. NPDC017890
CTCGACGCCCTCGCCCACCACCGCCGCACCCAAGGCCACACCGCCACCTCCATCGCCTGGGGCGCCTGGGCCCACACCGGCATGGGCGCCGGACACGCCGATGGCATGGAACCCGCTCTGGCGCTCACCGCGCTTCAGCGCGTACTGGCGGACGACGAGGCGGCGATGCTGGTCGCCAACGTGGACTGGGAGACGCTCGGCTCTCATCTCGCCGCCACCCGGCCCAGCCCCCTCCTGACCGAACTGCTCGGCGCCGAACACCTCCGACCTGCTCGTGGAACGGCCGAGGCCTTCGCCGACCGGCTGCGCCACCTGCCACCGGTCGAGCAGGGACGCACGGTCACCGAGTTGGTGCGTGGTCACGTCGCCGCGGTCCTGGGGCACGCCTCCCCTGCGGCCGTGGACGTGTCGCGCACCTTCCAGGCGGCCGGGTTCGACTCGCTGACCGCCGTCGAGCTCCGCAATCGGCTCACCGCAGCGACGGGCGTCCGCACACCCGCCTCCGTCGTGTTCGACTACCCCACGCCCGAACTGCTGGCCGGACATCTCCGGGAGAGAGTCCTCGGGCAGGGAGCGGTCTCTCCGGCCTCTCCGATCGATCCGGCGACCGCAGCGTCGACGCCTGCGGACGACGACCCGATCGTGATCGTGGGCATGAGCTGCCGCTTCCCCGGCGATGTCGGCTCTCCGGAAGAGCTGTGGCAGCTGCTGGAGGCGGGCACGGACGCCATGTCGGCCTTCCCTCCGGACCGCGGCTGGGACACCGCCGACGGGATGGACGGCATGCCGGTGCGGGCAGGTGGCTTCCTCTACGGAGCAACCGATTTCGACCCCGGATTCTTCGGTATCTCACCGCGCGAGGCCATTGCGATGGACCCGCAGCAGCGGCTGCTGCTGGAGGCGTCCTGGGAGGTCTTCGAGCGCGCGGGCATCACCGCCGACTCGGTGCGCGGCAGCCGTACGGGCGTGTTCGTCGGTACCAACGGCCAGGACTACGGCGCCCTCGTCGGCAGCGCACCCCAACGTGCCGACGGGCACCTGGCCACAGGCAGCGCGGCGAGTGTGGTCTCCGGCCGGGTGTCGTACACCTTCGGTCTCGAAGGCCCTGCGATCACCGTGGACACCGCCTGCTCGTCGTCGCTGGTCGCCCTGCACCTGGCGGTGCAGGCACTGCGGTCCGGGGAATGCACGCTGGCCCTGGCCGGCGGCGCCACGGTGATGGCCACCCCGACCGCGTTCGCGGAGTTCTCCCGCCAAGGTGCCCTGGCCTCCGACGGACGCTGCAAGGCGTTCGCGGCGGGTGCGGACGGCACCGGCTGGGGCGAGGGTGTCGGCATGCTGCTCGTGGAGCGGCTGTCCGACGCCGTGCGGAACGGGCACCAGGTGCTGGCCGTGGTCCGGGGCTCCGCCGTCAACCAGGACGGCGCCTCCAACGGCCTCACCGCCCCCAACGGCCCCTCCCAGCAGCGCGTCATCCGCCAGGCCCTGGCCAACGCCGGCCTGTCGACGTCCGACATCGACGCCGTGGAGGCCCACGGCACGGGCACGACGCTGGGCGACCCCATCGAGGCCCAGGCGCTCCTCGCCACCTACGGCCAGGACCGCGACACCGACCGGCCCCTCCTCCTCGGCTCGGTCAAGTCCAACATCGGCCACACCCAGGCCGCCGCCGGCGTCGCCGGCATCATCAAGATGGTCATGGCGATGCGCCACGGCGTACTCCCCCGCACCCTCCACGTCGACGAGCCCACCCCGCACGTCGACTGGTCGGCCGGTGCGGTCGAACTGCTCACCGAGCGGACCGACTGGCCCGAGACGGCAGCCCCACGCCGCGCCGGTGTCTCCTCGTTCGGCGTCAGCGGCACCAACGCCCACGTCATCCTCGAACAGGCACCCGAGGTGGGTATTGCCGAGGAAACCCGTACCGAGCCGGTGGCCGTGCCGTGGGTGGTGTCGGCCCAGGACGAGGCGGGGCTGCGGGCCCAGGCCGCCAGCCTGCGGTCCTTCGTGACCGCGGAAGCCGATGCGCACCCCCTGGATGTGGCGTGGTCGCTGGCTTCCACACGCTCCTCTCTGGCTCACCGGGCGGTCATCGTCGGTTCGGACCGGGACGAGTTGCTGCGTGGGCTGGAGGCGGTGGCGAAGGGTGAGCCTGCCCCCGGCACGGTGGCCGGCACGGCCACGCCCCCGTCCGGTGTGGTGTTCGTGTTCCCGGGTCAGGGGTCGCAGTGGACCGGTATGGCCCTCGAACTCCTCGACACCAACCCCGTCTTCGCCGACCGCATGCGCGCATGCGCACAAGCCCTCGCCCCCTACACCGACTGGACACTCCACGACGTCCTCGACGACGAAGACGCCCTCCAACGCGTCGACATCGTCCAGCCCACCCTCTGGGCCATCATGATCTCGCTGGCCGAACTCTGGCGCT
>NZ_JBIRHU010000108.1:0-2423 GCF_044328675.1 Streptomyces sp. NPDC017890
CTGGAGCCTCGCCGGTTGCATCCGGCGGGGCTCCTTCGTTGTGTAGGTCAGTCGTCTGAGATTGGGCGGCCGCTGGGAAGTGCGCCGGTTTCTGCTTCGTATTGGTTGCCACTGTTGTGCACTGTCTCCCGGCGTTCCGCCTCTGCCGCCAGCGCTTTCTCGACGAATTGCGACCAGGATTTGTCGTCCTCGAGGTGGCTTGTGTTTCGGTAAGCACCTCGGGCGCGACTGAATACCTCTTGGTCGACGTAAACCGTAATACGTTTGGGCTTAGGCTTTTCCACCACTGACGGTGTGGGCTGTGGAAGCGGGGCGACCGGCGCGGGAGTGCGGTTGGATCTCTGCATTCGAGACAGGTCACCAGTCACGTTCCGCGGAGGTAGCGCCGTGAGCTTTCGGTCGGGCCGGTCATTCATACCCGTGCTTCCTCTCTTTCCGCTGTTGCAACGCGGGTGACAACTTCTTGCGCAACTGCAAAGAGGTCGTCTGCAACGGATTTGGACGATTTCGGCGCGAGAGCCTGAGGCTCGGCGTTGCCTTTGATGACGTCGTACCATTTCGGACCGCTTCGGACGACTGCATCGAGTTCGGCTGCGAGCATGCCCCGCTCTCGTGTTGCCTGGGCGGTGGCCTCGGAGTGACGAACGGTGGCCGTGAAAACGACGTCGTCGTTGCCGAACGCCTCTGCAATCGCAGACCTTGCTTGTTTGAGCACGGTTTTCGCTGATGTACCCACGGCTACGAGAACGACGCCCAGTAGATCCAGGTCGGGGTTGATAGCAGCGACGGCGTCGATACGGTGCGCCACGGCTGCCATTCCTTTTCGGCTGGATGCATCGGATTTGACGGGCACGAATGCCCATTTTGCGGCCGCTAACGCTGCTGTCTGCAAGGTTTCGTCGCCGGGCGGGCAGTCGATGAGGACCATGTCGTAGGTGGCCGCCATTGGAGCAAGGACCCTTGCAAGGGCGAGCTTTGCTCCATCTGGATCTTTGGACGCCATAGCGGTTAGAGCGGCTGTCGCTTGTTCGAGGTGCACTCCCCCGGGAAGGACGTCGAGATTTGCACGGACATTTTCGATGGGTTTTGCGTCGCCGCCGAATGCGATTGCGCTGGCAAGCGATCTCCCCTGATCATCACCGGTTTCACTGGTGTACCCGAGGTCTTCGGCAAGGTTTCCCTGAGGGTCGAGGTCGACGAGCAGAACCTTCTGACCAGAGGCTGCCAATTCTCCGCCGACGTTGGCTGTCAGGGTCGTCTTCAAGACGCCGCCCTTGCCGTTGATGACGGCGATCACCCTTTTACGTGTTTCGCGAAAGTCGGTCTGCATTGCTCTCCTTCGACAGCATTGGCGCGTTTGACGGTATTGACAGCATTCCACGCGATAACCAGTAATGCAAGCAATAGCAGTAATGCCAGCATTACTGCTAGCCGTTGGAAATCTCAAATATGGCTGCGGCGGAATGGACCCAATGCCAGTATTGCTGGCATTACTGGCACGTTCGCAAAATGTCACGAAAACCTCACTGACGTGCATGTTGCTAATAGCAGCATTACCAGCATTAGAGCCAGACAGGGTCCTCGTTGCCGGCAAAATCCACCAGGCGAGCCGCCGAAAGCAGGAATACTGGTATCACTGTCATTCCTGCCATTACGGGCCTCGTGGGGCCCAACCCTCACTCAAACACGATTTGCTGCTATTGGCAGTAATGCTGACATTTTGCGCTCGGGGTGGCGCTACTTCCGTTTCGGGCCGCCGTCATCACGCAAAATTGCAGGTTGCGAAGCCGAGCCGTGGCGCCGCACGGTGGGTGCATGTCCCGCTCTACCTTCAAAGTGGATAGGGGAGGGGAAGGCTATTGCGGTTGCTCGCCGGGCTTGGGTCCTCAACTTCGGATCGCGTTTGCCAGTTTTGCATGCGCCACCAGCCAGGCTTTGCGTCCTTCCGCAGAGCCATCTCATTGCTCCGGACGCACGGCGCCAGATGCAAAATGAACAATCATTCGGCTCACGTTTCCTTCGCCCGGAGTCGGATGTTGTTTCGTGCTGGACCGAAGACTGTCACTCCGTGTTCGACCTCGGCCGGCGTCGAGCTTTGGTGAACGAGTGAAACCCGGTCTGTTGCGTGCACTGCGGCTTGGTCGTGGGAGTGCACGGTCGCGTTGTCGTAGGCATAGGTGGCGGTGTCTTCTCCGACGTCGCCGAAGGAGTCGTCGACAAGGTTGCTTGTGGCGCGGTTGGTGGCGCGAACGCGTGTGGTGTCGAATGCGTCGGTATGGGCGTTCCCGTAGGCGAAGAGAGTTGCGTGCCCGAAGATTTGGGATCGTGCGGCGTCGGTGGCCACGATCTGGGCACTGCGCTTCGTTTCGGGCGTCAGGCGGGTGATGATGACCCGTGAGACGCCGACGATGCGGATCGTGATG
>NZ_JBIRHU010000109.1:0-2365 GCF_044328675.1 Streptomyces sp. NPDC017890
GCGCGCATGCGGTCGGCGAAGACGGGGTTGGTGTCGAGGAGTTCGAGGGCCATGCCGGTCCACTGCGACCCCTGACCCGGGAACACGAACACCACCTTCCGGCCTGACATCGCCGCCGCGGTGACGACGCCCGGAGCGGGCTCGTCCCGCGCCACTGCGGCCAGCCCCGCAAGCAGCTCGGCACGCTCACCGCCGAGGACGACCGCACGGTGTTCCAGCGCGGTCCGCCCCGTCAGCAGGGAGAACGCGACGTCCTCGACCGGTGGTTGACCGGTGCCGTCCTCGGCCGCCCAGCCGAGCAGCCGCTCCGCCTGCGCACGCAGGGCCCGCCGGTCCCGGCCCGAGATGAACCACGGAACCACCGCGCCTGTCTCGGCTGGCGCCTCGGACTCCGGTGCCGGCTGTGCCACCTCGGGTGCCTGTTCGAGGATGACGTGGGCGTTGGTGCCGCTGACGCCGAACGAGGAGACACCGGCGCGGCGTGGGGCTGCCGTCTCGGGCCAGTCGGTCCGCTCGGTGAGCAGTTCGACCGAGCCCGCCGACCAGTCGACGTGCGGGGTGGGCTCGTCGACGTGGAGGGTCTGCGGCAGTACGCCGTGGCGCATCGCCATGACCATCTTGATGACCCCGGCGACGCCGGCGGCGGCCTGGGTGTGGCCGATGTTGGACTTGAGTGAGCCGAGGAGGAGGGGCCGGCCGGTGTCGCGGTCCTGGCCGTAGGTGGCGAGGAGCGCCTGCGCCTCGATCGGGTCGCCCAGCGTCGTGCCCGTGCCGTGGGCTTCCACCGCGTCGACGTCCTGCGGAGTGAGGCCGGCGGTTGCCAAAGCCTGGCGGATGACGCGCTGCTGGGAGGGTCCGTTGGGTGCGGTGAGGCCGTTGGAGGCGCCGTCCTGGTTGACGGCGGAGCCCCGGACCACGGCCAGCACCTGATGTCCGTTGCGACGCGCGTCGGACAGCCGCTCCACCAGCAGCATGCCGACACCCTCGGAGAAACCCGTGCCGTCCGCGGCTCCGGCGAACGCCTTGCACCGGCCGTCCCGGGACAGGCCCCGCTGGCGCGAGAACTCCACGAAGACGGTAGGGGTCGACATCACGGTCACACCGCCGGCCAGGGCCAGCGAGCACTCCCCGAGGCGCAGTGCCTGGACGGCGAGGTGCAGGGCGACGAGCGACGACGAACACGCCGTGTCCACCGTCACCGCCGGACCCTCCAGACCGAACGTGTAGGCCACGCGCCCCGATGCGACGCTCGCCGCGGCGCCCGTGCCCAGATAACCCTCGGTCCCCTCCGGCGGCGTCGACAGACGGGTGAGGTAGTCGTGGTGCATCACGCCCGTGAAGACACCCGTCCTGCTGCCCTGCACGGAGCCGGGGGCGATGCCGGCCCGTTCGAAGGCCTCCCAGGACGCCTCCAGCAGCAGTCGCTGCTGCGGGTCCATCGCCGCCGCCTCACGCGGCGAGATCCCGAAGAACCCGGCATCGAACTCCGTCGCGTCGTGCAGGAACCCGCCGTCTCGCGCGTACGACCTGCCGGAGGCATCGGGGTCGGGATCGTAGAGACCGTCCAGGTCCCAGCCTCGGTCGCCCGGCAGACCGGAGATCGCGTCACCGCCGGACCGCACCAGGTCCCACAACTGCTCCGGAGAGGCCACCCCGCCCGGGTAGCGGCAGCTCATCCCGACGATCACGATGGGATCGTCCGCCACCCCCACGCCCGGGGCCGGCGAGGCCGCGTCCACGCTCCCGTCCGCTCCGAGCACCTCGGCCAGCAGATGCCCGGCCAGCACCTGCGGTGTCGGGTAGTCGAAGATCGCGGTCGCGGGCAGCCGTACGCCGGTGGCGGCGCTGATGCGGTTGCGCAGTTCCACCGCGGTCAGCGAGTCGAAACCGATCTCCTGGAACGTCCGCGTGGTGTCCACCGTGTCCCCCGACGCGTGGCGGAGCACCGCCGCGACATGGTGTCGGACGAGATCCATCACCACCTCGTCCCGCTGGGCGGAGTCCACCTCGGCCAGCCGTCGGCCGAGAGCGGTGGTGTCATGGCCGTCACCGGTACCGGAGGAGTCGGCAGCACGCCGCAGCGGCGTCCGGAGCAGGTCGCGCAGCATCGGGGGCACCGTGTGGGCGCCGGCCCATGCCGCCGGTGCGAGCGGTGCCGCGACCACACTCGGCTCGCCGGAGGCCAGGGCGGCGTCGAACAGTTCCAGCGCCTCGGCGGTGGACAACGGCAGCGCGTGGGCCCGCGCCAGGTCGTCGTCGGAGAGCCGCTCGGTCAGTTCGCTGCGGTGTTCCCAGAAGCCCCAGGCGATGGAGGTGGCGGGGAGGTGTTGGGCGTGTCGGTGGGTGGCGAGGGTGTCGAGGTAGG
>NZ_JBIRHU010000110.1:0-2331 GCF_044328675.1 Streptomyces sp. NPDC017890
ATTGCGTCATCTCCGCCGCGATGTTGGGCGGGAAGATCCGCAGTGGGTCGGTGCTGTAATCGGGTTCGACCAGATCGACGATGACCGCATCAGTGACCGCCCGAGCCCAGTTGGCGTATTCGCCGAGGTCACTTTGATCGATGCCGATGACCTGGCCGCCGCAGTCGACGACGTGACCGGCGATCACCTTCATGGTGACGGACTTTCCGGATCCGAGCTCCCCGGTGACAGCCCACGAAGAGGACTGGTCCCGGAGGGACTTACCGAGTATGTCGTTGAAAACCGCACCGATCCGGGCTGCCGTGATGTTGAGTGCCAGCAGGGGTCCGGAACTGTCGCCCAGATCGTTGCGAGTGAACGGCATGTAGGCCGCGAAATGTGTCGAGGTGGTGATGTGCCCGAATTCGCGCACGATCTTCGACGTCGGAACGCCGGGAATCATTGCCCACCACAGGTCCTCTTGAAAACCGAGCGGCGCGACCAGCTTGTAGTCCTGATGTTCAAAGGACTTCTTCACTGTTTGGGCATCAGCGAGGGCCTGCTCTTCGGTCGACGCGCCTACGGCGAAAAGCGCTGTCCAGGCGACTTCGACCTCGTCACGGTTGGTTTCGAGAAGCGAGCTGTACTCGGTCAGTGCAGAGGCTGCGATATCAAGGGCGCCCTGTCCACCTGCCAGCTCGCCTTCCCGCTGCTCGTACTGTTCTTTGAGGTTTTCCAGCGCACGCTTGTTCGCGCGCATCACGTCAGCGCCTGCTGTCACCTTGAGTCGAGCAACGAAATCGACGTCGATGTCTCCGAAGTCGTCGGCCAGGGAAAAGAATTCCGAGCCGGGAAAGAGGACACCACCGGAGGGCATGTCCGCTAGCGCGAGAATTACTTGGTACGACGCGGGTCGATCATCGATGTCGTAGGGCTGATCGATCTTGAGAACTCGACTGAATGTGGGGACCTTCGGACGCCACCAAGTCGTGGGCTCATCACGATCTGATTGCGCGCCTTCGTCGAGTCGTGCTGGGGCAAGAGCCGCTCCCGATTTCGGGGAAGGCGTGGACGCGGCGCCAGGCATGTCTCGATCGACATGGAGGCCGCGGCTCATGGAGTGCTGCCAGAGCCAAACCATCTGCGCTGGCGTTGCCGGCCGAGCCCCGAAGACTGCGGGGATGTCGGCGATGATGAGATCCGCCTGACGAATTCGCGCCCGTACCTCGTCTTCGGGGACGGAAGTTCGAGGGAGTCCGATGAAGTCCGACAGCGACGACCATGCCGCGTGCGTGGCGGCTTTTGCTTGTCCGGCGAGTCCTGTCGTTGTCAAAGGGATGCTCAGATAGAACACTCGTTGGCCGGGGCGATAGAGCTCGATGGAGTCGAGGGTCGCCTCGCATTCGATCGCCCAGTCTGTGTGGACATCGAGATCAACGCCCTCGGTCATCCTCGCCACGACCGCTTCCGCACTCAGCGACGACGCGATGCCCATCAACATCGACTCGCCGGGCAGCGCGCGCACCAGCATCGTGTGCAGAGTCCGGGCGGTGCGCTTGTCGACGTTGGGTCGGTAGCCGTAGTCCATCCCGCTCAGTACGTAGTCGGCCCACACGACACCGGATTTCGTCCACCGGATATTTGCTGCCATCGACAGAGTTGGCTGTTCCATTGCGGCGAATCGCTTTCTACTCGGAGTTTCCGGCGTTGGCCAGCGCAAGGAGTTCCTTGACGCTCGAACGGCCGGGGCGCGGGGCGGGATCGTTTGGTGAGAGGGCGGGCAGTTCCTGTGGTCGCGACCGAGTGCCGACAGCGTTGTGTGCGACCGGCACAGATTCAGAAGGGGATTCGGGTTCCACAGCAGCGACGAGTTGGTCCTCGATGCGCGGATCGGCAGTGATGTAGCCGCCGGCGTGAACAAGGTGCGGTGCTCGGATATTCACGCGTTTGCCGTTGATCTTCAGCTTGGCCTCAGGCGATGCGAAGACGGCCTTTTTGACCCCTTGAGCGACAGATGCCGGGCTGCGGCCGGCCAATCGGAGCTTGCCGACGACGAACACCGTGCCGCCACAGCATGCAACGAAAAATCCGACGTTCCACGTGATGCTGTCGCCGAGCCACAACGGATGCAGGAGCCACAGGATTGCTCCGACAGCGGCGCCACTGACGGCTTGAGGGACTGTGTAGGGGCCGAAAGGAAGCTTCTTACCGTCGGGTGTGCGGCCGATCAGCTGAGGAATACTTCGAGCTGTTGTGAAGTCCTTGATGACTTCGACGTTGTTGTCGTCGTTCATGCGTGCACCGACTCGCGTGAGGAGTTCTGTCGGTGTGCTCGTGTGGTCGCGTCCGTTG
>NZ_JBIRHU010000111.1:0-2295 GCF_044328675.1 Streptomyces sp. NPDC017890
GTTCTCGATGGCTTCGGCGCGAGAAGGCGTTGAGGAAAGCGCAGACTTTCGACTGCTGTATTCGGTCCGGACTCCTCGAGATGTTTTGTTCGCCGATGAATTGGGTGCACTGTCGCGAACGACCGTCGACATCGTGCATACGCGTGAGTCGCCTCCGAGATCGGTTCGTCCGCCCGGCAGATTGACCCGTGACGGGGTCGCAGCGGTTTCCTTCTCAGCGTCGGCATCGCCGCGCACTTACATCTGCGGACCTACCGCGTTCGTCGAGACGATCGTCGAGTGGCTTCTCGAACTCGGTCACGACCCCGCGCGCATCCGCACGGAACGATTCGGAGGCAGCAATTGACTCACGTTGACGGAAATGCACTTGCAGGGACATTCGTAGAGATTCTCGGTATCGAGATCACAGAAGCGATCGGCAGATGCCGCCACTGTGGCAGTGTCTACGGCCTTGCTCGGACACGCGCCTTCATTACGGCCATGGGAGCCGTCATGCGGTGCAAGGACTGTGATGCAGTGCTAGCGGTTATCGTCCAGAACCCGCGAGCGACAGTAGTGAACTTGTCAGGACTGTCTTACATCACTGTTCCTCGACGATGACCGCTCTCCAATCCATGGCCGCAGCGACATCCGCGGAGGACCGTCCAGGATGGTGATCCGCATCTACGACAGCGGTCACCAGGCACTACGGGAGTTCGTCCCGCTGCGCCCAGCCAGGGTTAGCATCTATGTGTGCGGGCCGACCGTCCAATCCGCACCACACATCGGACATCTACGCAGTGCCCTCGTCTATGACCTTTGGCGACGTTGGCTCACCCACCGTGGATACACCGTCACGCTCGTCCGGAACGTCACCGACATCGACGACAAAATCCTCGCTCTCGCTACGGAGTCGGAACCGTGGTGGGCCCGTGCCTACCGCGTCGAGACGGAATTCACTCGCGCCTACACCGCACTGGGTATCCTTCCCCCGACATATGAGCCACGCACCTCCGGCCACATTACGGAGGCGCTGGCGCTGATCGACCGTCTCCTGCGACGCGGGCATGCCTACGTCGCGAGCGATGGATCCGGCGATGTCTACTTCGACGTCAGCAGCTGGCAGACATACGGCACGCTCACTCGCCAGAACCCCGATGCCCTATTGCAATCCGACGACGGACACCGACAGGCCAAGCAGAACCCTCAGGATTTCGCCCTATGGAAGGGAACGAATCCCAGCGAACCGAAATCTGCGCGTTGGCCGTCACCTTGGGGTACCGGCAGGCCGGGATGGCACATCCAGTGCTCGGCGATGTCTCGCCGTTACCTCGGACCTGCCTTCGACATCCACGGAGGTGGCATCGACTTGCGATTCCCCCACCATGAAAATGAACTGGCCCAGTCCACAGCTGCCGGAGACGAATTCGCCAGGTACTGGGTCCATAACGGCCTTGTCGCCATCAGCGGACAGAAGATGGCCAAGTCGCTCGACAACTATCTGTCTGCCGATGAACTCCTTCGACGGGTCGGACCAGCTACGCTGCGCTACTACCTGCTCAGCGCGCACTACCGCAGTGCCTTGGACTATCGGGAAGAAGCGCTCACCTACACTCATGCAACTGTTGCGCGGATCGCGAACTTCCAACACCGTGCACGTACACACCTCGAGGACGCAACAGTTGGTGGCCCAACGCTACCGGGTGCATTCGCGGCGGCACTCGACGACGATCTCAATGTCCTAGCTGCACTCGGCGTCCTTCACGACCATGTGCGCGCCGGCAACATTGCCGTCGACAACGGCGAGACCGCAGCAGCCGCGGCGGCATACCAATCGATAACAGCGATGACCAGCGTGCTTGGGATCGAGACGGAATCATCACCGACGGCGCCACGCGACGGCCAGCACAGCAGCACGGTCACTGCTCTCGTTGAGGTACTCCTCGCGAATCGATCGTGTGCCCGCGGCGAAGGAGATTTTGTCACGGCTGACCGCATCCGCGGCGATCTCGCTCGCAGCGGGATCGTCATCGAGGACCACTCCTCAGGAACCACGTGGACACAGGCATAACTGAAGTTCGTGGAGGCCGGCTACGCTGACAGCCGACTGATTGTGATCGGGTCAAGCGGGCACCCACCCTCGCAAGAAAGCCAGCACCTTGGCTTCCGGCATTTCGCAAGGACGTAGGTGGTCTGCTTCGACCGTGCGATACACATTGGCGCTGATCAGATCGGACCCGCCCAACTCCTCGGCGGAAATGCTGATACTTCGGCCATCGACCCGCGTGGTTCGTGTCAATCCGTACGGACGCCCCG
>NZ_JBIRHU010000112.1:0-2265 GCF_044328675.1 Streptomyces sp. NPDC017890
GAACGGCGGCGAGCCCGGCCGGAAAGAACGGCGGATACCCGAGTGGCGGGGGTGGCGGTGGATACCAATCCGCGGTCGGAGCCGCAGGCGGTTCCGGCGCAGACGGACGGATCGTCGTCGTCGAATACTTGAAGGAGACAGCGTGAACACAGCGACACCAGTTATTGATTGCGGCGGATTCGCCGGTCCTGCAAGAGCATTCCGTGTGACGCCGCCACTTCGTGATCCCTCGAACGGCCGAACCTTCGACCATGTGATCGTTTGTTTCACCGAGTTCGGTGGCCCACGTATTGAGGTCTTTGGAGGAACCGAGCACGGTACCGCGCTCCTGATGAATCCGCTTCCGGGTTCTTGCATCCTTCAACATGCCGTATCTCTCGACGACGCATGCATGTGGGCTCTGACTACAGCCGGGGGCTACGAGATCGTTCCGCCGGAGATCATCGAGCCTGAACCGGAGCCAGAAACCGTGGCGACACAGGACGTTCCAGAACAGGATTCGCCGCAGTCGACGCCGATTCGGGTCTATGCGCTTGCGCAGGAACTCGGCGTCACGTCGGCCGAGATTCTTCAGCGACTCGCTGATCTGGAGATTCCGATCACGAGCGCATCCGCAAACATCGATCCCGATACAGCTCAGATCATTCGAGACTTCTACGCAATGATTCCGGAGGTGAACTGATGCCGGATATCCGACGGCCAACTCCCACCGGAGCTCTGAACCTGCCGACTGTCGGCGACTTCGTCTACTGGTACCGATTCGACGACGACTCAGAGTTCCCCGCAGGTCTTGAGCTGTATTTCCTGATCGGTGATCCCGGTCCAGCGCAAATCCGATGGGGATTCGAGATCACCGGGCACGTCGCACATTTGAAGATCGAGTCCGAGATTGTGGCGACCGTCAAACCGCGCACAAAGTACTGGCTCATGCTCAAGGACACAACAACCACGCCCACCACCGAGCAGGAACTCCAGACCGGGCAGGTGAAGAAGGTGAATGCGCAGTGATTCTCGTAGGCAGTGACGGTGAACGCATCGATCTTGGAACGGAATCGACTCCCAGCGGGGGAGTCCTCGTTCCGCTTGAGGGTCCTCCGGGCAAGGATTCGACCGTTCCGGGTCCGCCGGGTAGAAACGTCGACGGCATCACCCTCTCCGGGGACAACCTGGTCTTCGACATGTCGCAGGGCGCAGACATCACCGTCGCTGTCCCCGCGATCACCGAAGCGAACGAGGCAGCAGGGCGAGCCGAGGACGCCGCCGACGCGGCAGTCCAGACCGCTGCGGGGATCCAAGATGTTGCGTCCGATGCGGCTCAGGTTGCGGAGGATCGGCTGGCTGTGGAGTCCGCAGCATCCGCAGTCGCGACCGACCGTCAGACCGTATCTGACGCGCGCGGCGTCGTCGTCACGGCGAAGGGCGATGTCGAGCAGATCAAGACCGAACTCGTGCAGGTCAAGGTCAGCATCGAGAACACAGCTGGCCTCGTTGACCAGACACTGGAGCAGTACGGCGCACAGTTCGTAATCGAGAGGGAGCTGTCGCAGCAGGCGGTAACCGATGCGACACTGCAGGCACAGCGCGCAGAAGCCGCGGCCGACGACATAGTCGCGGGCTCGGTTCTTGACAACGCCGTCACAACACCGAAGCTAGCTGACGAAGCAGTGACGAAGGGAAAGACCTCCACCGGTGTGCAGGCTTCCCTCGCAAGAGCGGACACATCAGTGCAGGAGGGCGATTCGCGACTGACCAACGCCCGCACTCCAACCGCCCATAGTCACCCCGAATCCGACGTCACCGGTCTAACCGCGAAACTCGCAACCAAGGCTGACCTCGATAGCAACGGGGTACTGGTTCAGTCGCAGATCCCGGCCGTCGCGATCCGGGACTTCCTCGGCGCTGTGGCATCACAAGCAGCGATGCTCGAGCTCGATGGTCAAAAGGGCGACTGGTGCACGCGCACGGACCGCGGTAGCGACTTCCAAATTATCGGCACGAACCCGACGCAGCTTGCGAGTTGGCGCGAGAACACCTACCCGGCGTCACCAGTTTCTTCGGTCAATGGTCGCCAGGGTGCGGTCACGACCCAGGCCGTGGACATCACCGACTCGACCGCCGTCGGACGCGCAGTGATGAAAGCAGCCGATGCCGGTGCCGGCCGACTTGCACTTGGCGTTGACGCGCCTTCCGACACGCGTAGCCCAACACCTGGATCGGTGACAATCGCGACGATGGCATCGGCTGCGAAGCAAGACACTCTCCGAT
>NZ_JBIRHU010000113.1:0-2263 GCF_044328675.1 Streptomyces sp. NPDC017890
GGGTGAGTGTGGTGGCGTGTGATGTGGCGGATCGTGAGGCGCTGGCGGCCGTACTGGCCGACCACCCGCCGACCGCCGTCGTCCACGCCGCCGGCGTAGGCCAGTTCGTCGACCTGGTCGACATCGACACCACACGGCTCGAGGACGTCATGGCAGCGAAGGTGGCGGGTGCCCGCCATCTGGACGAGCTGCTGGGTGGGGCGGAGCTGGACGCGTTCGTGCTGTTCTCGTCGAACGCCGGTGTGTGGGGCGGCGGCAAGCAGGGCGTCTATGCCGCTGCCAACGCCCATCTCGACGCGCTTGCCCAGGACCGCAGGGCGCGTGGCCTGACCGCGACCTCCGTCGCCTGGGGTGCCTGGGCGGGAGGCGGCATGATCACCGATGGCGCCGCCGAGGAACAACTCCGGCGGCGTGGCGTGCTGCCGATGGATCCGGAGCTGGCGGTGTCGGCGCTGGTGCAGGCGGTGGAGCACGACGAGACGTTCGTGGCCGTCGCCGACGTTGACTGGGCCCGCTTCGTACCCGGCTTCACGGCGGCCCGCCCACGCCCGCTCCTCACCGACATCCCCGAGGTGCGCGCGGCTCTGGACCACGGCGAGGTCCCGAAGGGCGGGAACACGACGTCCGTCGACGGCTCCCTGGCACAGCGCCTCACCGGTCTCACGGCGACCGAACGATCGAGGACGGTCCTCGACCTGGTCCGTTCCACCGCGGCCTCGGTGCTCGGATACACGTCGACCGACGCGGTGGAGGCCAACCGGGCCTTCCGGGAGATGGGCTTCGACTCGCTGACCGCCGTGGAGGTCCGCAACCGGCTTGTCACGGCCACCGGTCTGAAGCTGCCCGCGACGGTCGTCTTCGACTATCCGAGCCCCGTGGTGCTCGCCGACCATCTCCTCGGCCGGCTGGTCGGTGGAGGCGACATCGCGTCCGACGCCGCCTCGGCCGGAGCGGGCGTGGCCGTGGTCGGGGCGTCGGACGATCCGATCGCGATCGTCGGTATGGCCTGCCGTTACCCGGGTGACGTCCGCTCTCCCGAGCAGTTGTGGGACCTGGTGGCCTCGGGCACGGACGCGATGTCCGAGTTCCCGACGGACCGCGGCTGGGACACGGAGGGCATGTTCGGAGCCGGCTTCGCACACGTCGGTGGGTTCGTCTACGACGCGGGGGAGTTCGACGCCGGCTTCTTCGGGATCTCGCCGCGTGAGGCGCTCGCCATGGACCCGCAGCAGCGCATGCTGCTGGAGGCGGCGTGGGAGCTGTTCGAGCGGGCGGGTATCGACCCGACGTCCCTGCGGGGCAGCCAGACCGGCGTCTTCGCCGGCGCGTCCGCCCAGGGCCACGGTATGGGGCTCGGTGCGTTGCCCGAGGGTGTGGACGGCTACATGCTGACCGGCAGCTCGGGCAGTGTGGTGTCGGGTCGGTTGTCGTATGTGCTGGGGCTCGAGGGACCGGCGGTGACGGTGGATACGGCGTGTTCGTCGTCGTTGGTGGCGCTTCACCTGGCGGTGCAGGCGTTGCGTAATGGTGAGTGTTCGATGGCGGTGGCCGGTGGTGTGGCGGTGATGTCGACGCCGGGTGCGTTCCTGGAGTTCAGCCGGCAGGGCGGGCTGGCCGGGGACGGGCGGTGCAAGCCGTTCGCGGAAGCCGCCGACGGTACCGGCTGGGGCGAGGGTGTGGGGCTGCTGCTGGTGGAGCGGCTGTCGGACGCCCGCCGTAACGGACATGAGGTGCTGGCCGTGGTCCGGGGTTCGGCGGTCAACCAGGACGGTGCGTCGAACGGTCTGACGGCGCCGAACGGCCCGTCGCAGCAGCGGGTGATCCGGCAGGCGCTGGCCAGTGCGCGGGTCGATGCGTCCGGTGTGGATGTGGTGGAGGCGCACGGCACGGGGACGACGCTGGGCGATCCGATCGAGGCGCAGGCCCTGCTCGCCACGTACGGGCAGGAGCGGGACACCGACCGGCCGTTGTGGCTGGGGTCGATCAAGTCGAACATCGGGCACACGCAGGCTGCCGCCGGCGTGGCGGGCATCCTCAAGATGGTCATGGCGATGCGCCACGGAGAACTGCCGAGAACCTTGCACGTGGATGCGCCGTCGTCGCATGTGGACTGGTCGGCGGGTGCGGTGGAGCTGTTGACGGAGGCCCGGTCGTGGCCGGAGGTCGACCGTCCGCGTCGTGCGGGTGTGTCGTCGTTCGGGGTGAGTGGCACCAATGCGCACGTGATCCTGGAGCAGGCGCCGGTCTCGGAGGAGCAGGCCGG
>NZ_JBIRHU010000114.1:0-2244 GCF_044328675.1 Streptomyces sp. NPDC017890
GGTCATCATGGAAACCAGCGACCGCGGTCTCTTCGACGTCGAACGATTCGACCTCGAACCCGCCAGGCCACTCTTTCACGGGCTGGTCGGAGATCTCGACGCTGCCACCGTATCCGGGCTGAGCGTGCAAGAAAAAATTCCCTTCGGCTTACGCATCCTGCAGGGGGCCGAGATTTCGGCCCGCATGGCCGCCTCGGTCCTGGAAGTGGGCACCACCGTGGCCACCTGGCCTCAACTCGGCGGGGACGTTTTGCTGGGCGGGGCGTCTGTGGTCGCCGCGATCCGCCGGTTCGGTCTCGGTGAGGCTCTTCCCTCGGGGAGGGTGCGCATCGATATCGGTCAGCACCTCGATCAACTGACCGACCCACACATTCCCTCCGACTCGATCGCCTCACCGGCGACAAACGGTTCGCGTCCGATCGATCTGCGAGCACAGTACGACGCGCTCCCCGATACCGAAGCCGTCGCTTTCGCTGCCGCACGCGCTCCGTCGGGAGGTAACTCGCAACCGTGGATCATTCACACGGACGAGACTGCGCTGACTCTGCGTCTCGACGAAACCCGCTCGTCGAGTGTGGATATCGAGTACCGCGGAAGTTTCGTCGCGCTCGGTGCCGCACTGCACAACGCTCGCGTCGCCGCGGCACACCGACATATCCTCGGCGACACCGTCATCATCGGCGACGGTAAGGCGACCTCCGCGCGGATCAAGTTCACTGCCGGCACCGACATCTCGCTCACCGACCAACTACCCGGGATGCTCCATCGCAGCACACACCGCGCTCTGCCCGATCCCGGCCTGCCGCCGTGCGATCCGACGGACCTCGCACACCTGGCGGCGCGTCTGTCCTCCCCGACCGTCGCAGTCCACCTGATCCAGGACGGGGAGACGATCACACGGTTGGCCGAGAACATCAGTGCCACCGACCGCATCCGATTCCTCACCGACACTCTGCATCGAGAGATGATCTCCGAGCTACGCTGGCCACATTCGCGCGACCTCGCCAGTGGTATCGAGGTTTCCAGCTTGGGTATCCCTACTTCAGAACTCGCCGCCCTCGAACTCCTCCGCCGCCCCGACGTGATGGAACAACTGAACAACTGGGATGCCGGGCAAGCGCTCCGAGCACAGACCCGCACCCGCCTGGCCTCCAGCGACGCCGTCGCCGTCATCACTCAGCAGGGAACCGCCGCCGCAGACTACATCCGCAGCGGAGCACGCGCCGAAGAGTTCTGGATACGCGCCCAATCGCTCGGCTACTCCTTACACCCCCTCACACCCGTGTCTCTCTACGCCACCGACGCCGACCACCTGCGCGCCCTCGCGCCGACCCGAGCCCGCGAACTCGCAGCACTGTCGGACGAGCTGACCGCGCTCACCGCACATCAGCCGGGTGAGCATGTAGCGCTCATTCTGCGCATCTTCCGCACGAGCAGTTCTGCCCCGCCGAGCCGACGCCGATCCCAGCGGGAACCGTAATTTTCGGATGACACTCAATGGCAGACCTCTGATTCGCACCGAAACCAGGGCAGTCGAGCGAGGGCAACCCGAGTTTGCCGTACGCGACTGCCTGGTGGGCAACGCACGTATACCGGGCAAGCGGACGCTGCAATCATCTCGAAGGAGGCCGCAAGCCTCGTGTCAGGGTTGAACCGTCGATGACGAAGTCAGAAGGACGGGAAACATGCTCGCTACAGTGCCGTGGCGCAAGCCCTGGCCCGTGAGAGCGGCGAACCACGGACCTGCGAGACCACGTTCATCGACCGCCTCTCCGCTCAGGCCGCTTACCGGCAGCGATGATCACCGCAACGGCAGCGGCACCGAGTGACGCGGCCGTGACGATGTGCTTGGTATTTCCCATAGCGTGCGTTGGGCCGCCGATCGGCATTTCCTTGCGTTTCGGGGTATCGACGTCAGTGCAGACACCATCCGATCCTTCGGCGTGGCCCTCGAAGTTGTGTGCCTGACGCAATTCTCGTCCACGTTCGAGTTCGGAATCGAGCTCTGCGCCGAACAGCAAGGCCAGGTTGGTGATCCACAGCCACAACAGGAACACGATCGCACCGGCGAGGGAGCCGTAGGTTTTGTTGTAACTACTGAAGTTCGCGACGTAGAAACCGAAGATTACCGATGCGAGGATCCACACCACAATGGCCAGGGCGGCGCCGCCGCTGATCCACCGAAACTTCGGTTGCTGGATGTTCGGAGGCGCGTAGTACAAAATCGCAACAGCGAGAACGACG
>NZ_JBIRHU010000115.1:0-2219 GCF_044328675.1 Streptomyces sp. NPDC017890
AGACGCCGACACCGTCATCCTCCTCCACCACGAAACCGACCCCACCGGACAACCAACCGGCTACATCACCCTCATCATCGCCAAAAACCGAGCAGGCAAAACCGGCCAACTCCAACTCCCGTGGCGCGCCTACCAACAACGCATCGGATAGAGACATCGAGCAGCAGTCGTGCACCCGGTCGGAGTGTCGCGTGCGCGTGAGTGCGCGCGTGGTGGGTCGTGGGGGATTGGTTGGTCGTGGTCGGGGGGCGGGGGAACACCGACTGGCAATCTTTCATTCCTTGTCATATTATGACTTCAGCCAACCGAGAGGTCATAATATGACGCCCAATGAAATGCAGCGCCTCGTGATGACGCAATCCGGCATCCTCGCGCCACGTATGTACGAAGGTGTCGCCTCGGCCCTGGCTGACGCCAACACTCGAACACGTGGGTACAAAAGCGAGAAGTACCCGCACATTCGGCCCATGATGGCCCGCATCGCATTCCGGGAGTACCTCGAAAGCGAAACGCTGCCGGCCGAATGGCGGCTGGGCGGCAATCCGAAGTTGATGGGACAGCTTTATCTGACCGCGCCCACCCTCGGTCTGAAACTGCGGTTCCTGAAGGAGCGACGCAAGACCTATCCGAGCGGCGTGCCCGTCGCGGGAAAGAACCGGGCGCGCCGGGAAGCCTGGCAGCAAGGCGGATTGTTCCCCCGGCCCGCTGTTCCCGTGCAGCAGACTCAAACGATGAGCGAACTGCTTCTGCTGTGGGACTACGCCAAAAAGGAAAGCGTCGCAGAAGGATTCACTCTTCGGATCGTTCGGCCGCTCGCCGCAGGCGTCTACGGCCAGGCAGTGCCCTACGATCTCGACATCGCCGTCCGGCCCGACGGCACCATCTTTACCGACATGACCTTCTCCGGAGACTCAGACGATGAGGACTTCTTCGGCGAGGCAAATATCGATCGCGCAGAAAACGAAGAATGATTGACAACAACACTGACCGAGAGCTGCTCGGACCCCGACTGCTGGCCCTTCGTGACCTCAAAGGCCTGACACAGCAAGAGCTCGCGACCTCTGCGGAGGTATCGCAGAGCTTTTTGTCGTTGGTGCAGAAGGGTTCACGACCGTTGCCCGAGTCCCTCGCGGTCAAACTTTCCGAAACCTATTCGCTCCCGCTCAGCTTCTTCCAGATGCCAGACGGGGAGACGGACGCCGGCCAGTTCACCTTCCGTAAGCGTGCCCGCGCGAGCGCTCGTGACGAACGTCGTGTGAAGCGTCTCTACTCCGAAGCTGCTCGTTTGTTCAATGCCATCTCCGCGGCGTCGGAGTTCCGGACGAGCGAACTGCCGGACCCTGCCGAGTTCAACAACGATCCCGAGGAATGTGCCGAAGCCCTCCGACGATCCGCAGGTCTGGGACCAGAAGATCCGGTCAAGAACGTCACTCGACTGCTGGAACGTCACGGCGTCGGTGTCGTCAACGACTTGGATGACAGCTTTGAAGGCGCATCGGATCACGTTGGGGTGTCCCGCCCGAACCTTGGAACCGAACGCCCGCTGGTAGCGCTCACGAGTCAACTGCCTGGAGCGGTCCAGCGTCTCAGTTTGGGGCACGAGGCCGCTCACTGGATTTTCGATCGTCGGCTCGCATCCCCGTTGGGGAGCACACGTTGTCCGGAGGAAGCGCGCGCGTTTCGTTTCGGCGGCGCGCTGCTGCTGCCTGAGCGGGTAGTCCGCGCTCGAGTCACGGAGAGCCTGTCGCTGCACGGCTATCTCCGGATCAAGGCTGACTATGGGATCTCGGTGGGGGCTATCGCCAGGCGCGCAAAGGACATCGGCGTGATCTCGCCGGAGCGCTACCGAAGTCTGAGCATTCAGCTGTCCTCACAAGGGTGGCGCACCAACGAGCCGGTCGACGTAGCGCAGGAAACGCCGCGACTGTTCGGACAGGCATTGTCGAAGGTGTACGGCCGGCACTTCGTGACGCGTGCATCAGACGAACATGGGATCGACCCTGGGCTGATCTTGCGTTGGACCGGAGACCAAACGTCCGCAGAGGAACAAGAGTCGACGGCGGCGACGAGCAACGTCGTCGCCTTCAGGCGACCATAAGAGAGAAAACAGCCCCGGTGCGCGAATTGCGCACCGGGGCTGTTGCTTTCAGTAGTGTCGCCGTGCCTGCTGGATGACGATGATGTCATCTTTGACGACGTAGACGAGACGATGCTCGCGG
>NZ_JBIRHU010000116.1:0-2127 GCF_044328675.1 Streptomyces sp. NPDC017890
CACTCCCGCATCCGCTCCGCGAACACCGGCGACGAAGACATCAGCTCCGTAGCCATCCCGACCCACTGCGAACCCTGACCCGGGAACACGAACACGCACTTGCCGCGCAGATCCGCGACGCCTTGCACCAGCTCGTGGTCCAGGCCGTCCGAGTCTGGCCCGAAGAGCGCCGCGCGGTGTTCGAGAAGGGCCCGCGTCGTTGTCAGGGAGTGGGCGACGTCGAGGCGGAGGAGTTCGGGGTGTGTGGTGAGGTGGCTGCGCAGCCGTTCGAGCTGCCCGGTGAGTGCGGGAGCCGTACGCGCCGAAACGAGCAGGGGCAGGGCCCTGGGACGCGGTTCCATCGACGAATCGGTGAGTGGCTCCGCGGCGCCCGGACGTGCGGTCACGTCGTCGGCGGCGGCAGGGACGGCAGGGGCTTCCTCCAGCACGGTGTGGGCGTTGGTGCCGCTCACACCGAACGACGAGACCGCCGCTCGGCGCGGGCGGCCCGTCTCGGGCCAGGGACGCGTTTCGGCGAGGAGTTCCACTGCTCCCGTGGGCCAGTCGACGTGGGGGGTCGGCTCGTCGATGTGCAGGCTCTGCGGCAGCACGCCGTTGCGCATCGCCATGACCATCTTGATGATGCCGGCGACACCGGCGGCTGCCTGCGTGTGCCCGATGTTCGACTTGATGGAGCCCAGCAGCAGCGGGTGGTCCGTGTCGCGGTCCTTGCCGTACGTCGCGAGGAGGGCCTCGGCTTCGATCGGGTCGCCGAGCTGGGTGCCTGTGCCGTGCGCCTCCACGGCGTCCACGTCGGACGGCTCGAGACGCGCGTTGGCGAGGGCCTGCCGGATGACGCGCCGCTGTGAGGGGCCGTTCGGCGCGGTCAGGCCGTTCGACGCTCCGTCCTGGTTGACCGCGGAGCCGCGGACCACCGCGAGGACCTCGTGGCCGTTGCGGCGGGCGTCCGACAGGCGCTCCACGACAAGCAGACCGACGCCCTCGCCCCATGCCGTGCCGTCGGCCGCTGCCGCGAACGCCTTGCAGCGGCCGTCGGCGGCCAGGCCGCGCTGACGGCTGAATTCCATGAAGGCAGCCGGGCTGGACATCACCGTGACACCGCCGGCGAGTGCGAGCGTGCATTCGCCGGTGCGCAGGGCCTGGATCGCCAGGTGCAGAGCGACGAGAGACGAGGAACAGGCCGTGTCGACCGATACCGCGGGGCCTTCGAGGCCGAGGGCGTAGGCGACGCGCCCGGAGACGACGCTGGCCGCGTTGCCGATCCCGAGGTAGCCGTCGACGCCCTCGGGTACCGCCGTGAGGCCTGCGGCGTAGTCCTGGCCGTTGGTGCCGGCGAAGACTCCGGTGCGGGTGCCGCGCACGGAGAGGGGGTCGATGCCCGCGTGTTCGAAGGCTTCCCAGGCGGTTTCGAGGAGGAGCCGCTGCTGCGGGTCCATGGCCAGTGCCTCGCGCGGGGAGATCCCGAAGAAGGCGGCATCGAACGTGGCCGCGTCGCTGATGAAACCGCCGTCGCGGACATAGGCGGTGCCGGGGGCGTCGGGGTCCGGGTCGTAGAGCCGTTCGAGGTCCCAGCCGCGGTCGGCGGGGAACGGTGACATGGCGTCCGTACCGGAGAGGACGAGCCGCCACAGGTCCTCGGACGAGCCGACGCCTCCGGGGAACCGGCAGCTCATGCCGACGATCGCTATGGGCTCGTCGTCCTGCCACGCGCCGCCCTGCGGGGTGGCGGCCGCGCTGTCGGATGCCGCGCCGATGAACTCCTCGCGGAGGTATCCGGCGAGGGCGACGGCGGTCGGATGGTCGAAGACGACGGTGGCGGGCAGCTGCCTGCCGATGGTCGCGCCGAGCTGGTTGCGGAACTCGAGGGCGGTCAGCGAGTCGAAGCCCAGCTCGCGGAAGGCACGCTCGGGGTCGATGGACGTGTGGCCCGGGTAGCCGAGCACGGCCGCGGCGTGCGTGCAGACCAGGTCGACGACGGCCTGTTCCTGTTCGGTTGCCGGGACTCCGTCCAGCCAGCGGGCGAGCGCCGAGGCGTTGTCCTCGGGGGTGGTGTGTTCGCGCAGGTGTCGTACTTCCGGTATCCCGTCGAACAACGCCACACGCCCGGCACCGAACCGCTCCCAGTCC
>NZ_JBIRHU010000117.1:0-2098 GCF_044328675.1 Streptomyces sp. NPDC017890
CGGACGTCACTGGTCCGGAGCATCACCGCATTCGAGAACTGAGCGTTTCGGCTCACGATTCGGTGCGGCGTTTACATGACGGGCAGCGGGGGTAGTGAGTCGAGGATCCACCGGATAGCCGGTCCCCCAAATTTTGCGTCCGGTGGATCACTTGTGCCGTGCCTCAGCTCTGCCGGGCCAGGGCACGGGACGGCTCGTCGGGTTTCACTGACCTGGGATCCGATGAGCCGTCACGGTTTCGACCGCTGGCCTACTCAGGAGAGCTGGGCGCGTACACCTTGGGCGGCGAGATCCTTCGAGGGTCTTCCGATCGCTAGAGCTGCTGTGGAAGGCGTCAGCCAGTTACGCCGCCAACCCGCGTGATGTCTTCACTGCCCCGATGCGTCCCGGTCGCGGCACCCTGGGTCTCTGTCCTGTCGCTACCCTGTCTCGTCGCAACGCTGCTACACGTTGTCCGACGGGCATATGCGTCTTCGAGGCATGGTTGGAGACATAGGGGAAACCGTGCCAAATACCGGCGGACTCGACGCCCCCGCTGCCCGCTGACTGAGAAATCTGTCAGCCCGGCCTACCGGCGCGGCTTCAAGCCTTCCACCCGGATTTCGGTGATTTCCCGGTAGACGACGACCTCGAACGCGTCCGATAACGACGTCACTTCTATGCTTGCCTCGACCCCGGAGATGGGAAATATGCCGGAACCATTGGCTGAGTTGCTCAGGGAGATCCGAGGGTGCACGCTCTGCGCGGACCACCTGCCGTGCGGACCGCGTCCCGTACTGCAAGCAGGCCCATCGGCTCGGCTGCGTGTGATCGGCCAGGCGCCCGGCCGCAAAGTTCATACGACGGGTGTTCCCTGGGACGATCCTTCAGGTGACTGTCTGCGCGCTTGGCTCGGTCTGACGCCCACACAGTTCTACGACCCGGACACGGTAGCCGTCATGTCGATGGGCTTTTGCTATCCAGGCAAAGCCAGGTCGGGCGATAAACCACCGAGATCCGAATGTGCATCTCATTGGCATGGGGCACTGAACGATCGTTTACTCGACGTCCGACTCACGGTGTTGGTCGGTCAGTATGCACAGGCGCATTATCTACGTGGTCGGCGCAAGCCGACACTGACCGAGACCGTCAAAGCAGCGAAGGATTACCTGCCGTTGGGGTACCTTCCCCTCCCACATCCTTCTCCGCGCAACCAGCCGTGGCTTGCCAAGAACCTGTGGTTCGAAGAGGACGTGTTGCCGATCGTCCAGACCGCAATTCGCTCACTCGCCCTGTGAAAGATCTTTTTGTCTCCACGTAGAGGTTCAGCGCAAAGCGCGAACACAACGTGTTCGACGTTGTCAGTTGACCGTCCACATCATCGAACCGATACCGAGCTGGCCGCCCGGTCACTGAGCTCTCCCCGTTCACACGCCGCGTCGGCGCTACACGCTCTCGCGCCTTACACCTTGCCCCCGGGTGTGTCGTCAACCGCCAGTCCACCTGAGTGCACGTCGAGACTGCGCAGCGGGTGGCCGTGTCTCATCCGACATACCAGACTTAGGACATGACCCGGGGAGCAAATACGAGGGTGAAGATGACTTAATCGCATGGAGGACATGGCATTTCGTCGAAAACGATTGCAGGACGGTTCTCGCCATCGTTTGAGGTGGATCATCCATTCCACAGCGCGTGTACGAGGTCGACCCGTCCGTCGCGCATGGGCGTCCCTTCGCCGCGCAGTAGGACGAGAGCGTTGTTGCCGTGACAGGTAGCGGGAGTGCCGTTGGCGTAGACCACTCGGTGCCAATGTGTTTCGTCTGCCCAGTGGGTCATGACCTGGCCGACTTGGCGCGGATGCGCGTCGACGATGGTGGCGATCAGTCCGTATGTCATCACTCGGCCTGCAGGAATACGGTCGATGATGTCGAGGACGCGGCGAGCGAACGGCGAGGGGCCGTCTTCCGATATTCCGTTCGGCAACTCAGACATTGAAATACTTTGCTTCCGGGTGGTGCAGGACAAAAGCGTCCGTGGACTGCTCGGGATGCAGCTGCAGCTCCTCGGACAATTCGACGCCGATTCGTTCGGGTTCGAGCAACGCAACCAACTTGGCTCG
>NZ_JBIRHU010000118.1:0-2080 GCF_044328675.1 Streptomyces sp. NPDC017890
CGGTGATCCGGGGCCGCCCGTAGGTGTTGTCCCACCGTGTGGACGGCGCGGATCTTGTCGGCGAGTTCAGCGTCGGCTGCGGCCCGGGCGGCTCGTTTCTCGGCGGCGTTGATCCATGCGTAGTACGACGAGCGGGCGATATCGATGACCTGGCACAACCGCTTCACCGGGTAGGTGTCGGAGTGGTCTGCAACGAACTGGAAGCGGTTCACCAGTTCGTCTCTCCGGCGAAATATTTTGCCGCCGACCGCAGGATGTCTCGCTCAGTTTCGAGCTTGGTTTTCTCCGCGCGTAGGTGTGCGACCTCGGCGCGGAGCCTGGCGGCTTCCTGCTCGGGTGTCTCGCCGGTGCCGGGCCCCGGAGCGGTGGCGGCGGGTCTGCGGATCGGGATACCCGCATTTCTCAGCCATGTGGTCAGGGAGCCGTGGGATACGCCGAGATCGGCGGCGATCCCGGCTACGGTCGCGCCGCCGGTGTCGCGGTACAGCTCGACTGCGTCGCGGCGGAACTCTTCGGAGTAATTTTTCTTTGCCATCGGGTTAGATCTTCTCGCTTTCCCTGGTCTGAGACCAGGATCAAGCGTGTCCAACCCGCGGGGTCAAGGCCCGTCGATGCTAAGTTCCGCGCTGCTCAGGGCGGCTTTTTTTGCAAGCCTGTTGACTGGATTGGAACGAGGGGGCGTGAGTGTTAGTGGGATCCTCCTGCAAAAAGTTGTCAGGTGACTGCAGTACTATCAAAATCGTGACCGACGAGAATGACATCCTCTATCACTACACAAACTTCGGAGGATTCTCCGGCATCATCAAAAGTCAAAAGCTCTGGGGAACCGATATAAAGTATCTAAATGATGCTCAGGAACTCAAATACAGTGCCGGGTTGATGGCCGAGATCTTTCACTCCTTGGCTCAGGAACTACCTGACCTTACAGAGGAAGAGCGGAGGGAGTGTGGTGACTTCTTCACGACCGAGGGGCCCGACCATCGAGATCCGTCGTACCTTGGACCAAAGAAACATGCACTTCGAGCCGCCGCCTGGTCGCTTGCGGCTCTCGTAGACGAGTCACAGCCGCAGATGCCATACGATTGGAAATGGGCGAACGGGTATGTCACTTGCTTTACTACCGAACGTGACTCGCTCGGGCAGTGGCGTGGATATGCAGGTGGTGATGGTTTCGCCGTAGGTTTCGATCGGGCGAAGCTAGCGGAGCTGACCTACCAATGCTGGGATTACAAAGCAGGAAACCGAATGGAACCGGACGGAAGAGGTTGGGTTGATGCTCCGATCCCTGGGCCGCGACCCATCTTCTATGGTGACGAGGCGCGGGCCGAAAACTTGAATTTGGTTCAAAACTTCCTCCGTTCACGTATTTCTGAAAAGCCAGCTGCGGTTAACTACTTCAACTTTGTCACGGAGATGTTCAACGCCGCCGGTCGGTTGTGCATGACTCTGAAAGATGAATCATTCCAAGCTGAGAAAGAATGGCGACTTATCGCTATGTTCGCAGAGGCGTCCGCGCGACTGAATTTCCGGCAGGGAAGCTACGGTACTGGAGGCGTGGTTCCGTACATCGAGATCGGTTTTCCCCGTGACGCCATTGTGAAGGTTGTGATCGGGCCAGGTAATGCGCCAGATCTACGAGAGAGAGCAGTTCGTCAGATGTTGGAAGCCAACGGATATGCGATCGGCGAGGTTGATCTAGAGAGATCAAAAGTGCCGTACCGGGGTTGAACCCTCGACTGACCGGCGGCGTCCATCGCCGCCGAACATGTCGGGTCCCCGAACTATTCTTGAACCCGCGACGAGCCTCAGGTCGCCACACTGACCAGACCGAAGCGAAAGCCGAAGTCCTGAACTGCAACAACCCTTGCAGCTCGGTCACACGTGGCGACCTGATTCTCATTTGTGCACCACAAATCGGCGGTGCCCGTATTGCGGCTCTCGGCAAGTGTGCGCTCGAAGCGGAATTTCTGGGATGCAAAGAATCGAACACCTGAGAAAGGTATTCCACGCCGCTGACCAGCGCAGTCGATCATTTTCGGGAGATGATCGTCCGCAACACGAAACGGAACACCACAGCGGT
>NZ_JBIRHU010000119.1:0-2061 GCF_044328675.1 Streptomyces sp. NPDC017890
TCCCGCCGACAGGCCAGCGCCCCGCAGGATCGCATTCAGAAGTTCCGCGCACGTGTTGGCGTGCTCCTGCCACCGGATCGTGAATTGGTTCGCCTGAACTGGCGCGTTGCCGTTCTGCATCGAACCGAGCCCGGATGCCATCGGTGTGAAGATCGATTGCTCACCGTCCCAGGCTGATCCCTTACCGGGACCGAGTGGCTTGAGCATCGATTCATCGACGAACAGCCGCGCCTTACCGAGGTCGATGTCGCGCATCCACGAGCTGTACGACTCGTCGAGCGCGTCGAAGAGCGGCTCCAACCCGTCGAAGTCGGACCGGCCGAGCGGGGAGAGCCCGTGGATCGGTCGCCACTTCCGGTTGGGACGCACATTCGGGATGTACGTTGCCGTGAGCGCGTCGATGCCAGTTTCGATGGCACCTTCACTGTCGACTAGGTCAGCTGCCCATGACGTCGACGAGTGCTCGGTCAGTGGAACGGCTCTGCCCAGACGGCCCCGGTCACCTTCGTAGAGCCCGTGCAGGATTCGTCCCGGCTCATGACGCTCGAGGTGTCGGTAGACCGTGTCGTTGTCGTCGTTCACGACGGTCCAGAACGTCACCCCGGCCAGTTGGTCGTACTTCCATGTTGGGACCGCTGCGTCGGCGGCGACTGCCCCGAGCTTGACCTTGTCAGCGACTTCCTTGTCCCACCACCAGCGCAGGTACGTGCCACCCAGCGCGGACGCCACTTCAGCGGACTCCGCCAGTGTCGCGGCGGCGTCGTCTTCACCGAAGAGTTTCTGCAGACGGTCCTGCGTTGCCTGATGATCACCGCGCGCGTCGTCCTCTCCGACTACGAACATCGGTGGTTGCGCGAACAGCAGGTCTGCCGAAGCTCGGGCGAGGTCGGACGCTGCGGGTACGTGAAGTCGGTGCGACTGCTGGGGGTTTGGCCGGCCCCAAAAGAATCGAGCCAACTTCCCGACGACTCCCCCGGCGTACTGAGATGGGCGCTGCCGGTTATTTTCCCGGTAGATTTCTTCGAGCACCTCGACGTTGCCGGTGTACCAGGCATTCCAGGTGCGCATTTCCTTCTGCGCGCGGTCGAACGGTTTCGGCGGCCATTCGGTGGACTTCTCAGGAAGCGGCATACTCGCCTCCGTTCACATCGACGTAGCGTCGCCACCGCTTTTCGGTGGTGACGATGGCGTAGCGGGCAGCGTCGAGCGCGTGATCCGCAGACTTGATGGGCTGGTCGTAGCCCTCGGATGTTGCTTGCGTGTCCCACGAGTAGCCGGCGACCTCGGTCATGAAGGTCTTGCAGCGATCGGTGACCTTCAGCTTTCCGGTCGAGAGCAATGTTGCGATGGTCCGAATTCCGTACAGCACATCGTTTTCGGCCGCGTACGTCGGAAGTTCGTCTTGCAGGAGCTGTACCCGGAATGACGCCGCTGCGGGGTCGACGATGACCGGTCCGGGAGGCATTCGCGTCGGGTATGGCAGGTGCCCTTCGGCGAGCCAGTCACGCAGGCCGCGGGAGAGTTGAGCGTCGGTCCAGCGGGTGGCGTCCGATCGTGGCGTGTACGACCATTCGTCGATCAGGTAGAGCACGCCGTCGGCGCCTACGCCGAGCAACAGCGCCACGGTGGGATTCGTGGTGCCGTAGTCGACTCCGACGCCGAACAGTTCCACCATCTGCGGTAGGTCCTGCCACCGCACGACGTGCTTGGACGGCTCCCACATGTCGTAGACGGCGCCGTCGGCTGCGACCCAGTGGCCGAGGATGAAGCGGCGGTACCAGAGGCCTGTGTACTCGCGCTTGATCGAGTTCTTGTAGTCCTCGGACAATGCAGGGTTGTCGTCGAGCGTGAAATGCCAACTGCGCCAGTCTGGAAGCTCGTGCAGTCGGTCGAGGTATTCGGCCTTGAGCCAGTGCATCGGGTTGTCGGGGTTCGTCGTTCCGAACAACTTCGCGCCGGTGACAGACATACGACCGAGTAGCTGATGGAAGAAGTCCGACCGAATAACGGTGATTTCATCGGCGTAGGCACCGGCAACGGTGAGCCCTCGAAGGGACTTCT
>NZ_JBIRHU010000120.1:0-2051 GCF_044328675.1 Streptomyces sp. NPDC017890
GTGCGAATCGAAAGTCAAGGACGGGTGGAACTTCGGGCCAGTCAAGGACGCGGAGGCGAAGACACATCCATGCCTCGTCCAGTACTCGGAACTGCCCGAAGGCCAGAAGGCAAAGGATCACCTGTTCGGCGCCATCGTCAACGCGCTCGCACCCTACATCGAGGAGAACTGAAATGACCGAGCAGCTACCCACAGTCGGACGAAACGTCCACTACCAGTCGTACGGCACCCCAAAAGGCGAGTACCTCCCCGAACCCCGCGCCGCGATCGTCACCGCAGTACCCGACGACTACAACGGCACCCTCTCCCTCGTCATCTTCAACCCCACCGGACAGTTCTTCAACCCCTCGGTCCCGTTCTCACCCGAACCCAAACCAGGACACTGGAACTGGCCACCACGCGTCTGACACCTCGCACACCCACCATGACCGAACAGCCCTACGGCGTCGGTGGCCTGATCACCACCGCCACCGCGACTCGACCCCTCATCCTGCACCCCGACGAATGCGTCCGAAGTCCCCGCGGTGAAGTTCTCGTCTGCGTCCGACCCGCACACCAGAACCGACAATGCCCCGACCTGAACATCGGAGCGACCCTTGCCCTCCTGAAACACATCACTGCCGCGCAGCAACCGCACGACCAAGGGAGCTCTCTTGACCATGGCGACCACACCGAACCACCGCACTGACGACGAAAGCCTGCACGCCGCCAGGCGCGCATTCGACGACGCAGTGCAACTACTCACCGGACCCCGCATTGACATCAAAAACGACGACAACGGAAACCGGATCGTCTGCACATCAGGTTCCCTGTACGCAGAAATGACCGAAAACCTTGCAGGACAGCAGGGCACAGCTCACGGCGGAGTAGCCCGCTCACTCCCACCAGTCTGGGTCGACGGCTTGGACTGGATCGTCCTGGTGGACAACACTGTCACAGCGTGGGCGCCGGGCTCGGACGGCGGCACCGCCACACGGCTCGCCTATCTCGCGGACTGGTCATGGCGCCCGCAGGATGCGGTGTGGTTGCAGGCTGCGGCGATGGAGATCCGCACATGGGTCGAGAGTGCGGAAGAACTGATCGCGGGGCGCAACCGCTTCACGTTGGCCGCGGCGTGCCCGGCCTGCGGTGAAACGCATGTCACGAGGACCGATTCGGACGGTGAGCACGTTCGGGTACCGGTCCTGCAGGTATCGCGTTCAGGTGCTTCATGTGTCGCTTGCGGGCACGAGTGGGGTTTGGACCGCCTGATGTGGCTTGCCCGCACGTTGGGTTGCGACCCGCTGGACGGAATCGACCCAGGTGTAGCCACAATCATCCGCTAAGTGTTGGGTGTCTAGTGCGATGCTAGACATCGAGACATTCATCGGTTAGTCTCGATCACGTCACCACACCGGTGCGAAGCCCACAGGCAGTTACTTCCTCTTCGAAATACACTGTCGCCCGGCATTTTTACTCGGTGTCACAACTTTTCTTACAACTGAATAGAGTTCCGGTGCGAAGCACCGAGGGTTACTTCCACTGTTAATGGGGATGTCGCGGGTTCGAATCCCGTCACCGGATCTGCATCCGGTGTAGCTCAGTTGGCTAGAGCGCCTACGTCACCCTCACCGCAACCATTACTCGGAACTCACAACAACTTTCGCGCTCCCGGTGCGAATCGGTCCGGCTACTTCTTTGGGTGAAATCTGCCGACACCGAGCCCATTTCCTCGGGAGCCACACACTTCACACCTCCCGGTGCGAAGGGATGCGGATACTTCTTCTATCAGAAGACGGGGGTTCAAATCCCTCCCAGCCGAACATGATTCGACTGGTACGCACAAGCGGCCTAGTGCATCACGTCCTGCGTCCCACCCCATCCTCGGGAGCCACAACTTCACAGAGTTGATGCCGGTGCGAAGGAGTACCGCTACTTCGTGTGTTGCGGGTTCAAATCCCGTCAGCAGCCCCCGGCTGCTGTAGCTCAACTGGCAGAGTAACGGACCCCTCAGCGGCACCCCAACCTCATTACTCGGCATCAACTCTCGTGGTGGCTCCCTCCGAATTGAA
>NZ_JBIRHU010000121.1:0-2026 GCF_044328675.1 Streptomyces sp. NPDC017890
TCGAAGATCCTGATGGGCTGATGGGCGAAAAATACGTCGGAATATTCGAGTTCAGATAGGAAACTGGTCATCCAAGCGTCCTTCCGCTCGTCGGGTGCCATCTCGTCCGCTGTGCTCGTCCACGCGTTGAGGTAGCCGCGATAGGTTCGCTGAACCCACTCGCGGCCGTGCGCAAGGGTTTTCAGTGTTGCGGAGTTGACGAGCATCGAATATGCCGCGCTGTCCGAGTTGAATGCGCTCAGGGCGCCGTGGTTGAGGCGGGTTGTCACCCACTGTGCAAATTGTGTGGGAGTCAACGGGTTAGGCCCTCCGTCCCAAGGGTCTTTGGGGGCCGGGGGTCTGTGGGGACCCGACCGTCTGCCAAACATGACCAGGGAATTGCGTATTCGCGGATCGCGGCTAGGGAGACATCATCGACTAGACCCTTGGTACGTGGGAACCGCTTGAGAAATACATCTGCGCTGACAGCAGTGATTCGGTCGCCGGAGGGGCCGAGGCAGCATGTGTGGTCGCTGTACCGGACGCCGCGAGCGGCGAGGTTGTAGAGCGCATAGAGGCTATGCGCTCCGCTCTTTCGGGCGTAGAGGTCGAGTAGGTCGATCTGCTGCATGCCAGTGGATCGAACGGTGTGTTTGATCTTGTATTTCCCGGCCGCGTGCGCTTTGGGTGTTTGAAGCTTCTTGGCTTGGATGACGAGGTGAAACCATTTGTTCGAGCCGTCCGAGATCCACCATTTCCAGTCCGCACCGTAGCGGGATTCCTCTCTGCGGGTGAAGGCTCCGACGTGGAGGTCGGGAAGGGTTTTCGCGAAGTCCAGCAAGATCCGTTCCGTGGTTCCTTCTTCACCTTGGCGGATGTTGTGGAGCTCTCCATCCGTGAAGTTTTGGCCGGCGCGGTGTGCATTTTTGAACAGCGCTGTTGCGAGTTGCGTCATGACTGGGCCAGGCGTGGAAGAAGTTGGAATTGGCACGTGTATCCCGTCGGTTGGTTGGGCCGCCGGACAAGGGTTGCCGGCGTCAGAGGATCGCATGTCTGTAGGCGAGCTTAGGAATCTACCGGTGGTTGTGCAGTCGCTAGAAGTGCCCAGAAATGCACTGATCGGGTAGAACTGCGCTTCGCTTCCACCGTGTGAAGTTTCGAAAAGGCAGGGTGGCCCCTCTGCTTCGGTTCAAGCAGTCCAGGTCCCTCGCTACCGTTCGCCCATCAATCCGAGAGGCCGATGTGTAGAGGAGTCGTGGTTTCGATGACCATCACCGAGATTCACCCAAGCGATACCGCTGGGAATGTCGATTGGCAGGAGCGGGCAGTGTGCCAACGCACTGATCCCGAAGCATTCTTTCCTGAACCGGGAGAAGCGGTCCGTCCGGCGAAGCGAGTCTGCGCAGGATGCGACGTTCGTGTCGACTGCTTGGCATTCGCATTGGCGAACGACGAGCGTTTCGGTGTCTGGGGTGGGTTGACCGCCTCGGAGCGGCGCCGTCGCTATTCGCGGGTGCAACAGTGACCACCCACGTGGACTTCACCCATACCTCGTACGCGGAGGCCGCGAGGTATGCCGATTCCATCAAACTCGCTCGGTACATCTGGGATCGAGGGATTTGCGGCACTGAGCTGCTCAGTCTCAGTGGGGCTACCCGCCGAGCGCTCGCCAAAGCGGCTGTTGTGAATCCGCCTTGTACCTCGAAAAGGTGGGCGACGGTGGCGGATCTTGTGGCCGAACAATCAGCGTGGGCGGACGCTCACCCGGATGATCCGGGTTCTGTTCCGCTGCACGCAGACGAGCATGAGGCGTGGATTTCGTGGATCCGTCCAGCAAGCGAAATCGGTACCTCGCGTGGGTGATCTTCTGTTCATGGCAGGTGCCTCGATGACATGCCTGTTGGGTGTTGCGGGCCTCACCGTTGCCCTTCGAGGGGCAAAGAATGCGACCGACGAAGACGAAGCGCTCGGGCCTGCAGCAGAGTTGATCCAGGAAATGCGATGAACGACTCGCAGCTCACGCTTTTCGACATCGAACTGCGCGAAG
>NZ_JBIRHU010000122.1:0-1986 GCF_044328675.1 Streptomyces sp. NPDC017890
CGGCTGCCCAGCTTCCTCCTGGGGGTGAGCCGATCAAGGTCGGGCACCATTCGGAGGGGCGGCATCGGCGAGCGCTCAAGAAAGTCCATCAGCGCCTGGGACAGGCTGTGGCAGCCGAGGGGAATGCGGAGGAAGCACGTAGGCGCGCGGAGGCGACAGCGGTGACCACAGCGGCTCGCTACAGCCCGGTGACCGTGAAGAATCGGATCGACAAAATGCACGCAGAGCAGCGCGCGGACCAACGCGAGCTCGACGGTCACGAGCGGACGCTCTTCGTGGTGCGTGGCGTGAAGCTGATCGAGAAATTTCCTCCGGCCGAGGGCACCTACCGTCAGGCGTTGATTACCCGTATCGCCGAGCGGGCCGACCAGATCACCTATTGGGAAGGAATCCGCGCCCAGCAGATCGCGTCAGGTCAGGCCAACAATTTCGGGCCGGACACGATCGCGAAAGGAGATCTGGTCAGGTGCTCGGGTGTCTGGTATTCGGTGGTTCGGGTCAATAAGAAATCTGTCACTGTTCCGGCGAGGATTGGCGGCGATTGGACGGACACTATTCCGTATCACAAACTTGCTGGACACAGGCAGGCGAAGGAAGCCGAAACAGCTTCGGCCAGTTCATCTTCCATCAAGGAGGTTCGGTCGTGAACAGTCTCCGGGACGAGATTCACAGCGGAGAGTTTCGGCAGTCGCGCCACTATCCGGTTGCACGTTCCGTGGAACGTGTTGCTGCCCAAACATTTATGCGACTCCACCCCGAGACCGAGTGGCCACCGGTTAACGGCCACTTCGCGGACGTGTACCGCCTCGCCAGCTGGCGTCTGCTCACACCGCTCGAGACTGTCGCCGCTCTCGATTACGAAACTCTGACGGCGAGCTCGTGGGACGCTCTGCCGGACGATCAGCGCGAAGCCTGGTTCGAGCATGTGCGCGGCACCAATTCTCGTCTGTCACGCACCCGGATCGGCAGATTCACAGCCGAGGTGATCACTGCCCCTTAGCAGCTAAGACTACGGGAGGCCGGCGCTTTGCGTCGCCTCCTGTGTCTATGTCCCCGGCACCGGGTGTGCCGGGGACATAGACACAGGTCAAAGTGCCTTTTTGTCGTAGGCGTGGGGTAGCTTTCAAGTGTTCGTCAGTCCAATCCATCGGGTGAATCTGACCAGTTCGCCCACCGACCCAAAGGGGTTCCGTAATGCCAGCTTTCCGAATGACCAGCCCGTCCGATGTTGTCGCCGGTGCCGTGGCTATGGGTGGCCATCTTCCCGAGGACGAGTTGGTCATCATCACCCTCGATGTGCACCCGTGCAGGGTCGCCATGCTCCCCCTCCTCAATCTGCTCCCTGGCGTGTCGGAGGGAATTCTGAGTTCCTTGCGTGTGACACCAGCTCTGGAAGAGTGCCAATCGATGCTTGTGGTTGTCTTTGGCACGCTCGAACGGGGCAATGACGTAGCCGAAGCGCTCGAAACATTTCGGCCCGATTCAGTTCCGCCTGTGTTCGTTTTCACCGATGGTCTGGTACGTCAATGGACGGGCGCGGGATCACTTGCCGCACAGTCGGGTACACCTGTCGATCTTGCAGCACACCCACTGATCACCGAAGCGTTGTTCGAGGGCACAACGATTCTCAAGACCCGCAGCGAGATCCGAGCAGGGTTTACCGCCGCGCAGCACGGCCCGGAACGCGCTGCCGCGGCCTCACGGGCCTTCGGCGCCAAGCGCATCGTTCTACGCGCCATGGAGCCACAGCGAGCGGCCGATCGGGTATTCGATCTGGCACTTTCGCACTACCTGGACGGCACGTCACAGCACGGCATTACCGTTACCGATGAGCACGCAGCCGTTATTGCTGCTGCCATGCATGACGTGACGGTGCGCGATCTGTTGTTCGCACACATCGACGAAAACAATGCCGATGCAGCCGCCGAGGTAATGCGGCAGGTCGGCGCACTTTTACCCGAGGATTTGGCCGGTCCGCTCATGGTG
>NZ_JBIRHU010000123.1:0-1975 GCF_044328675.1 Streptomyces sp. NPDC017890
CGTGGAGGCGTAGGCGTGCCCGACCTGGCTCTGCACGAATTGTTCGGCATATCCGAACTCGATCAGGTGCGTCACATACGAGTGTCGCAGGCTGTGCAGCGTCAGCTCCGGGGCCAGGCCGGCCACCTCCCGCAGCTGCGCGAACCGTGTGTCCAGATACCGGTCCCCGACTCGGGTACCGCGTTCGGTCGGCCACAACCCCGGGTTCGTGCCGGGACGGAACCGCTCCCGGACCTGCTCGACATAGACTCGCAGGCCCTCGATCGCCCACTCGAACTCCGGCAGCGACAACACCGAGCGACGTTTGGGGATACTGCCTTTGGACGATTTTCCGTGCCGAACATGCACCAGCGCGAAGCTGCCCCATTGCGGCGCTTTCGCGTTCGAGCGCAGATCCGCCAGGTCCAAGCCCAGTACCTCGCGACGCCGCAGACCCCACGCATAGGTCGTCTTGAGCAGCTGGGCATCCCGCAACGCCGCCAACGCGCCTTTGCGTCCCTGCCGCACCAACTCGTCCACACGGCTGTCCGCGGCCGCGAACAATGCTTCCAACTCGCCGTAGTCCAGCGGCCGACGCCCTGGGCGGCCCTCGAAGTCGGCGGTGTGCGCGACCGTGTTCCACTCGAAACACACCTGTGTCGGCACCGACCCGAACCGTGACCGGCACTCCGCGACCCAGTCGTAACGCTGATCGGTCACGAAATTCAAGAAGGCGCGGATCGTCAGGTGATAGCTCCGCACCGTCGACCGCGCCAAGGGGCGACGGCCACTGAACAGGCTCGTGGTGAAGTCCTCCACGTCGCCCGGTAGCCATTGCCACGGATACGTATCGGTGAACCGCGCAAACCGCTCCACCTGCCACCGCCGGACCAGGATGGTCTGGGATGCCAGCCCCCGGCTCGTCTGCTGTCGCGCGAAACCGTCAAGCATCGCCCCGAACACCGCAGCTGGCTCGTTCAGCAGTGCGACGCCCCGTGGCCGCAGGCTCAAAACCTCATCCTCGGTGTCCACTGCAATATAATTGCATTAGATGCATCAGTTTGTCGAGGTTCGTTCGTTCTTCGATTGCCGAAAATGGCCGTTCTGCGCCCGTCCAGAGCTGCAATCGGTCCCCAATCCGGTCTCGTCTGCGGGTCTCGCTGGCCTCGGAAACTACACTGGAACCTGTTGGAAACCGGCTATACTCGCCTGAGCAGGCCTTCCGTGCTGTGTTGCATCGGATCGAAAAATTCGCAGTTCGTCCTGCACCCATTCCGAGACGGCAACTCCCGCACACAACGAGTCTTCTTCGACGAACTCCTCAAATCCTCCGGCTGGACCATCGACTGGCAAAAAGTCCACGCCTCCGCAGTACAAGCAGCCCGCTACGTCGCCATGGAAGCAACCCACACACCACTTCGCGACGTCCTCGCGGTCGGCGTACACCGCAACAACACCGAACCACCCACCCTCGCCAGCACCCAAGGCAACGTCATCCACCTCGAGGTGGCCGAGCACCACAAAGCGATGATCGAGCATCTACGCAGCGGAAACCGCGAACCGTACAACCCCAACGAACTCAGCGACCTCATGCGCAGCCGACTACTCGACTACCCGTCACAGCCACCGACGGGTTCACGGGAATCAGGGACGACCGAGCCGGAAACCTCGCGGACCCAGACACCGAAACGCGCCCACGACCTCGGCCGCGACTGAAACTCCAAACAAAAGCGGATTGACCAGCACAAATGCGGCCCGTGAATTGCTCCTACTGAAACTTTTCGGCGGGATCACTCAACAGCCGAGCAAGAGCCCGAACCGTTTTCGGGTCAGTCATATCGCCGCCCCGCGCGCAACCGATCCTCGCACCGGACGCCGCCTCCGCAGCCCGCAACTCCCGATATGCCTCAACAAGCTCAGCACTCGGATTCGCCGCCAGCTCCGCTTGACGCTTCTGCTCAGCGTCGCGAGCAACGCGTATCCGCGCCGAAAACTG
>NZ_JBIRHU010000124.1:0-1974 GCF_044328675.1 Streptomyces sp. NPDC017890
CGAGGGTATCCCGGCAGCGTTAGATGGTTGTGCGCTGAACACGGAGGGCAGAAGCGCAGGCCCTCCGGCAGGTGTCGTGTCATTTGCCGATGCGTCTTCGACAGCGGATCCGTTCGGCGCCGAGCCGGCCGGCGGAACCGAGTCCGGTCCGGGAGCAGGAAGGGCGACGTCGGGGATCAGAGCCTGTGCCTGCGGCGGGAGGATCTCTTGTATCTGCGCCGCAGCGTCTTTCAGTTCCGGGGGTAGCGCACTTTCCGCCTCGGACTGCCACGCAGGAGGAATCTGCTCCTGCAGCTGCGTCAGGGCAGTTGTTGCCTGGTCCAGGTACGGCTGCGGATCTGGAATGAACTGGGAGGCAGCCGGTGCCTGTTCCTCGACTACCGAGGTGATGGTGTCGGTGATGACTGGCTCTACGCCAGCTCCCTGCGCTGCCGATGCGCCGGCTACTGCGACGCCGACGATGAGTGATGCGATGTCCATGATGTCTTCCTTTGCCGGATGTTGGTGCGGCCGAGGGGAACAACTGTCTCGATGACCGCGGGGACTTTCAGTGCGATCCGGACAGTAGAGACGGACCTGGACAGCTCAGGTGCCTGCAAGCAATCGACGAACATAAGACCAAGGTCAACGACCTTCCCTGGCGAGCGCTCCGACGGCTCTTTTTCTTTCACCCGAGTAACTCGTACCCGAGCCGGAGGTCCTCGTCGGAGACAACGATGAGGTCATCGTCGTGTGTGCGCACCAGCCATTGCCCACACGAGAGCGGTATCCAGTGCCCCTCGGAATAGACGGCAGCGAATGCACCGACGTCGACGAATCGCGCGTAAGTGAGAGAGCCGAGTTGCTCCCACACATCAGGGTCATCGGCGAGAGACACCAACCGGTATGCACCAATCGCCTTGTCGGGAGTCGAGAGATCCTTCCACGCGAATTCCGTGAGTTCGTCGAGCGTGGTGTTACCGGGAATCGCATGAATCGAGTGAGACACAGGAGCCTTCACCCCATCAACGGCACCTAGTGGCCGAATTTCAGTGATGCTCATGGAGTCCCTCCCTCGGATTCTCGAGGCCACGTCTGCGCCCTCACTGCAGCGCAATTCGAGCAGTAGTTCTCGTCGACGGAATGTGTCCACCCTGGCTCGATCGCGGATCTCACGACACTGCACGATGACAAGTAGTTCGCCGGAACTTCTCGAGTAGTTCCACACGCATCACAGTTCACGGTGATCGACATCGTCAATTGTCAACTCCCGGATTCACCAGATCTCCGCCAGTTGCCCCCACTGTCATGGTCTCTGGCTCCGGAGCAATGATGGTGACAGGAACTGCGCCGCGGATCCGCTCCTCAAATCTCAGGCAGAGCCGCGCGTACACCACCAACCCTGTTTCCGAGTTCGTCATAGTGCCACTGATCCACCGTTCGTCGATCCCGTCGATGATCTGTCTCAACGTCGGCCGACGTTCCCATTCTGCTTCGCGGGCGTACCGGTTGATCGCCGCGGCAATACGTTTAGGTTCGACGCCATGTCCGTAGATGCACACCGGTATCGCTGGATGAAAGTCGGGTGGAACGAGGAACCACTCTCTGAAAAGCCCGCGCAGCCTGCCCAGTGGGGTAATGGTGATTCGCACTCCGTAGTAGTGCTCACTGAAATTCTCGGGGCCGACTGGACTGAGGACATGCGTGCCCAGTTTCGCCTGACTCGTAGCGTGTCTTCCATGCTTAGCGATTTTCTCGACCACTTTCCCTCACTTCCGTTCTCTCACTTGCCTCGAAGCGGCCGGCGCAGTCTTCGAGGTCTGCAATCGTCTGCCACGCGTGCTCCCAATCCCCACCTTCGTGAGGGTCCAGTACTTCCACGGCGTTTCGTAGGGCTAGTGCAGCGACACTGAACGCTGACACTGCGGTACGGGCAACCGGCGAGTTGACGAGATCCCTGTACGGGATGTTCTGTCGCAGACGGCACCGGCGGCA
>NZ_JBIRHU010000125.1:0-1955 GCF_044328675.1 Streptomyces sp. NPDC017890
CGCCTCCCACGAGGTCTCGAGGAAGAGCCGCTGCTGCGGGTCCATCGACAGCGCCTCACGGGGAGAGATCCCGAAGAAGTCGGCGTCGAACCCGGCCACGTCTTGGAGGAAGGCACCTTCGCTGGTGTACGAGGTGCCGGAGCGCTCGGGGTCGGAGTCGAAGAGGGTGTCGAGTTCCCAGCCGCGGTCGGTGGGGAAGCCGTCCACGGCGTCACCGCCGCTGGTGACCAGGTGCCACAGTTTCTCCGGGGAGTCGGCGCCGCCGGGGAACCGGCAGCTCATCGACACGATGGCGATCGGGTCGTCGTCGAGTGCGGTCCGGAGGGACGTGACGGCTTCGGATACGGTCTGCAGGCCTCCGACCAGTTCGTCCATGAGGTGGTCGGCGAGTGCGGTGGGGGTCGGGTAGTCGAAGACGAGTGTGGCCGGCAGTTTCAGGCCCGTCGCGGAGTTCAGCAGGTTGCGCAGCTCGACCGCCGTCAGGGAGTCGAACCCCAGCTCCTTGAAGGCCAGACCGGCACCCACACCATCCGTGCCCGAGTGCCCCAGCACCGAAGCCGCGTGCGAACGGACCAGGTCGAGCAGCAGTTCCTGCCGGCCGCGCTCGTCCAGCGCGGCCAGCCGCTGCGCCAGTGCCGAACCACCCGGCACGTCACCACGCGACTCCACCGTACGACGCACCGTCGCACGGACCAGACCACGCAGCACCACGGGCACCGCCTCGCCCTGACCACGCAGCACGGAGAAGTCCATCGGATGCGGCACCAGCAACGGCTCGTCCAGCGCCATCGACGTATCGAACAACCGCATGCCCTGTTCCGTGTCCAGCAGACGCATCCCCGACCGGTTCAAGCGCTGGATCTCGGTGTCACCGAGGTGCTCTGTCATGCCGCTGCGCCGGCTCCACAGGCCCCACGCCAGTGCCTGGCCGGGCAGGCCGCGTACCCGGCGGCGCTGCACGAGGGCTTCGAGGAACGCATTGGCGGCGGCGTAGTTGCCCTGCCCGGAACTGCCGAAGACCGACGCCGCGGACGAGAACACCACGAACATCGCCAGGTCCATGTCCCGGGTCAGCTCGTCCAGGTTCACCGCCGCGTCCACCTTCGGACGCAGCACGTAGTCGATCCGCTCGGGCGTCAGAGAACGCACGGTGGCGTCGTCGAGGACGCCGGCGGCATGTATGACGCCCGTGAGGGGGTGGGTGTCGGGGACGGTGGCGAGGGTGGCGGCGAGTGCGTCGCGGTCGGCGGCGTCACAGGCCACGACGGTCGCCTCGGCACCCAGCCCGGCCAGCTCGGCCTCCAGCTCCGCCGCACCCCGCGCCGCACGACCGCTGCGGCTGGTCAGCAGCAGGTGCCGCACACCACGCTCGACCACCAGGTGCCGGGCCAGCTCCGCGCCCAGCGTCCCGGTGCCACCCGTGATCAGCACCGTGCCCTCGGGATCGAGAGCACGCGGCACGGTCAGGACCACCTTGCCGACATGCCTGGCCTGGCTGACGTGACGGAACGCGTCCCGCGCTCGCCGCACGTCCCAGGTCGTGACGGGCAGCGGTTCGAGTACGCCCTCCTCGAAGAGACGCAGTAGTTCGACGAGCATGGCCTGAGTGCGTTCGGGACCGGCCTCGACCAGGTCGAAGACCGTGTACGTCACACGTGTGTGCGCGGCACCGACCTCATCCGCCTCACGGATGTCGGTCTTGCCCATCTCCAGGAAGCGTCCGCCCCGGGGCAGCAGCCGCAGCGAGGCGTCCACGAACTCCCGCGCCAGCGAGTTCAGTACGACATCCACCCCCCGCCCGCCGGTCGCCTCGAGGAACCGCTGCTCGAACTCCAGATCACGCGACGACGCGATATGAGAGTCATCAAGCCCCAGCGAACGCAGCGTCTCCCACTTACCGGGACTCGCCGTCGCGAACACCTCAGCACCGAAATACCGCGCCAGCTGGATCGCGG
>NZ_JBIRHU010000126.1:0-1925 GCF_044328675.1 Streptomyces sp. NPDC017890
AGTCGTTGGTCACTGGACTCCTCTTCTGTGACGTAAGTGGCTACTCCTGCAGGGATCCGTCATAGCTGCCACTTGTTCTAGAACGGTCTTCTGGGTCCAACTATTCCGGATCTGTTCTGAGATGATGCTGTGATCGAGGCGAGTGTCGCGAATGGAAACACATGTTCGCACGACGGTGCAGTGATCATCTGACTTTCCCTAGTGTAGTTAGCATATGGTTTTCCGGCAACGGAGATTCGACAGCGAGTGCGGAGTGCGTCGACATGGTTAACTTAGACCCACGGAGGAGACTTCGACATGGACCTACGAGTCCATACGAGATCTGACCGGCTGGCCCGAACAACCGCGACGGGCCGCAGTCGATAGAACTCCAGAGACGCGGGGACCTTCGACCATGATGGACGATCAGGCAGCCATCCATCTCTCACGACGGGATGATGTGGAGTCCCGCGCAACTTCGTTCGCAGAGCAGGGGCCAGGTGACATTTTTCGCAACTCATGTGCGTAGGCGTACCGCCTGGCCGAAGTCAGGATGGCCGAAACCGCAGACAGGTTGGACATCGCCATTATGGAGGGAAAGTAAGCGACGCCGAGGTATCGAGGTTCGTTCATCGAAGGCATCTCAGTGCGCCGTAGCGATCAACGGCCTGGCCACGAATGATTGGCGTCGTTGTGTCTGAGGTCAGCGCGGAGGGCTGGATGTCAGGGTCCGAAAATGTCCGGTTCGACAACACGCGGTTCGACCCTGACCTCACACCCTTTCACGAGCTGGCCAAAGAAATGGCAGTACAGTTCGGGTACTCGGCTGAATTGTCGGTGGATCGGAAACTGTTGCAACTCCTCCGTTTGCGTGTGGCGCAACTGAACCCATGCTCCTACTGCCTTATTCTGCACACCCGAATTGCGGCAGAGATTGGCATTTCATCTGCACTGGCCGCGCATCTCATCTCCTGGCGTGAGAGCACGATGTTCTCATCTGCACAGAGAGCGGCTCTCGCGTATTGCGAAGGCCTCACATTGTTTCGTCACCAGCAGTTCTCTGCTGTTCACGACGAGTTGCGGCTCCACTTCACGGAACTCGAGGTCGCGGAGATCGCGGCGGTGATCATTAACATGAATGTGTGGACCCGGCTGAAACTTGCTCAAGGAGCTGTCCCGGTCACGTGAGAGCGATTCGATTCAACTACCTCCGAACCAACCGCGCGGGGCGGAGCTTCTTCCCAACCGAAAATTCGGTGCTGCCGAGGGAAGCGTTCACCTCGTCCCGAGGCGAAAATTGCTGTCGGCGAGCGAATCATTGCGACGTGCACGGCGCGGGCGGAGAGGTTCTCTGTAATGTGCACGGTCTCAAGATTCCTCGAAGCCGAAGGCTGGTTTCGCAACGGTTGAATCCGGCCGTTGATAGTGTCCAAGCAACATGCCAGCGAACATCCCAGCGACGAACATCGTAGAAAGGTTGAGGAGCGCACATTATGGGAGTTATCAATAGTGGCTTCGGAGGGCGGCGAGGTTCCAGTAACCCGAATCTGCCTCCGGGGCAGACGCTCGTCGATGACTGGCCGGTGCTCACTGCCGGGCCCACGCCGGCTGTCGAGGAGAACGACTGGAGTTTTACGATCAGGACGGAGGACGGGACCAAGCACCGGTGGAACTGGACAGAGCTTCTGAGTGTCGGCGTCGAGGACATCGTCACTGATATTCACTGCGTCACCCACTGGTCGAAGCTGAGCATGGCGTGGCGTGGGGTGTCATTGGACCGGCTGTTCGAAGACGTCGAGACTAGTCACGACTACGCGATGGTCCGGAGTTTCGGGGGTTACACCACCAACCTTCCTCTCGAAGACCTCCTCGACGGGCAGGCTTGGATAGCCACCGAGGCTCAGGGCTCGCCGCTCTCAGCAGAACATGGAGGGCCGGCACGGTTG
>NZ_JBIRHU010000127.1:0-1832 GCF_044328675.1 Streptomyces sp. NPDC017890
ATTGATAAGGCCGAGCTTGTTCAAGCGCAGTCTCAGAGTGTAGAGCGACAGGCTGGATGCTTCGGTGATCTCATCCCAGGTCCACCCTTCCGGGTACACCTTTTTCAGGCTCTTGTTGATGCTCTCTTCGACTACCTCGAGTTCCGCACGCAGCTCCCGCCGGCGTTCGCCGAGAGCGGTCAATGCGTCGATGTTCTTCCTCGATACCATGTCCGGGATCGTAGTCACGATCCTTCGGGGCCGCAATCTTCGTGATGGGGCCATAGTCGCGGCAGCTGTGGATGATCTCATGGGATCGTCGATATTCGTACGGTCGGAGCGGACTTCGAAACGAGTCGCTCCGAGTGGTCGGCATGACGTGTGAGAGCTGACGCGAGTGTGCGCGCGGCTTTGGGGGACAGGTCGACGAGCCCGTGAGGCATGGTCGCTGCCAAGGTCACCAGCGGGGCTTCGTCGATGCAATCCGAGGTGACGGTCACTTCACACCCGAGTGTGCTCAGGACGGTGACAGGAGCCTCCTCCGACGGGGGATGGCTCGGAACTGCGGGCAGATGCGTGTCGTTTCGCATGGGTTGGGTACTCCGTGATCGCGCGTGTTCGTTTGTTTGAGGGGACATCAGGTCGGGCACCCAGGGAAGGTGTGGCCTGAACCACAGGTGTCTCTCCCGGTGGAATTAGACCACCTGCCGCCGACACCGAAAAATCCGACCCTTCGGACTTGGGGTCCTTCGCCGCGGCGACACCTCGAGAGCGCATTCTAAGGGTTTGACCTGCGGATATGCTGCATGATGCTTGCATCATTCAACAGCTTCGTGAGGGTAGCCGAAAAGGCCCGCACACCTCGCCGGTGTGGGGCCTGATCGACTTACCCGATGGCCTGCCTTCCGGCGCCGACGCGGGTGTTCCCTACGTCGGCACGGTCACCTGCTGCATGGCCGGCTCGGTAACCTTCGCCGCGGCCGACGGAGCGCCCGCGACCCTGGCCGATCATTCCGGCGTACTTCTTGTACATTGCTGCCTGCGCTCGATCGAAGTCGCTCTTGAGCATCAGAGACGCTCCGGTGCCGCCGTTCTCACGGTCGTACGTCGACGCCGCATTGTCCTCGCTCTCTTGGATACGAGAACCGATGCGGTCCGCGAACCCGATCATGAACTCCGCGCGGTGTTCTGCCGTGATACGGGCTGAATCCTTCGGATCCCGCCCCGCGAACGGATTCGCTGGAATTGCCTGCGTTGCAGACGAAAGCAGCTGCGGCATCAGGAGTTGGATCAAGAACTTCACGCGCTCGAGATGACGGGACAGCCCGAAAATCTGCAACACATGCTCACCATGCAGTTGAACGGCGTCGCAATGCAGGGACTTGGATACGCGATTGACCAGATACATCTTCTCGTAGCCGAACCGGTCACCGGTGTAGGTGAACGTTACCGCCTTCATTGTGTCGCCATCCACGTTGCCGGAACCGGCAGAACCACGGGCCATTGCTTCGTCGATGCCGTACTTCGCCAGGAGCTCGAATGCCTTCTCGCGCAACGTATCAGCCTCGGGTGTACCTTCGACCGAATCCGCCTTTGCGAACAGACCCTTGATCCTGTTGAGCATCTTGTTGTCAACCATTGTGCGTGTCCTAACCTTTCGAGACTGAGGGTGAATTCCGAACGTCAGGGTGGGCACCGGGGACGGGTGCCCACCCTTGCTCCGGCGAGTGCCAGCTCGCCGGAGCCCACTGCCGAACGATGGTCACTCTTCGATGACTTCTTCTGCGGTGACTCCCGATTGGGGAGCGTCATCGCCGTCATCGTCGAGGTCGATGGTCTGCTGGCCGGCGTTC
>NZ_JBIRHU010000128.1:0-1808 GCF_044328675.1 Streptomyces sp. NPDC017890
GACAGGTGCCCGCGCAATTCTCGCTCAAATGCCGTAGTTTTCGCATCAATTGCGGCGCCAATCGCATCACAGATGGAGTCGACACCGAATCGCTTTTCCCGCTGAGCTGCTTCGATCAATTTCCTCGACAACCCGGCCAGGGTTCGCCTTTGATTGGCGACCGCCTCGATCACGACTACTTCCGGGACCACGATTCGCGCAGTATTTCGCTTGGCTGTTTCCTTGAGCGTATTCCACCACGCTGCCCGCAGCTGCGGGTCCGAAAGCACAACTGTCGTGTCAAGAATGATGATCATGGGGAGATTGTCGCTTATCGCAGACCGCTTCGGATGTTTAGGGTCGCATTGACACATGATGGCTAATCTGACCCGCAAGTTCCCTCGCCCATTGACCATTGATCAGTCCTTGGTTCGGCGGTAGCGGTACTCGTGGAGGTACGCGGATTTGACGGCGCGGCACGGGGCGCATCGGCATCCGAAAACTTGGTAGGCACTGACTTTCCCGTGCGGTGCGGCCTGGTGATACGGGCGTCCGTCCCGGAGGACGCGTTCTCGGTGCCGACGCAACATTCTCAGCCGATTGCGGATTTGCGGGGTGTACGGCAGCGGCAGCGCCTCGAGGCGTGCAAGTTCCGGTGTCATTTTGCTGCTGTCGAAGCACAACTCGCAGAGACCGTTTCGGCCGGCGAGGGTGAATGCGCGTCCGAAGGGGATTACGATTCGCGGTTCGCCGCATTCGTCGCACGGGGTTGGGGTGAACTGGTCCGCTGGTCCGACTGGTCGCGGGTTCACTGGCGCGGGACGAGGGGTCCTCTTCTTCTGCGGTTTGCGCGCGGCCGTCCGTTTCCGCTTCGGCGGCTTGGGTTCCGAGGTGGATACGCGAGGTCGGGGCGGTGGGGTGTATCCGGCGGGTTCAGCGAGAATCCGGCGCGCGGGTTCCGACAATACGGAAGGCGCGGTCGGTGTTGGCCGCTGGGAGATTCTGTCCTCCCGTCGGCATGCCGGGCACAGGCCACACAAGCAGGCATCGTTCATCTGTTGTCGAATCCTTCGGTGAGCACCACCCACGCGATGTAGACGAGGGCGGCGAATGTGACGGCGGCTGCCGCGAGTGCCGCGATCATCTGCTTCATGCGGCATCAACTTCGGCGAGGATGCGAGCGATGTCAGGGGCGAAGTAGTTCGGGCCTTTGAGGATCTTGCCGTCGGCGCGGTAGATCGGCTTACCGTCGAGGCCGAGTTTGCTCATGTTCGATGCGTGAACTTCGGTGAACACGGCAGCGAACGGGATGCCCGCTGTGTCGGCGTGGGTCCGGACCTGGACCTGGATGACGGAGAGCGCGAGGTGTGCCTCGATGAGTGTGCGTGCGTTGCGGTACTTTTCGACTGCGTCGTCGAGAGTTCCGTCGAAGGTTTTGTTCGCCCAGTACGGCAGACCGTGCACCCACATGGTGCCGTGTGCGATGTACGCGATGTCGGCGAGCGCGTCTGCGATTTCGATGCGGTCGTTTGCGGCCTCGGCTGCTCGTAGTTCGTCGTATTCCTCGAGGAGCAACCGGATGCGGAGTTCGCGGGTTTTCTGGTCGCGCCAGGTCGGCATCAACGCGACGGGGTGGCCGAAGGCGCGGTGGAACTCGGCGACGAGGAGATGTTGGTCGGCGCTCATGCTGTTGCTCTTTCTACGATCATGTCGACGACGGTTTCGATGTTGACCGGCGTGAGGTTCCAGGCGTCGAGTCCGACGTGCAGGGAGCGGGGGCCGGTCCACTGCTCGGTGCAGTGCAGATGGCCGTGTGCGAGGAAGTCGAT
>NZ_JBIRHU010000129.1:0-1778 GCF_044328675.1 Streptomyces sp. NPDC017890
GCGATCACGTTGCCGACGTCCGCGCGGAACTTATCCATGTCCATCCCGCCCGGATCCCACTTGCCTTGGACCTTCGCCCATTCCTTGTGACCGATCGTGCGAGACGACGGATGCCCGAGCTTGCGGAGAATCGCCGCATTGATGCGGACGTACGCCCAATACTGTTCGGATGACCAGCCTTCGGTACCACTATTCTCGGCCTCGATGCCGATCGTGACCTGGTTTGCTGCGTTCTGGGTGATGCCGGGCCAGGAACCCGCTCCTGCGTGGTAGGCGATGCCGACACCGCAGATGGTTGCGATGCCCTTGCGGGACAAATGAATCTGGGATGCGAGGCCGAGGGTGGGGTGTTTCGCGATTGCGCCGGGGCCGGGGTTACTTCCGACTGGTGCGCCGGTGTGATGGTCGACGATCCCCCAGATTTTGTAGAAATCGCCCTGCCCTCGATCAAGGGCGCCGGGATAGAGGCTGACACTCACTCCCGCATCCCGAATGACCTGTTCGAGAAATACGGGATCGCCCGTCCATTCCATGGCTGTCTCCTAACGTGGTTGGGCCAGAAGGCCGTACAACTTGAATGCGGTACTGCGATCGATCGCCGCGTTGACGGATTTGACGTCGCTCCCGATTTCCTTGAGGGCTTTGAGCGCGGTCTTGTTCGACACCCCGCACTGCTTCGCGACTTCACGGACGCGGATACGGAGGTCCTCGGCGGGCACAGACTTCGGGTCGGACTTCGATTCCGCCTTCGGTTTCTCCGGCGCGTTCGGACCGCGAAGGATGTCGGGGATGTCCTGTCCGACAGTGGGGTCGATCCCGGGGATCTCACCGGACGCGATGAGCTGCCGAACGAGCTCTTTTCGGATGGAGTCGGGAAGTCTGGAGATGTCGACGTCGATCGGTGGTTCTTTCGCGGTGCCGACCGGCTTCCACGTGCCTGCCGAGAACATCGAGTTGACGTCGCCGGTTCGTGGCGGGTGGTACTCGATGGTGGGGTCTGCGACCAGGCGCGCGCCGCCGTCGTAAAGGCGGCGCGACACCTGACGCAGATACGACACCGGGAATGGGAGTGGCGCACCCTTCATCCCGGGCAGTCCGACGAGGAGATGCAAGAACATCTCTTCCGGATCGTCCAGATTTGAGTTGTCCCGCAACGGGAACTCGTCGACTGACATGTGAGTCTCCTTGGTTCAGAAATTGACGCCGAGGTCGTGTATTGCCGCCTTGATGTCTTCGATCAGTTCCATGGCGCGCTGCCCTGGGTCCTGCAGCGCACGGTTGTCGCCGATGACCGGCATCCATTCGGGATTCGCGTCGCGGTCCCAGGCCAGCGAGAGCCTGCACACCCGATCGACGTACACCTCCCCGGTGAAGTCACCAGGGATCGTTGCCCCGATTCGATCACCGAGGAAGAAGTGACCGAGTCCGTTGTCCCCGACGAGGAACGGAGCCGCATCAGAGATGGCCAGTTCGTGCGTGAACCACGTCTTGGTCGCGTAGAAGCCGGCACGGAGCACCAGGAGCGAGCTGAGTGTGTACGCCTTGTCAGCGCCGTCCTGGAAGTACTCGAAGTACCGTGACCACCCCGAATTGTTTTTGCGCTGAGGTGAATCGACGGACATCCACGCCAAGATGGTGTCCGTGTAGAGCGGTTTGAGCACCGCGTCAGCAGCACCGCCGAGAGGCGGCACGCCGGGGATCATCGCTGTGAGATCCCCGAGCATCTGGATAGTCGCGGAAAGCAATTCGTTGACGATTGAGATCGTCTAGCCCCACCC
>NZ_JBIRHU010000130.1:0-1778 GCF_044328675.1 Streptomyces sp. NPDC017890
CGCAACTCCCACTCGCCGCCGCAGTAGCCCCACACACCACCATCCGATGCGGTGTGGGTCCGTTCAAACAGGCCAGTCACTTCCGGGAAGCCGAAGTGCGCGGTGGCGAACTTCCGGGTCATCGCCCGGTACCAACCGATCGGCTTCACTTCCTCGGCGGGTTCGGTTGCCGGATCCGGCTCTGACTCACCCAGCGAGTACGGATTGCTGGTGTACGCATTGCCGCGTGTTCCGTCCACGCCAGCATCGCTGTCGGTCACTGCGGCCTGATAGCCCTGTTCCCACACGAAGTACGGATGCTCGGGGTTGGGGACGACAGGCTCGGCGGGTTCGGTTTCCGGGAACAGCACGGGCCGGAGCCTTTCCTTCGCTCGATGAAACTCCGGATCGACAGTCGACCCCTTCAGGAACAGGGTCCGCACATCCGTCATCTCCTCGGTGGTGAGGATGTGGCCCTTTTGGCAGTCGATCAGTCCGTCGAGGATGTGGCCGGCCTCGGGATTTACTCGGTCGGACACTTCGAGGTGCGGTTCGTCGGACCTGATGCGCAGCGCCCAGCGCCCGCCGTCGCGTTCGATCCACTCTCCAACTTTGATGCTTGCGCCCGAAGGATTCTCAACCTCCACGAATCGACCTGATTGGGCAGCGGGCGGTCCGTCAAACACGATGTCGATGAAGTCCGCTGCCTTGTCGGCGGGTTCGGCTGCTGGGAACAGGGCAGGTGGCAGTAGCGGATTCTCGGGCCACTTCATCACGCCGAGCGCATCCCGCGACAATTCGGCGAAACGCGGGTCCGCTGCCATTCGCCGGTAGTGCGCCCACTGTTCGGGCATGAGTGCTATACCGCCGACGGGGACGAGACGGCCGACGGAGGTAAGGAACTCGACGACCGCCTGCATTCCGTGGCGTATCTCAGATCGCTGGGCGCTGGGAAGGTTGGCCCAGTTGTTGTGGGTCAACCCCGATCGGTGCAGGCTGTCGATGTATGCCTTCGCTACCGGCGTCACGACGTCCGCTGAGGAAACCTGGACCGCGCTGCAATCGGACTGGTTCGTTGTCATCTCATTTTTCCGTTCCGTGGAGGAGCCATTGTTCGAAGACCGGGTTGCACAGGCAGGCTGGGGATCTTTTGTCTCGAATCAGTGCGATCGCATCAGCGGGTGTCATTCCGTCGAGGATGAGGGCGCGGCCCGCGATGAGGGAGGAGCGGTTCAGGCCGGCTTGGCAATGAACCAGGATCGGTCCGGATCGACGGCAGACGTTCACCCATGCGGCGAGGGCGTCGACCTGATCGAATCCTTGGCTCTCGTGGTCGTACATGCGTACTTTGACGAAACTGTCGAGGGTGTGAGTGACGGTGTATGCCTCCCACGGATATAGGGAGACAACATGTTTGAAGAATGTAGGCAGGATCAGCCCGTTTTCGCAGCCGCCCTGCCACAGGTTGCCCTCGAGTTGGGACACGTACGGAACATCGAAGTCCATCATCCCGTGTGCCGCGATTCCACTGAGGCGTTGTGTGGTCGGGTCGACGTCGATGTCGATCCGTGTGGGGTCCTGGGTTGCGTCGGTCATCGCCGCACCGCTGTCGCCGCGATGGACTGCAGCGTGGAGACGCCGGTTTCCGACCCTTGCACGATCCGGATCGCGGAAACGTATCCGGGATAGACGATTGCGAGCCGGTCAGCGTTGTGTGGGTCGGCACGCTGGATTGCCCTGATCAGAGCTTCGATGAAGCTGCCGCCATGGGTTCCGCCCGAGCATCCGAACGCCCACAG
>NZ_JBIRHU010000131.1:0-1746 GCF_044328675.1 Streptomyces sp. NPDC017890
ACATGCTCGTCCTCGGCGACGCATCGCCCTCGGAACTGCAACGCCGACTCTCCATCTCCTCGAACCTGCTCGCCCACCACCTCGGGGTCCTCGAACGCGCTGGTCTCGTGCACCGATCGAGATCCGAAGGTGACAAGCGCCGTACCTACCTACGACTCCAGCCCACCGCGCTGGAGGTGCTCGTTCCTACCTCGTCGCCCTTGACCGCGACGCGGATCGTGTTCGTGTGCACCCACAATTCCGCGCGCTCGCAACTGGCCGCGGCGTTGTGGAACAAGCAATCCCACATCCCGGCAGCATCGGCCGGCACCCACCCCGCTCCCCGAATTCACAGCGGCGCCCTCGCCGCCGCCCGCCGCCACGACCTACCTCTCGACGCCACGCGCCCGGCCGATGTCGCCGATGTCCTCGCACCCGGGGACATGGTCATCGCCGTGTGCGACAACGCCCACGAAGAAATGCGCGAAAACCCGAACTCTCTTCACTGGTCGATTCCGGACCCTGCCCGCACCGGCAGTGCCGCAGCGTTCGACCGAGCCTTCGACGACATCGACCACCGAGTCGCTCGACTCGCCCCCCATTGCCTCCCGAACGGAGAACTCTCATGACCGACAACCTCAGCACCACAACACATCACCGCGACGACCTGACCATCGATCAACGGTTAGCCCTCAAAAGCGCCGCCGCACACCTGGCCACGGAATTCACCGACGTCTTCAACACCGAAACCATCGAGCGGTTCCTGCATTCGTCCTACGACCAGTTCGCCGGCCGCGCCTCCGTCGTCAACTACCTCCCTCTCCTGGCCGAACGCTTCGCCCGGCAGCGACTACGCGCCCTGGCCAAGGTCGAAGGACTCTCCAACGACGGCAAACCCACCGTGTTGTTCTTGTGCACGCACAACGCCGGACGCTCCCAGATGGCCATGGGATTCTTCGAAAAACTCGCCGGGGAACGTGCCGTCGCATGGTCCGGCGGATCCGAACCCGGCACCAGCGTCAACGAAGCAGCCATCGAAGCAATGGCCGAACGTGGCATCGACATCAGCGGTGAATACCCCAAGCCATGGACTGACGAAGTGGTCCGCGCAGCCGACGTCGTCATCACGATGGGCTGCGGAGATGCATGCCCGATCTTCCCCGGACGCCGCTACGAAGAATGGGTCCTTCCCGACCCCGCAGGTCTCGGAGTCGACGCGATCCGCCCGATCCGTGACGAGATCGAACGGCGAGTACTCACATTGCTCGACGAGATCGACATCGCCGCCCAGCACTGATGCTCGTCGATGAATTCCTTGCGAAGAAGGTCTCTCATGTTCATTCCGGCAGTGGTCACCGCTTTTGTGCACTGGCTTCGCAGCGGCTACCCGCAGGACGCACCGAGATACGGTCACAGCCCGCTACTGGCTCTGATGGATCAACGGCTCTCACCTGCGCAGATCAGTGAGATCGTGATCGCGCTCGACGGGGAGCCGGCCACCGAGGCCATCGACATCCAAGTGGCCATCACGGCTGTCGCACGGCGGATGCCCTCACCCGCCGATCTGAGTGCCGTATGCGCGGCCATCGAGAAATCCGCGTCCAGGGAAGGGGCCTTCCCGTGCTGCAGAACCAGAGGCGTGCCCCATGTTGCGAACTGATTTGATCGATGTCAATATTGATGTATGTCGAATCAAGATGTGGCGGAGACCGGCGCCTGTTGTTCGCCACTCAACCGTGAACCGTTGACCGAAGACTGGGCTGGTGA
>NZ_JBIRHU010000132.1:0-1746 GCF_044328675.1 Streptomyces sp. NPDC017890
ATTTGCCTCTCCCTCCTGCTCTTTGCTGGTGCCAGCGCACCTGCTCTGATCGACCCACGCTGCGGAGATGGTGTGTTCGGCAACGAAATGTGCGACCTCGTGCGCCAGGTTGGATCGGATTCGGGCCGGCGTGTGCGCGGGGTTGTAAATCACGACATGACCCGTTCCGTTCTGAACGAGCGCGGCGGACCAAAGTTCCGGCGCATCGACGATGAATCTGCGTCTCGCTTCCGCGGGCAACGGTACGTCGTGCAGGGAAATGAACGGGACCCCGTACTCCTGTGCCCAAATGTGCGGGTCGAACGGATCGTGCCGACTCAATCCGAGTTCTGCTCTGACTTCGTCGGCGAGTTGTCGAAGAGCCTTCTTTGTCGTTGCCATTCGTCGCTCAAGATCCAGCTTTGCCCGCACGTACGTGCGCCAACGTCAAGCGGAAAATGTCCTCCAAATGCTTCTTGTCCTGTTCGTTCAAATCTGCACGTGCTCGGAGAAGTGCACTTACTTCTGTCTCGAGTTCCCGTTGGTCGCTGTCGTCTCCACGAACTGAATGTGCGGGTTCGGCGAGGAAGTCATCGGCGGACATATCCAGCCACCGCACAATCTTGGCGTAGGACTGCAGATCGGGTTGAAGACCGTTTCGGAGCCGAGACAGGAGGGCCGGGCTCACGCCAATCTGGCTTGCGGCCGTTCTCCATGAAATGTGTTCCGCCGTGATTCGCGAATCCAGAACACCTACGAGTTTCTCCAGTTCTACAGCCTGTGTCATTGCTTTTTTCCTCTCACTCGGCAATCCTAACGCCTCAGGAGACTGTTTCAGTACCGAAACGTAATGTGGTACGATATCGATACAGTGTTGTAATACTGCAACACTGTAGATCGTGAACAGGAGTTGAGATGGCGAAGAACACGGGGCGCGGACATCGCGTCGGCGCAGTCAAAAGCCGCAGCGAATTCAAGGTCGGGAAGACCTGGTTCAAACGCGACACATCCACCGGAAAGATTCTCAACGGAAGCTCGCAGCAGCACAAGGGCGTCCGGAACGAAAAATGAGTGGTCGGCCGATGCTTGCAGGCGTCTGCCGACCACCCGCATCTAACTGTCTCGATCCTGAAACGTCAGGTCGAGGCAGGACCGGCCCGAGGGCGCGGCGATGACTTTGGAGAGTCGGCGTGAGCGTACAGGAGTTTCCTGGGACAGGTAGTCCCTCCTCCTCTTTGGGCCACAACCTAAGAAGGGGGAGCCGTGGCTCTCATTACCGATTACTACGGGATCTCGGATCCCGTGCCTTTCCTTGACGTTGACATCTCGGTCGACAACAGGATGTTCGTCGACCCGTATGCAATTCGGCTTGCCGGCGGCACGGATCCAATTGCTGCACAGGCAAATCAATGTACTGAGAGTTTCTTTGCTGAAGTTACTCGATGCGTGCTCACTCCTGGCGGGGTCGCACGTCGACAAGGCCTCGAACTGTTGCAGCGGTTCGTTGAGCCATGGGAGACACGACTTGGATTGGCCGCCAATAGTTTCAGTGGCCACGGTGGGGCCGGAGAAGTCGGGTCCTGGATCTGGACGAGCCTTAACACTGAACTTGAGGCGCTGATCAGGGTGAGTGTGCTCCGTCAGATCGAGGATCTTCCACTGTTTGTCGAGGGTATCGATCGCGACATCACATCAGACATCACCACGAGAATTGTATTTGAACCGCTGGCCAATTTCACTGCCGAGATGGTCGAGCAATTTCCGCAG
>NZ_JBIRHU010000133.1:0-1736 GCF_044328675.1 Streptomyces sp. NPDC017890
AACAACAAATGCTCCGCACCACCACGAGCAGCCCACCGCGCCACATGCGCACCCAACGCACCCGTACCACCCGTCACCAACACCGTCCCCGACGGCTTCCACGAGGGTGAAAGCGGTTCAGCGGCGGCGCGGGCCCGGAGCAGTCGCCGCTCGAACACGGCCGATGCGCGTATCGCCAACTCACCTTCGGCACCCGCCAGCACTGCGGCCAGTCGCGCACCGGTGGCTTCGTCCCAGACCTGCGGCAGGTCGATCGCGCCACCCCATCGATCCGGATATTCCAGGCCGATGACCCTGCCGAGGCCGACGGCGCCGGCCTGCTCGGGGCGCAGACCGTGGTCAGCCGCGTCCACCGCCACCGCACCGGCCGTGACGAGCCACAGCGGGGCGTGCACCTCGCTGTCGCCCAGTGCCTGGGCGAGCAGCAGCGTCCCGAGTACGCCGGGCGGTATGCCCACGCCGGTGTGTTCGGCGAGGGCGAGCAGCGACACCACTCCCGACACGGAGTCGCCTGCGGCGGCCTCACGGATCCGCTTGGCAACCACGTCTCGCGACAAGTCCCCGCCGTCCAGCCTGAGTGGTACGACGTCGACGCCGTGGGAACGCAGGGCTTCCTCGACCCGGCCGGCCTCCCCTTTCGCGGCATGCTCCTCCGGCGTCACGACGAGCCAGGTCCCGGAGAGCCCGGCCGTCGAGAGCCCGGTCAGCGCGGTCCAGCCGATCCGGTAACGGAGGTCGTCCAGAGCGAGCTGCTCCCGGCGTTCCTTGCGCCAGCTCGACAGAGCGGGCAGTACGGCGCTCAGCGGCTGGTCCCCGTCCACCTGGAGCGTCCCGGCGAGCGAGGCCAGGTCCTCACGCTCCACCGCTTCCCAGAACGCCGCCTCAATGCCGTCCTGCATCCCAGGCGACGCCTGCTCGGCCGGAGCCTGGGGCCAGTAGTGCTCACGCTGGAAGGGGTAGGTGGGCAGATCGACGCGGCGGGCACCCGTGCCGGAGAAGTACGCCGGCCAGTCCGGGGTCACGCCCGCGACGTGCAGACGGCCCAGAGCCGTGAGCAGTGCTTCCGCTTCGGAACGGTCCTTACGCAGAGCGGCGACGAGCTGCACGTCCCCGGTGAGGGACTCCCGCGCCATACCGGACAGGACACCGTCCGGACCCAGCTCCAGGAAGACACCGACACCCTGGTCCTCCAGCCAGCGCACACCCTCCCCGAAGCGCACGGCCGCACGGACGTGGCGTACCCAGTACTCGGCGGAAGCGACATCAGCCGAAGCCTCACCGGTCACGTTCGACACGACCGGGATGGAGGGCGGGGAGTAGGTCAGCGACTCGGCGACCCGGCGGAAGTCGTCCAGCATCGCGTCCATGTGCGGCGAGTGGAACGCATGACTCACCCGCAGCTTCTTCGTCTTCCACCCCAGCCCGGAGAACTGGGCACCCAGCTCGGCCACGGCATCGGCGTCGCCGGCGATCACCACCGAGGACGGACCGTTGACGGCGGCGAGAGACACCTCCGCCTCCCGGCCTTCCAGATACGGGGCCACCGCAGCCTCGTCCGTACCGACGGCCAGCATCGCGCCGCCCGCCGGCAACGCCTGCATCAACCGCCCCCGCGCCGCCACCAGCGTCACCGCGTCGTCAAGGGACAACACCCCGGCGACATGCGCGGCGGCCAGCTCACCGATCGAGTGCCCGGTCACATAGTCGGGCCGTACACCCCAGCTCTCCGTGAGCCG
>NZ_JBIRHU010000134.1:0-1656 GCF_044328675.1 Streptomyces sp. NPDC017890
ATAGATCGCATCGGGGCGCTGTGTGCCGAAGACCAGATGCACTCGCGACGTACGAGCCTTGCGCGCCATCGATGCCAGCATGTTGAGTACCGGTGGTTCCCTCGGTCCGCCTTTTGGTTTGACCGAGAAGTACCAATCTTCGACATTGCCGCGGAATTCCGCCCACTCGTCGAGGAACACCAGGACCGGTTCGAAGTCCGTTTCCGTTGCCTCGCCCATTTTGATCTTGTCGTAGCGGAACTCCATCAAGTCGCGTGCCCGGTGCACCATCGCAACTTGCTGTTCGATGGACGTGGCGACCACTTGAACATTGGGCCAGTCCTGGAAGCCGAGGAATTCGACGTATTTTCCATCGAGCACCCAGATCGGCCATCCGCGGCGCGAGAAGTTGACCAACAGGTTGTGTGCCGTCACTGTCTTGCCGCTACCGGGAGGTCCGACCAGCATCAGATTCGGATCGATCGCGGGGCGCCACACCACTTCGTTGCCATCTTCGTCGACACCGTATGGGATCTCGACGGAGTCGTAGTTGGCCAACAAATCGACTTCCGGGTCGATGTCCGGGGCGGGCAACCAAATGCTGTCGGGGAACGCGGTGCGTTGCTCGAACGTGACCTCGTCCGTGTGATGGTTCCACTTTGCTCGCCAGCGTCCGGGGAACATCGCATTGATCGCGCGTTCGACACGAGTTCGATAGCCGTCCGAGACGAGCTTCGATCCGATTTCGTGCCGCACCTTCATGGAGGTGACTTCACCTGTCTTGGCATCGACATCGATCGCGGTGACCGTTGCGGTCGGTCCCAGCAGTTGCCCGACGTAGCGTTTTGCACGCGCCACCGCTTCACTGTCGGAGGGCTCTCGTTCCGGTTCCGCCGCGGGTGTGAAGATCAATCGCCGACGGTTGCGGTCGTGTTCTGCGAGGGCGAAGAATCCCCACCCTTGGTCTTCGAAAACCTCGCAGATGTCGTCGACCCATGTGTCGTCGTTGAGCGGTTGCGCCGACTGGTAATAGACAGTGAGTTTTCCCGGCACGCCCGGTGTCCCTCCGCTCCACTTCGATACCGACAACACCGCCCGCGTCGCTTCAGGGAGTCCCATGACAGGGCAGAGCCGTTCGACAACTTCGTCGACGTCGACATCTCGGAGTTGTTTTCTCTTCCCCACAACTCCGGTGTAGACCGCGCCTATCGACAGACCTGCGGCCGCCGGAATGGACAAGGCGGCATACCCGAACAGCGGGGCTGCGGCGCCGACACCCACTGCTGCGCTTCCGAGGCAGAAGCTGTCGCGAACCCAGTTATGCGACCGTGCCGGCAGCGAACTAATGCGTGGGGAACGAGCGAATCGGGCGGGGGCCTTTTCCTGCGCGGGACTCGTCATCGCCGACCCCCGATCACCTGGCGGCGATCGATTCCGGTCTGCATCTGCATGGCGCTCCTCCTGTGGTCGGTCAACCGCGCGCTCGCGCAGCTGCCTCGGATGGTCCTTCTACTCATAGGAAGATCCCGCCGACCGGACCTGAGTGACATCGCGGCGAAAAATCTTCAGAGAAAAATGTCTCTGGACTTTCACTCATGCCAGACCTTCTACCGACGCATCCGGCAGTGCCTTGTATCCGATGCATTACTGAGTGACAGGTTCATGGGAGCCATCCCA
>NZ_JBIRHU010000135.1:0-1616 GCF_044328675.1 Streptomyces sp. NPDC017890
CGCTGCTCGCTGCGATCGGTGAAGACGACGCCTATTCGTTTTCTCGGGCACAGTCCGCACTGGTGGACGGTCACGACTGGTCGCGTCCCGACAACACGGCCAGCGCCGCGATGGGTCTGCGAAGTCGTTGTGACGCAGCAGATGTGATGTCATCAGCCTTGCTCGATGATCCGATGTGGCGCGAGCGCGCATTGCACACCGGCCACGTCGCGGTGGGTGTGGCATCGATGACGCCGCCACCGAAAGGTTCACGTCGGCGCAACGGGTCGTTGTCGGTGACGTGTGAGCGTCTGGATTCGCGCCTGCGGGTCGGATCTGCTGTCACCGGGTGGGTCGGTACACCGCGACGGCGTCCGTTCGAGCAGTTCACTGTCGAGGTCACATCGACCGAGGTTGTCGGCGGGAAGTTGGTGCTCGGACTCGGTTCGGTGGGGATGTATGCGCCGCCGAGTGGCGCGTCGGTGGTGTTGATGCCGCAAGCGGCGTCACCTTTCGCGATGCGCGCTGGTCGTGGCCGGTACTGGCGGCTCTACCGAGGGCGGCGGTCCTGGCTTTCGACGGGGCAGACACCCGTCCCTTCCCGGCGTGAAGTGCCGTTGGACGTGCTCATAGCGGGCGCAGAGGAATAGCACCGGCAGCATACCTGCCTTAGGTAAATAGCCAGTTCAGAGACTTTTTTCACGAAAGGTTTGATTCGTCATGCGCATTACTGCCTCGTCGTCCGATATTGCTGCCCCCTCCGGCCCGGTGCCGTCGTCGTCCCGTCCGCCCGTCCCGTCGCTGACGGGGTGGCCGGGGTCGGAGATCATGGCCGACCCGATCACAGCGCGTGTGCTGTTTTCGGTGTGGTCGGGTGATCCGGCGGTGGTGGTGCCGTCCCCTCCCGGTGCGGGCAAGACCCGCTTGGTTGCATTACTGGCTGCGGCATTGGCGCACCGCGCGGATCTGCGCGTGGGGATCGCGGCGCAGACCCGCGAACAGGCGGTGGAGATTGCACGCCGGTTGGGAACACTCACCGACCGCGCCGCCTTGATGTGGAAAGCGAAAGCACCGGCACCGGACAGCGGCGACACACCGGTGGTCTCGGGACAGAAAGTGCGCTGGCAGGGCGACGTCGGTGCAATTCTGATCGGCACGACGGCGCGATGGTTGTTCTCGGACCCAGACCGAGTCGGTGCGGACGTGTTGATCGTGGACGAGTCGTGGCAATGCACCTACGCCGATCTGGGAGCGCTGGGAGCCATGGCGAAACAGGTGGTGTGCGTCGGTGATCCCGGCCAGATCGACCCGGTGGTGACCGGCGATGTATCTCGTTGGGAGGGAAGCGAAACCGCACCCGATCTACCCGCCCCGATTGCACTGTTGGCTGCGCACGGCGACGCGGTGGGGATGGTGCGGTTGGCGCACACCTGGCGACTCGGACCCGACACCACAGCACTGATCGCGCCACTGTTCTACCCCGACCTGCCGTTCACCTCCAAGCGTCCCCCGGAACACCTCACCGATTCGAGCGGAGCCGTGTGGCCCGAATTGGCGCACCGCCCGATCACAGCCTGCGGAGGCCCGTCCGATCCGGCCCTGGTGACCGCATGCGCCGCGCGGGCGGCGGAACTACT
>NZ_JBIRHU010000136.1:0-1602 GCF_044328675.1 Streptomyces sp. NPDC017890
ATGGCCTTATGCCCTGTCCACGCGGACCGACATGCGTCCTTGTCAGTGAGCTGGGTCAACGGTCACCGCGGCGGCATGGTGCTTTTGCATTGCCACGGCTGCAACGCCTCTGCTTTGGAAATTGCCGAAGGCCTTGGCCTGACCATGGTCGAGCTGTTCGACGAACCTCTTCCCGAGCGCGATGCACTCACTCGGGTCGGCCGTTCGGCTCAACAACGGAGTGCGGGTCGACGACGTCCTAAAGGCGGGCGGTTGCCGGCTCGAATCGCCGTAGCTGCACCAGACCCCAAGATTGAGCACAGTTGGGTTCGAGTCAGGGTCTACCCATACGTGTCGGCGGACGGCACCGTCGTCCAAGAAGTCATCCGCGAGGAATGCAGTTCCTGTGACGGCGCACGTCACAAGCAGTTCCGGCAGTTGTTTGTCAGTGCCAACGGCACCCGTCTCAAGCGCAAGCCCGACGGTTTTGATTCTGTCCTTTATCAGCTTCCCGCCCTCTTGTCCGCCCTGTCTGAGCGGTCACCGGTCTGGTTGCTCGAAGGCGAGAAGGACGTCGAGACCGCTGAGATATTGGGGTTGGTCGCGACCACCAATGCGCAGGGTGGGCTGAGCTTTCCAGTTACCTCCGCTGAGCTCTTCGAGGGTGCAGAGGTCCGCGTCGTCCTCGATAGAGATGGCGCTGGATGGAAGCGCGGCATAGAACTTGCGTCATTGCTAGGTGGAGTTGGCGCACAGGTTCAGTTGTTGCTCCCTGCGATAGTCACCCCGAAGTCTGATTTCACCGACCACGTCGAGGCTGGGCTGTGGTCGGACGAGGACGAATGGGGTGGGTTTACTCCGGTCCGTCCTGGAGAAGTCGCAGCACATAGCTTCGCTGCTGACGTGGTCGAAAAGCAGGCCCTTGTCGAGGTCGCGCTCGCTGAGGCTGTAGCGCGTATCGATCTAGCTGACACGCAGGTCGAGTCCGATGAAGAGTTGGTGCGCGCTCAGCGCTGGGCTTTGGAGGCTGAGCGCCGTTTTGAGCATCTGAGCGAGCTCGTGGACAAAGTCGTTCAGCAGGCAGCCGAGGAGGGGACCGAGTGGGCTGGCGAAGCCGTCGAGTCCGCGACGATTGCTTGGAATGCGTCTCGGGTGGCGGCGCGAGCTGCTCATGAGGTCGCCGGCGTCGCGATCCCTCCGCTGCTGCAGGATCCGGAGCTCGAACCCGCGCCAGTCACTGAAGCTAACGCGGACGAGGCCACCGCGGCGAACGGTCCGTCTGCGACATCGGTCGTGGTTCGCAATGGCATCCGCGGAACCAATTTCATCGCCCCTGTCTATCGAATCATCGAAGGGAACCTCGTCGAGATCGTCACCAGGAAAGACGGCGATCAGCAGGCAAAGTTGGTGCTGGATATCGATGCTCGCATCGTCGAGATGGAATATCTCGAAGTCACCGACGATGGGGTGGACGTCGACGAGCCTGATTTGATGGGCCGCGAAGCGATGGCCGGTCAGAGTGAAATTAACCCTGCCTCGCCGCAAGAGCTGACTGCGGTGATCATCGGATACACGCATCCGGACAGCCGTGAGTTTCTGCGGGTCCGGATCCCGGCAAAGGAG
>NZ_JBIRHU010000137.1:0-1561 GCF_044328675.1 Streptomyces sp. NPDC017890
CCTCGCTGTCCCGATCCTCGTGTACGCTCTCGGGTTCCCCCTGCCGGAGGCGATACCGACTTCGCTGTTGGTGATCGGTGTCGCCTCCGCGGTCGGGGTCATCTCCAAGGTGCGGGCGCGGCTCATCGAATGGCGACTCGCGGCAATCTTCGCCGCCACCGGAGTCCTCGGCACCCTGGCCGGCACTGCCCTTGGCAAGCATCTACCTGAAACTGCCGTGATGATCGGCTTTGCGATCGTCATGATCCTCGCGGGGGCACGCATGCTGCGCAGCCCCGACAATCCCGGAACCGCCTGCAGGACGAGCAATTCCGGGATCAACTGGCGCCGATGCGCACCTCGGTCCATACCGACCGGATTCGGCGTCGGTGTCCTTACCGGACTGTTCGGCGTCGGCGGGGGCTTCTTGATCATCCCCGCATTGGTTCTGCTGCTGGGAATCGAGATGAGTGTCGCCGTCGGAACCTCTTTGGTGGTCATCGTCGCCAACTCCGCCGCCGGACTCATCGCTCAGGCCGACGGCCTAGGTGGAAACTGGCCCTTGACGGCAGCGTTCGCAGGTTCAGCCATTGCGGGTTCGTTGGTGGCCGGACGATTCGGTACACGCATCGCCACGGACTCACTTCGGCAGTGGTTCGCCTACCTGGTGTTTGTCGTGGCAGGTTACGTCCTCATCGACACTCTCGTTCTCGGATGATCTACCGTGCACCCCGTTGGATGCCCCCGGGGGTAATCTGGCAATTTCTGGCATCATCATGCATCTGAAGGAGACCCCATGATCGGCGACGAAGACAGCATCGCATTGGTCCTCAACCGCCTCCGCCGCGCACACGGCCAACTCTCGGGAGTGATCGGCATGATCGAGAACGGACGCGATTGCAAAGACGTTGTCACCCAGCTCGCCGCTGTTTCCAGGGCCCTCGACAAAGCTGGCTTCAAGATCGTCGCTACCGGTCTCCGAGAGTGCATGACAGGCGAAGCGGCAGACAACAAAGAACCCATGACCGAAGCAGAACTGGAAAAGCTCTTCCTGGCGCTGGCCTGAACGCCCGCTTCACATCAGGAACGAGGCCGACCGACAACATGTAGGAGCTCCCCATGAGCACGACCGACCCGGACATCGCCATCATTGAAACTTCCAGCCTCGGCGACCGCAGCTATCTGATCAGCCACGACGGTATCGCCGTGGTGATCGATCCACAACGCGACATCGACCGCGTCCGGGCGCTGGCAGCAGAAAAGAACGCTGTCATCACCCACGTGCTGGAAACTCACATCCACAACGACTACGTCACTGGCGGCCTGGAACTTGCGCGCGCCACGGGTGCCGAATACGTCGTCCCGGACGGCGATCCGGTCGAATACGAGCGCCGAGCAGTCGTCGACGGCGATGTCGTCGACGCGGGATCGACGACGTTCGAGGTCATGCACACCCCAGGGCATACTCATCACCACGTCAGTTACGTTCTGCACCGGCGCGGCGAGCCGATCGCAATCTTCACCGGCGGCTCCATGCTCTACGGGTCCACCGGGCGCACTGACCTGCTCGGCTCCGAGCACA
>NZ_JBIRHU010000138.1:0-1541 GCF_044328675.1 Streptomyces sp. NPDC017890
TGGTCTCGACGGCATCGGCACCAGCGGCGAAGTACGCACGGTGGATGTCTTTGAGCACGTCGGGACGGGTGTCGTTGAGGATCTCATTGCACCCCTCGAGGCCGAGGAAGTCGTCCAGGGTGAGGTCCGCGGCCTGCAACATGGTGCCCATCGCTCCGTCGCCGATGACAACGCGCTGTTTCAGCGCATCAAGCAGGGCAGAGTTAAATGGGGCAGACATGCCGCCTGCCGTGGCCTTCGAGGAAACAGCGGCGATGGGATTTCTGGCCTCGAATCGGTTCAATGCACTTACCTCACGGGTTGGTTGTCGTCGACACGAGATAGTGCCGCAGACTGCACTCATCGAAAGCTCAAGGCGCAGTTCGGCAATTAGATCGTGGTCGCATGACGAAAGGAGAAAGAACGGCGGTCGGGAATCAGTGTCCGAAGCAGAACGCCTGGTCGATAGCGCGGATTGCATTGGCATTGCTCGGCAACACACACGAGGACCCCAGTGCTTCGAGAGAATGTCGAGCAACCGGGATGAACGAGGGTCCGGCCGAACACAATGATCGAAAGACAACTGGATTGAATCCGTTCTCTAGAACACCGACTTGGTGCAATGTGCCCCCATGCACATCCGAAACCACCGCTGGGAGACTCGGCAGTATGGACAGGGGTTTGCAATCAACGGCGCACGATGCAAGAGATGTGGATCTGCGACTGGTCGCTGCACCGGTTGAAGGACCGCTGGAAGGCCGCAGCGTCACCAGAACCAGGGGAGTGGGGAGATTTCGAGCAGGATCTATCGGTGAGATGCCCCTTTGTGTGCTCACCCCAAGCCCGAGATCAACAGCAGCAGACCGAATCCCGCAGCTGCGATCAGCCCGCCGAACTTGGGGTTGTTCTCGGCGGCCTCGGGCAGCATGGTCTCCGCAACCAAGGACAGTAGTGTTCCAGCTCCAAATGCTTGCAGAAGGAGGACAGCGTCGTCTGTGAGCAGCGATGACGCAGCGTATCCGGCGGCGGTTAGACAGATGGTGGCAACGGCGACGCTACTCCACAGCGCGAGGATCCAATGTCGAGACCGACCGGCTCTCGACATCCCATTCGAAGCCGACATCGCCTCGGGCAGATTGCCGATGGCAATGGCTGCGATCAGCGCGAGTTCCACGCCCCTGCTGTGTAGTGTCACACCGAGTACTAATGCCTCGGGCACGGCGTCGAGAGCGGTCCCGATGGCGATGGGCGCGCCAGTGGCGGGGCCCACCGTCGCAGTGGTCTTCAATTTCGTTAGGCATTCTCCGCAGCGCTTGCGGTCGCGGGCTCCGCGCGTGGCCAACCATGCGTTGATGGCGCTGAAGGTTGCTGCGCCGCCCAAGAGAGCCGTGACTCCACTCCAGGGGTGGGTTGCAACGGCCTCTGCGGCGAGCTCCACTGCAGCGGCCGCCAGTATTAACCCCGCTCCCAAGGCAGTGACTCTAGCTATCGTTCCGTGACCGAACCGGCCGGACATGCCGAGCATTGCGCCGATGAGCAAACCACTCACGCTGAGCGCCGCC
>NZ_JBIRHU010000139.1:0-1524 GCF_044328675.1 Streptomyces sp. NPDC017890
CGCCCGTCGGGCCCAGGAAAATGAACGAACCGATCGGCCGGCGCGGATCACGGATACCGGACCTCGCCCGGATCACCGCGTCCGCGACCAGTTGCACCGCCTCGTCCTGACCGACGACCCTCTCGTGGAGAATCTCGTCGAGCTTCAACAACTTCTCCCGCTCACCTTCCTGCAGCCGGGCGACCGGGATACCCGTCCATGCGGCCACGATCTCTGCGATCTCGTCTTCGGTGACCACTTCACGCAGCAACGGATTCCGGCCCTGCCTGGTAGCCAGTTGCTCCTCCGCCGCCTCGAGCCGGCGCTCCAGCGCGGTGATCTCGCCGTACCGCAACTCGGCGGCCCGATTGAGGTCGTAGTTGCGTTCCGCCGCCTCGGCCTCGTGGCGCAACCGTTCCAAATCTCCTCGCAGTTCTTGCACCCGCCGGATCGCCTGCCGCTCCGCCTCCCATTGAGCGTGCCGGGCGTCTGCCTCGGCCCGCAGGTCGGCCAGCTCCTTGCGCAATTCTTCGAGGCGCGCCTTGCTGGCCGCGTCCGTTTCCTTGGACAGTGCGGCCTCTTCGATCTCCAGACGGGTCACCTTCCGGGTGAGCTCGTCGAGTTCGGCAGGCATCGAATCGATTTCGGTGCGGAGCCGAGCGCATGCCTCGTCTACGAGATCGATCGCCTTGTCCGGAAGGAAGCGGTCGGTGATGTATCGGTGCGAGAGGGTCACGGCGGCCACCAATGCACCGTCTTGAATTTTCACGCCATGGAACACCTCGAGGCGTTCTCGAAGTCCGCGCAGAATCGAGATCGCATCCTCGGCACTGGGCTCGTCGACGAGAACGGTCTGGAATCGACGCTCCAGTGCCGCATCGGATTCGATGTGCTTGCGATACTCGTCGAGAGTGGTGGCACCGATCATGTGCAGTTCGCCGCGTGCGAGCATCGGTTTGAGCATGTTGCCGGCGTCGAGAGACCCCTCGCCGCCGACCGAGCCCGCTCCGACCACGGTATGCAACTCGTCGACGAACAACAGGATGCGCCCCTCGGCAGCCTTCACCTCGGACAGCACGGCCTGCAGTCGCTCCTCGAACTCGCCGCGGTACTTCGCACCGGCCACCAGAGAACCCATGTCGAGCGAGAAGATCGTCTTGTCGCGTAGGCCCTCGGGCACGTCGCCGCGGACGATCCGCTGGGCGAGACCCTCGACAATCGCGGTCTTACCGACACCGGGGTCGCCGATCAGCACCGGGTTGTTCTTCGTTTTCCGGCTCAAGATCTGAGTTACCCTGCGGATCTCGGCATCTCGGCCGATGACCGGATCGAGTTTGCCTGCCCGCCCCTCGGAGACGAGGTCGCGCCCGTACTTCTCCAATGCCTCGTACGCCCCCTCCGGGGTGGCCGAGGTGACACGCTGATTGCCGCGCACCTTCGTCAGCGCTGTGAGGAAGGCGTCTCGTGTGACCCCGTGACTGGCGAGGACCCGCCCGGCCGCGCTGGCCGATCCTTCCTCGGAGAGGGCCATCACAAGATGCTCCA
>NZ_JBIRHU010000140.1:0-1523 GCF_044328675.1 Streptomyces sp. NPDC017890
CACCGCAGTAGACGGGCTTAGTGGCAGATGGGGTTCTCGCGAGATTCTTTTCGACACTCATGGCCTTGTCTCCGATGTGGTTGCACGTGTGGGGCAGTCTTCGTCGCGCGGTGCGTCGTGGATCTCGTCGCAGGTCCAGCAGGGGTTGCAGACTTTGCAGTCGACGCATTGGCTGCAGGGTGGGCTGATGTGACAGGAGCAGTCGTGGCACTCGATCAGCGCGGACGAGGCGACCAAATAGGTGTTGGTCCCCGGATCGGATGCGCTCACGACGCCACTTCCTCGACTGAACCCGCTTCCCAGGCACAGGGGTCGAGGTCGACCTCGTGGGAGCATTCGTGGCACAGACCGGCGTAGGCCATGTTCTCCGCCAACAACTTTGCCGTCCGTGGATCAGGAGCCTCCACGTCGAGTGTGTGGTTCGCCGTTTGGGTGAGGTTGACTCGGAAGGTGCTCATGCTCACCCCTCCTCGGCCGCAACGAACGGGGCGAGGTTGGGATGCCCTATGCGACAGACGGCGTATGACCCGTCACAGCCCAGCCACTCCGAGTTATCCGCGCGACGCACCCACTGGAACCCCTGGACGTCTTTGACCTTCCGCACGGTCGGCGGCACGTCGTTTAAGCGCTGCCATTCGGTTTCGTTGGAGGAACGCGGGATAGTGTCACCTCCGCAATTCGTGCAGTACGGGGCGGGTGGCACGTTCAGCTTGCAGGCTGGGCAGTAACGTGGCGGCGGTTCAGCAGGAGCGGAGTTGGTCGGCGAATCAGTATCGGGGACAAGCCGATACCAATCCCCATTCGCACTGCATGCCTCCTTGATCAGGGCTTCGCGAGTCTCGATCGCGCCAGTCCGAGCGTTATGCCATTCATTGTCCGCGCCGAAGTAGTACGTGGCCCAACCGATTCGGACCACCTCACCAAAGGCATCTGCCGGGAACACACGACCCGCACGGGCCTCCGCCTCAGTAGGCTCAGCGCAGACGGGCTCAATGTGGTGATGTGCAGTGTGCCCATCTCGACGCGTGCATTGACGAGCGTCGCCGCTCTCGGTTTCCGCATAGAAGTCGCAACGCTCCTCCTCAGCAGGTTCGGTTGCCGGGAACAGGGCGCGGAGACGGGCTTGCGCATCGAGCACAACCTTGATCACATCGAGCACAACCTTGATGTCCTGCGAACCATTCAGGCCGAGCACCGTCCGCATGTCTTTCACCTGTTCGGCGGTGAGTGTCATACCGCCGGCAGGGACGAGACGGCCAGCCGCGGTGAGATGCGCAAGAACAACCGCGGCCACTTCCTCCCATTGCGACCACCGATCGCATGTCGCGGAGAGCTCTTCGACGAGGGCTGCAGTTTCAGGGGCATGCGTGGTGACATCAGCTGCATCGGCACGCATCTCGGAGACTGCGGCTGCCATCTCCTGGCTGATCCTTGTGAACTTCTCGATTCGACTCTCAGTCATTTCGTACTCTGTCCGTCGTAGTTGATGGTTATCTACCTCGACACTAGACACTGGAGGTGTG
>NZ_JBIRHU010000141.1:0-1502 GCF_044328675.1 Streptomyces sp. NPDC017890
GATGCCCAGGCGGGCTGGGATCCGGCGGAGAAGCTGGGTGAGCCGGGGGAGTATCCCTTCACCCGGGGTGTGTATCCGTCGATGTACACGGGCCGGCCGTGGACGATGCGCCAGTACGCGGGTTTCGGTACGGCGACGGAGTCGAACGCCCGGTACAAGCAGCTGATCGCCAACGGCACGATGGGGCTGTCGGTCGCGTTCGACCTGCCGACCCAGATGGGGCACGACTCGGACGCCCCGATCGCGAGCGGCGAGGTCGGCAAGGTCGGGGTGGCGATCGACTCGGTCGACGACATGCGGGTGCTGTTCGGCGGGATCCCGCTGGACAAGGTGTCGACGTCGATGACGATCAACGCGCCCGCCTCGCTGCTGCTCCTGATGTACCAACTGGTCGCGGAGGAGCAGGGCGTCAGCGCGGACCGGCTGACCGGCACGATCCAGAACGACGTGCTGAAGGAGTACATCGCGCGCGGGACGTACATCTTCCCGCCGAAGCCGTCGCTGCGGCTGATCGCGGACATCTTCAAGTACTGCCGGGCCGAGATCCCGAAGTGGAACACCATCTCGATCTCCGGCTACCACATGGCCGAGGCGGGCGCCTCTCCCGCGCAGGAGATCGCGTTCACCCTCGCGGACGGCATCGAGTACGTGCGCACGGCGGTCGCGGCCGGCATGGACGTCGACGACTTCGCCCCGCGCCTGTCCTTCTTCTTCGTGGCGCGCACGACGATCCTGGAGGAGGTCGCCAAGTTCCGCGCGGCCCGCCGGATCTGGGCGCGGGTGATGCGCGAGGAGTTCGGCGCGAGGAACCCCAAGTCGCTGATGCTGCGCTTCCACACCCAGACGGCCGGGGTGCAGCTGACCGCGCAGCAGCCCGAGGTCAACCTGGTCCGTGTCGCCGTGCAGGGCCTGGGCGCGGTCCTGGGCGGCACGCAGTCCCTGCACACCAACTCCTTCGACGAGGCCATCGCGCTGCCCACCGACAAGTCCGCGCGCCTGGCGCTGCGCACGCAGCAGGTCCTGGCCTATGAGACGGACGTGACCGCGACCGTCGACCCGTTCGCCGGTTCCTACGTCGTGGAGAAGATGACCGACGACGTGGAGGCGGCGACGGTGGAGCTGATGCGGAAGGTCGAGGACCTCGGCGGCGCGGTCGCGGCGATCGAGCACGGTTTCCAGAAGAGCGAGATCGAACGCTCCGCCTACCGCATCGCCCAGGAGACCGACTCCGGCGAGCGGGTCGTGGTCGGTGTCAACCGCTTCCAGCTCGACGCGGAGGAACCGTACGAGCCCCTCCGCGTCGACCCGGCCATCGAGGCCCAGCAGGCCGAACGGCTGGCGGGGCTCCGCGCGGAACGCGACCAGCAGGCGGTGGACACCGCGCTCACCGCCCTGAAGAAGGCCGCCGAGGGCGAGGACAACGTCCTCTACCCGATGAAGGACGCCCTGCGGGCACGGGCCACCGTGGGCGAGGTGTGCAACGCCCTGCGGGAGGTCTGGGG
>NZ_JBIRHU010000142.1:0-1477 GCF_044328675.1 Streptomyces sp. NPDC017890
ATCGCATCGATTCCCCGCTCGAGCACAGCGCGCTCCTCACCGAGCGCCTCGGCGAGCCACAGTAGACCTGGGGCGCAGCGTAAATGGTTGTAGGCGAACTTCGCGTCGCGGTCTGTGTGCTTCCGGTTGTAGGCGCCGGGGGTGTTGTACTCGCCCCAGAAGCCGAGCAAGTGCTCCTTCTGCGAGGAATACCAGACCGCGCTGTCTCGGCTGCGCGGCTCGAAGGCATCCGTTACCGGCTGTGCGGCTTGCAAAGAATCAATCACAGTCACCAGCTGTGCGAGTTCCATTTTCACCTCCAACCAATCGACAAGCAAGCATGAAGCTACGTTGCTTGGGGCTAGTCATCACCGTCCAAGGCCGCTTCTCCGGACCCTAATTCGAACGGTTCGAGCGGTCGTCCGTGAAGGGTCGCGTTGCGCATATGCTTTGCCTGTTTCAAGAGGCTCGTAATCGTATCCTCCGAAACGCCAGATTCGCGCAAACTAGTTTCGAGCGCAGCAAAGTCAAGGTCCGCTAGCTGCGGGTTATTCAGGCCGGCGATAGCCATAAGCAGTATGTCAGCAAGGACCCTCCGGCGAGAATCTCGATCTCCAAGACCGCTATCCGAATGCCGATCCGCTGCATGACGAGCTGCATGCTTGAAATTTGCCAACGCCTCGCGAAGCAATGCGGAACTCACCTCAATCGAGGATAGAGAAACCGAGGTAATTGACCCATCTCGAGTCAGGCTCGCAACTCCGGAAATATTGAAATCGCGTTCTGGGGTAACCGAGTGCAGTCCGTCCTCATCCGGAATCACTGCCTTGATCCCAGCGTGCACGATCGAGTTGAAACGCGCTACATATCCGCCATCCCCGTCTCCTGCCAAGCTCTCCCACTCGATGTCCCGCAAATTCGTCATGAATACGATCTCCGCTGACCGCGTGGCCTTTGGCAGGCCAATGGCCGCACCCTCAAGCTTCCAACCCACTAGCTCTGAGGACACGTATCCGAAGAGTTCTTTCTCGGATATCTTTTCGACGAACTCCTGCTTGTCTCCAGCCGCGACGGGTGCAGTGCGCTCAGCGATGGCGGACAGGAGTGAGGCAATGTCGTGTGCCCAATTCACCCGATCGATGAGCCCCTTCGATTGAAGCTCCTCGTGGATGTCGTGGTGCCACTTCGTAGGATTGTCGTCGTCATCGTTGGCGCCGAAGTCCTTGGAATTTTGCGAGACCCACCAGACCTCGTGTCCTGCATTCGACTCGGCAATATCGATGACGGTCAGCCAATTGAGTGTGTCTCGGTAACCATCTTTCCGCTCGTCACCGTCCCAGGGCTTGCGAAACGTCACCGCACGAGCGACCAGCTCAAGGTGATCAATCGCTGCGGGTGGAACGAACGTCGCACCGACAGACGACAGGTGCCCGCGCAATTCTCGCTCAAATGCCGTAGTTTTCGCATCAATTGCGGCGCCAATCGCATCACAGATGGA
>NZ_JBIRHU010000143.1:0-1474 GCF_044328675.1 Streptomyces sp. NPDC017890
AGATGCAGCGCCACCAACGACGACGAACACGCCGTATCCACCGTCACCGCCGGACCCTCGAGCCCCAGCACATACGACAACCGACCCGAGATGACACTGCCCGCGTCCCCGGTCGTCAGATAGCCCTCGCCTGCCTCCTGTGCCAGCCCCGAGCCGTATCCCTGTGATGCAGCGCCGGCGAAGACGCCGGTCTGGCTGCCCCGCAGGGACGTCGGGTCGATACCCGCCCGCTCGAACAGCTCCCACGCCGCCTCCAGCATCAACCGCTGCTGCGGGTCCATGGCCAGCGCCTCACGCGGCGAGATCCCGAAGAACCCGGCGTCGAACTCCCCCGCGTCGTGGACGAACCCGCCCACTGAGCGGAAGTTGCCGTCCACGTCCCAGCCACGGTCCGCCGGGAACTCGGACATCGCGTCCGCGCCCGAGGCCACCAGGTCCCACAACTGCTCGGGAGAGCGGGCGTCGCCCGGGTAGCGGCAGGCCATACCGACGATCGCGATCGGATCGTCCGTCTCCCGCACGCCGGCTACCGCGGCCTTCGATGCGGTGGGAGCCGCATCGGCGCCGAGAAGTTCAGTGCGCAGGTAGTCGGTGAGCGCCGCCGCCGTGGGGTGGTCGAAGACCACCGTGGCCGGCAGGCGTTTCCCGATGCGCCTGCCGAGCACATCGCGCATCTGCACCGCGGTCAGGGAATCGAAGCCGAGCTCGCGGAAGGCCTTGGTCCGGTCGATGGCGTCGGCGTTCGTGAGACCCAGCACCGCGGCGGCCTCCTCGCGTACGAGCTGGAGCAGGGCTCGAGTTCGTTCGGTCTCCGAAGCCGCGGCGAGGGACCGTACGAGATCCGGTGTCTCGGTGTCGGAGGCGTCCGCGCTGCCGGACACTGCCGCCAGGGCCCGCGCCGCCTCGGGGATGTCGGTGAGGAGCGGGCGTGGGCGGGCCGCCGTGAAGCCGGGTACGAAACGGGCCCAGTCAACGTCGGCGACGGCCACGAACGTCTCGTCGTGCTCCACCGCCTGCACCAGCGCCGACACCGCCAGCTCCGGATCCATCGGCAGCACGCCACGCCGCCGGAGTTGTTCCTCGGCGGCGTCTTCCGCAGCGAGTCCTCCGCCGTCCCAGGCGCCCCAGGCGACGGAGGTCGCGGTCAGGCCACGCGCCCTGCGGTCCTCCGCCAGCGCGTCCAGATAGGCGTTGCCCGCCGCGTACGTGCTCTGTCCACCGCTGCCCCAGACGCCCGCGTTGGAGGAGAACAGCACGAACGCGTCCAGTTCGGTATTCCCGAGCAACTCGTCCAGGTTCCTCGCGCCCGACACCTTCGGGGCGAGGACCGCGGCCGTCACGTCGTCCGTGAGCGTGTCGATGGTGCCGTTGTGAACCGTGCCGGCGGCGTGGACGACGGCGGTCGGCGGGTGGTCGGCCAGTACGGCCGCCAGCGCCTCACGATCCGCCACATCACACGCCACCACACTCACCC
>NZ_JBIRHU010000144.1:0-1440 GCF_044328675.1 Streptomyces sp. NPDC017890
GATAGGTAAATCCGTCGCACTTGTGGCTGAGACCTGATGCCGAGCCGATTGTGGTGAAGTGGATGATCCTATGCTGTCGAGAAAAGCCTCTAGCGAGTTTCATGGCGGCCCGTACCCTAAACCGACTCAGGTGGTCAGGTAGAGAATACCGAGGCGTTCGGGTGAACTATGGTTAAGGAACTCGGCAAAATGCCCCCGTAACTTCGGGAGAAGGGGGGCCATTCCTGGTGATGGGATTTACTTCCTGAGCTGGGGGTGGCCGCAGAGACCAGCGAGAAGCGACTGTTTACTAAAAACACAGGTCCGTGCGAAGCCGTAAGGCGATGTATACGGACTGACGCCTGCCCGGTGCTGGAACGTTAAGGGGACCGGTTAGCTCCATTTCGGTGGGGCGAAGCTGAGAACTTAAGCGCCAGTAAACGGCGGTGGTAACTATAACCATCCTAAGGTAGCGAAATTCCTTGTCGGGTAAGTTCCGACCTGCACGAATGGCGTAACGACTTCTCGACTGTCTCAACCATAGGCCCGGTGAAATTGCACTACGAGTAAAGATGCTCGTTTCGCGCAGCAGGACGGAAAGACCCCGGGACCTTTACTACAGTTTGATATTGGTGTTCGGTTCGGCTTGTGTAGGATAGCTGGGAGACTGTGAACTCTGGACGCCAGTTCAGGGGGAGTCGTCGTTGAAATACCAGTCTGGTCGTGCTGGATGTCTAACCTGGGTCCGTGATCCGGATCAGGGACAGTGTCTGATGGGTAGTTTAACTGGGGCGGTTGCCTCCTAAAGAGTAACGGAGGCGCCCAAAGGTTCCCTCAGCCTGGTTGGCAATCAGGTGTTGAGTGTAAGTGCACAAGGGAGCTTGACTGTGAGACCGACGGGTCGAGCAGGGACGAAAGTCGGGACTAGTGATCCGGCGGTGGCTTGTGGAAGCGCCGTCGCTCAACGGATAAAAGGTACCCCGGGGATAACAGGCTGATCTTCCCCAAGAGTCCATATCGACGGGATGGTTTGGCACCTCGATGTCGGCTCGTCGCATCCTGGGGCTGGAGTCGGTCCCAAGGGTTGGGCTGTTCGCCCATTAAAGCGGTACGCGAGCTGGGTTTAGAACGTCGTGAGACAGTTCGGTCCCTATCCGCTGTGCGCGTAGGAGTCTTGAGAAGGGCTGTCCCTAGTACGAGAGGACCGGGACGGACGAACCTCTGGTGTGCCAGTTGTCCTGCCAAGGGCATGGCTGGTTGGCTACGTTCGGGAGGGATAACCGCTGAAAGCATCTAAGCGGGAAGCCTGCTTCGAGATGAGGACTCCCACCCCCTTGAGGGGTTAAGGCTCCCAGTAGACGACTGGGTTGATAGGCCGGATCTGGAAGCACCGCAAGGTGTGGAGGTGACCGGTACTAATAGGCCGAGGGCTTGTCCTCAGTTGCTCGCGTCCACTGTGTT
>NZ_JBIRHU010000145.1:0-1402 GCF_044328675.1 Streptomyces sp. NPDC017890
ACAATGATGACGTCATGGACCGCGGACGGGATGGTCATAGTGTCTCTTTCACGGGATCGAATACGGGCAGTACGAGCGGTCAGCGCGATACCGACGGGGCGGTGAGTTCGCTGATCAAGGCTTGGACGCGGGTTTTGATCTCGTCGCGGATCGGGCGAACCGCGTCGATGCCTTGGCCGGCGGGATCGTCGAGGACCCAGTCGCGGTAGCTCTTGCCGGGGAAGATCGGGCAGGTGTCGCCGCATCCCATCGTGATCACGACATCCGAATCCTGCACGGCGTCGGTGGTGAGGATCTTCGGGGTCTGGGCAGAGATGTCGATTCCGAGCTCGGCCATCGCCTCGACCGCGGCGGAGTTGATGGTCTCCGCGGGGGCAGATCCGGCGGAGCGGACCTCGATGGCATCGCCGGCGAGGTGGCTCAGGAATCCCGCGGCCATCTGCGATCGGCCGGCGTTGTGGACACAGACGAACAGGACGCTGGGCTTGTCGGTCATGGGGCTGAAACCTTTCCGTCAGTGGGTGTGAAGCGTTTGCGTAGAGCAAGGGAGACATAGACCAGCCCGACGAGCACCGGTACCTCGATCAGCGGGCCGACTACGCCGGCAAGAGCTTGCCCCGAGGTGGCGCCGTAGGTGGCGATGGCTACGGCGATCGCGAGTTCGAAGTTGTTGCCCGCGGCGGTGAACGCCAGGGTCGTCGTGCGTTCATAGCCCAATCCGATTGCGGCGCCGAGGACGTAGCCTCCGCCCCACATGAGCGCGAAGTACGCGAGCAAGGGCAGCGCGATCCGGACGACGTCCCAGGGCTGGGAGGTGATCTGTTCGCCCTGCATCGAGAAGAGCACGACGATGGTGAACAGCAGACCGTAGAGCGCCCAGGGGCTGATCTTGGGGATGAACTTGTTGTCGTACCAGTCGCGGTCTTTGGCGCGTTCACCGAAGAAGCGGGACAGAAAACCTGCCAGCAGCGGGATACCGAGGAAGATCAGGACCGATTTCGCGATCTGCCAGGGCGAGGTGTCGATGGTGGTCTGTTCGAGGCCGAGCCACCCGGGCAGGACCGAGAGGTAGAACCAACCGAGCACGGCGAACATGATCACCTGGAACACCGAGTTGATGGCGACCAGCACCGCGGCGGCTTCGCGGTCTCCGCAGGCCAGGTCGTTCCAGATGATCACCATCGCGATGCAGCGAGCGAGGCCGACGATGATCAAACCGGTTCGGTATTCCGGCAGGTCAGGCAGAAACAGCCAGGCGAGGGCGAACATCAGCGCCGGGCCGAGAACCCAATTCAGGACCAGCGAGCCGGCGAGGAGTTTCTTGTCCCCGGTGACAGTGTCGAGGCGGTCGTAGCGGACCTTCGCCAACACCGGGTACATCATGATCAGCAGGCCGAGGGCG
>NZ_JBIRHU010000146.1:0-1397 GCF_044328675.1 Streptomyces sp. NPDC017890
GACCGAACCGCGAGTTCTACCTCAAGAAACGAAGTGAAGGAATGAGACACGTTCAAGCGGTGATCGCCTTGGCCCGTCGACGAGTGAGCGTGATCTGGGCATTGTTGCGCGACAACCGACTGTTCGTCGTTGATGCACCCGCCGTCCGAACTGCTTGATTTCCTCATTGAAACTCGTTTCGCTGGTGAAAGTGTGTGGTCAGGCGGCCGGGGTGAGCTTGGAGATTTCGTCGGGACGGAATCCGCTCCAGTGGTTTTCTCCTGCGACGACGACGGGGGCTTGCAGGTATCCGAGACTCATGACGTAATCGCGGGCCTGTGCGTCTTCGGTGATGTCGATGACGTCGTATTCGATTCCTGCTTTGTCGAGAGCGCGGTACGTGGCATTGCATTGCACACATGCGGGCTTGGTATATACGGTGATCGCCATTGTCACTCCCCCTCGTCGGTGATTCTTTATTGATTTCATTCTATCGAACATTGCAATATAAACCAATACTTTCGCGGGTATTTCTTCGATTAGCTTCCGCTTTAGTTAATGACATCTTCAATCATTTTTCGCATTCTTTCTCTAATACCAAACCGTGATGTACGCAGCTACTTGCATGCGTTCTACCTGTACTTTCTCCCCTCTCCCCGGTATGTGCCGATATTCTGGTCTCGGCGGGAGCGGGTCAAGGTGAGCGTAGGAAAAAATATCTTAGCGCCTTTGTTCGAGCGTGCGAGTGGCGCGTGTGGATATTATTTCTGGAGCGGCCTTGATGCGCGAGCGTCGGGATAGAAGAATGTTTACACCGGGGCGGGTAGGTTCTTGTCCTTGCGCTTTTGTCGTGGTTCGTGGCCGGCGGCCGGGGTGCTTTCTTGCGTGTCTGTGGTGGTGTCCGTATTCCGCCCTTCCGGTCCGCCGGTGGCTCTTTACCGCCGGCCAGAGGCGGAAGGTGCGGGGCGGAAGGGCGGACGGATCCCCAACCCTTTCGGGCCGGGGATCGCCGCTTCATCGGGTTAGTCGATCGCGACCTCGTCGAATAGGCGGAAGAGCAACATGAGCAACGACGACAACTTGTATCACTACACTTCCGCGGCAGGACTCCTCGGCATCGTTGATCGAATCAGCCAAGCGAGCTTCCCGAACGTGTACGCGACTACCAATCACCCCTTGTATGCCGAGTACACCTACGATCGAACGCTGCGATTCCAGGCGTCTGATGTTCGGTTCATGAACGACCACGCAGAGCTGAAGACTGCCGGCAAAGTGTTCGCGCAGAAGATCACGGATGCCGCCGGTGACTCTGGCGGCGACCACCCGTTGTTACCAGACCCCGCGCAAGTGTTTGCCGCCTCGTTTACCACCGAGCCAGATGATCTCAGTCAATGGCGCGGTTACGCCGGTGGTACAGG
>NZ_JBIRHU010000147.1:0-1371 GCF_044328675.1 Streptomyces sp. NPDC017890
ACCCCGGGGATAACAGGCTGATCTTCCCCAAGAGTCCATATCGACGGGATGGTTTGGCACCTCGATGTCGGCTCGTCGCATCCTGGGGCTGGAGTAGGTCCCAAGGGTTGGGCTGTTCGCCCATTAAAGCGGCACGCGAGCTGGGTTTAGAACGTCGTGAGACAGTTCGGTCTCTATCCGCCGCGCGCGTTAGAAACTTGAGGAAGGCTGTCCCTAGTACGAGAGGACCGGGACGGACGAACCTCTGGTGTGCCAGTTGTTCCGCCAGGAGCACCGCTGGTTAGCTACGTTCGGAAGGGATAACCGCTGAAAGCATCTAAGCGGGAAGCCTGTTCCAAGATGAGGTTTCTCACCCCCTCGAGGGGGTAAGGCCCCCGGCAGACCACCGGGTTGATAGGCCAGAACTGGAAGTGCAGTAATGCATGCAGGTGACTGGTACTAATAGGCCGAGGACTTACCACAAAGAAGCTACGCGTCCACTGTGCGGTATCTGAAACAACACACAGATACTGATGAGAAACTCTGTTTTCTCCGTCATCCATCCACCCGGTAACGGGTTCGGGTTGATGCACGGTGAAACCAGGTGATCAGAAGTTGGTTACTGTGACAGTTTCATAGAGTTACGGCGGTCATAGCGAAGGGGAAACGCCCGGTCCCATTCCGAACCCGGAAGCTAAGCCCTTCAGCGCCGATGGTACTGCACTCGACAGGGTGTGGGAGAGTAGGACACCGCCGAACACAACGTAAGAGAAGCCCCCCAACCAGTCATGGTTGGGGGGCTTTCTCGTACCCAAAACACACCCACCACCCCGCCCGACGTCGAGCGAACGGTACCTTCGTCGCCTCAGATCGACCGAACGTACCGTTCGCACGATCAGGGCAGGCACTGGCGGCACCGTCGCGGCCGGCTCACCACCCCCGACGTCGAGCGAACGGTACCTTCGTCGCCTCAGATCGACCGAACGTACCGTTCACTCGATCCTGGCAGGGCAGGGCAGGTGAACGGCTGGACAGAACCGACAGGCGTTATCGCAGAGCCGCCTGCAGCACCTCGCAGAGCACGTCCAGCGTCCTCCAGTACTGCGACTGCGTCGGCGTGCTGTAGCCGACGACGATGCCGTCACTGCCGACTGACGACACGTCGGGATGTCGGAAGACGGACAGCCCTTCGAGCCCGAGATCGCGCGCCTTGGCCGCTGCAAGCACAGATTGTTCGGTGCCGGAGGGAAGACGGATCACAGCGTGAAGTCCCGCGGAGATCCCCTCGACCCTGACCTGGGGTACTCGCTGCGCAAGGGTCGCAACCAGTTGATCGCGTCGTCGTCGGTACGAGGTCCGCATCTTTCGAATATGGCTGTCGAATCTTCCGGA
>NZ_JBIRHU010000148.1:0-1356 GCF_044328675.1 Streptomyces sp. NPDC017890
GTCGACGGGCAAGCGCCGAATCTCCCTACTCATCTCGGCTACCGCCTCGCTGTACGGACTGCGGGTTAGACTTGTTGTGCATCTGAAAGCTCCTCTTCGTGGGTGTCGAGCGGGTTTCGATGTCGCCCACCCTCATGCCAGTGGGGGTGGGCATTTTTCTTTGTTCACGCGACCAGCTGTCTGGTATCGCGCTCTACACGCGACACCTTGGGCACAAAAAGTACACCCGGGTCCTGACGCAAAACGACTTCGATTGCCTGCGCAACCTCCATGCGGATCGTGCGCCGCTCTCCCGACCTGAGGTAACCGATTGCGGTCTTGGAGGTAGTGATCGGCTCCCCCGCCCCGCGCAGCGCGCGATGAGTCCGGGCCAGTTCGGTATTGACAGCCTCAGCGAAACTGCGGGTGGTGAATTTGTAGTGATTCATCAGCCGGATAAGCGTCTCTCGACTTTCGAGTTTCACATCCAACCTTCCGTCTAGTGCGTGCACTGTTTCCCCTCTCGGTTCCAATGTAGTTTTCTTGTGGACAGCCATCTACTATCTAACATCAGTCTAGACATCTAGTCCACACTTGTCCACAAGACAGCTTTTCAAAATGCCGCTTACCTGCTGTTCAGGGAATTACAAGCATGTAATTTGTGGTCACGGTGTCCACACCCCTACTAGCGCACCCAATACCCAGTAGTGAATCATTGTGGACATGGCAGCTATGGACGTACCGGAACCGTGGGCAAGTGCAATGGAGAATGTCGGCGCAGTATCCCCTCAGACGGGACGCGCATCGCTGAACAGGTTGGCCGAAAAGGCCGGCGTGCACGCGACGACGATCTCGAATCTGATCAAAGGCCGAACCCGATTACCTGACATGGAAACGATCACCCAAATCGCCACCGCACTCAAGAAGCGACCACAGGTGGTCGCCTCCTGGCTCAACCTCAGTTGGGACGAACCGACACCCTACGAGCCGCCGGCAGAGGCAATGCTGATGGACCCGACCGAACGAGAGACCGTCGACCGCGTGATCCGCGCCATCGTCCGCCACAAGCTCGAACGACAGAGCGGTGGTTAGGCCACAGCTGGCCGTCGGAACCTGGGGGAAGATCCGCGTCGAAGAACTCAGCTACACCGCGGCGGATGGAAAGACGAAGACAAAGTGGCGGGCACGCGGCCGATTTCGCGACGCGGACGGACGCACCCGTGATGTCGAGCGCATCAGCCTCAAGAGCGAAGCAGCCGCACGACGAGCTCTGACCGAGGCATTCGGCAACAGGGCCAAAGCAACCGGCAGCGACATCACCACGGACACGCCGTTCACCGTGTGCGCCGGAATGTGGATCGACGAAATCACCGTGAC
>NZ_JBIRHU010000149.1:0-1348 GCF_044328675.1 Streptomyces sp. NPDC017890
TCCGGCATGCCAGTGGTGAGCTCGTGGCCGGTGGTGGTGCGGCTGATTTCGACCTCGCTGCGTGGCCGCCTCCCGGTGCCGAACCGGTGGACGTCGCCGACCTGTACGAGCGTCTCGCCTCGGACGGTCTCGGCTACGGTCCGGTGTTCCGTGGGGTGCGGGCGGCGTGGCGCCGCGGCGGTGACGTGTTCACCGAGGTCGAGCTCCCCGCGGAAGCGGACAGTTCCTTCGGTCTGCATCCGGCGCTGCTCGACGCGGCGCTCCACGGCATCGACTTCAGCGGAGTGATGGCCCAGACGGGCGGCGGTACCTTGCTGCCGTTCGCCTGGCAGGGCGTCACCCTGCACGCGGCCGGCGCCACGCGGCTGCGCGTGCACCTCGCGGTGGCCGGCGGCGGCTCGGTCGAGGTGCGGGTCGCCGACGACACGGGCACTCCTGTGCTGTCGGTCGACGCGCTGACCCTGCGCCGTATCTCCGCCGACCAGCTCGCTCGCGCCAGTGACCCGCACCGGGACGCCCTGTTCCGGCTCGACTGGACCGCTCTTCCCACGCCGTCCACCGTGTCGGCGAGCACGGTGGCCGTGCTCGGCGCGGACGGGCCGGCGATCGAGGGAGCGGAACGGTTCGCCGATCTCGCCGCGCTCACTGCCGCACTGGACGCCGGACGCCCGGTGCCCGACGCCGTGGTCACCGGGTTGCCCCGTGCGCTGGAAGGGTCTTCAGACGGTGACGCGGTGCGTGAGGTGACGTATCGCGTGTTGGGGTTGTTGCAGGGGTGGCTTGCTGAGGAGCGGGTCGAGGGGTCGCGGTTGGTGGTGGTGTCCGAGGGCGCGGTGGCGGCTTCGGTGGATGAGGATGTTGTCGATGTGGCGGGGGCGGCGGCTTGGGGGTTGGTGCGTTCGGCGCAGTCGGAGAATCCTGGTCGGTTCGTGTTGGTGGACCGGGAGGCTGGTGGGGCTGTTGCGGGGTTTGTGGATGTGGATGTGGTGTTGGCGTGTGGTGAGCCGCAGGTGGTGGTGCGGGGTGGTGAGGTGAGGGTTCCCCGGTTGGCTCGTTATGGGTCGGGTGGTGCGTTGGTGCCGCCTGCGGTGGGGGGCTGGGTGCTGGATGTGACGGGGACGCGCAGTCTGGAGGGGCTGGCGTTGGTGGGGCATGCGCCTGCGGTGGCTCCGTTGCGGGGGGATGAGGTTCGGGTCGCTGTGCGGGCGGCGGGTGTGAACTTCCGTGATGCGGTGGTGGCGTTGGGTGTGGTGACGACGCAGGAGGGGTTGGGGAGTGAGGCCGCGGGTGTGGTGGTGGAGGTGGGTCCGGATGTGACGGATCTGGTTCCCGGTGATCGCGTGATGGG
>NZ_JBIRHU010000150.1:0-1339 GCF_044328675.1 Streptomyces sp. NPDC017890
AAACCGGGCGTTGGCCACTGCGCACCGTCACCGACTCCTGGGTCTACCCCCTGCCCCCGGGCATCGACATCGCAGACGAGAGTGACGCACTCGGGAAAATGACTCTGGAAAAGAGCGCCCCGCTCACCGAAAACATAACCGTCATGCTGACCGACGCACGCGACACCCACGAGATCAACCTCGCACTCAAAGCTGCGTTCACCGACGAAGATGAAGGAAACATATAGTGGCCCTGCATCTTCCGAAACCGCGATCAACCAAACCCGCACAGAAGACCGTCGGCTTGGACGGACTCAACGTATCCGTCTCGACAGCAGCGACCAGTGGTGTCGAAAAATCGAAATCGGTCAAAAGTGGGGGATTGGCCGGACTCACCAGCAAAGTCTCCGTACGCCAGCTCCGTACCGAAATCGGTAAAGAAGGCCTACGGCAAGCAGCTGTCGACGCCGGGAGAAAGCCACCCTCTGACCGAACACTGCGCCGCTGGGCGCAGCAAGGACGAATCCCGCACCCCGACGTCACCGAACGTGCACAACGGCGAGCCGCCATCGAACGCCTCGGCGGAATCGACGCTGTCGCAAAGAAAATCGGCCGTTCACGATCAGGGGTCTCTCGCTACCGTTCCGGGGAAACGAACGAACTGCGCGCTGACGCGAAAAAGAAACTCAAAAACGTCAAAGCTCGCGACATCATGGACCGCGCCGGCGTCCTACGACCCGACGGGCAACCCAAAAAGGCCACCATCCGAGTCCGCGGGGGAGTGTCCGTCCGCAACGGTTCCGAAGAAGGTTACGACTATCGAGTGCGTACCCTCGATTTCGCGAACTCCGACAGCCCCTTCAGTCTCGACGAAACACGAGAACTCGCCATGGCTTTGGCCAACGACGATCATGCCCGAGTGGTTGCCATCCTCGAACGTCACGCCACGATGGATTACCCGGAAAACAAGGGATTCGACCAGTACGGCGACACTTTCGGATTTCACTTCGATTCCATCGAATCCGTCCACATCGACTGGACATAGAACTCCCCCTGCTCCTCGACGCACCGGGCGGGACCAGGCATCGCGTTCGCAGACCCTCGTGCGAAACACCGGTAGCGATCTCGGCACCAGAGGATATGTCGGCCAGGTTCGAAAATCGAATGGCGCCTCTCAGCCGGAGTTGTCAGGTTTGACGGGCAGTTGGGAGTCGAGTTCGGAAACAGTGGCTTCCACAGCTGCCGCGATCTCGTCGTCGGTAGGGACGAGATCGCGAACCTGGGAGGGGAGAGTCTCATAGGTGTAGTCGGCTACGGCGAGGGGTGCAGTTGTCCCGGCAAGTGAATACCGGACGACGTT
>NZ_JBIRHU010000151.1:0-1322 GCF_044328675.1 Streptomyces sp. NPDC017890
GCCCGCCTGGGCAGCACGGTGACGGTGATCGCTCGCACTCGGCTGACCTCCGGTGAGGAACCGGAAATCTCGGCCGCGCTCGAGGCCGTCTTCACCGACGAGCACATCGATGTGCACACCGCCACCACCGTCGAGAAAGTTCTGGCCGTCGACGGGCACAAGGTGATGACCGTACGCACCCCCGGCGGCAACTCCACCGAGCTGCGGGCCGAGCACGTGCTCATCGCCACCGGCCGCCGCCCCAACACCGCGGGCCTGGGCCTGGAGTCGGTCGGTGTCACAGTCGACGCCGACGGCGCGGTCGTCATCGACGATCACCAGGCCAGCAGCAATCCGCGGATCTGGGCCGCCGGGGACGTGACCGGGGACCCGCAGTTCGTGTACGTGGCCGCCGCCCAGGGCACCCTGGTCGCCGACAACGCCCTCACCGGCGCAGACCGGACCCTGGACTACACCACCGTGCCGCGCGTGACGTTCACCAGCCCCGCGATCGCCTCGGTCGGACTGACCGACGCCCAAGCAGCCCAGGCCGGGCTGGCCTGCCAGTGCCGGGTCCTGGACTTGGCGTACGTGCCGCGGGCACTGGTCAACCGCGACACCCGCGGCCTGGTCAAAATCATCGCCGAGCAGGGCACGGGCCGGATTCTGGGCGTGCACGCACTCACCGACAATGCCGGAGACCTGATCACCGCCGCCGGCTACGCCATGACCGCGGGCTTGACCGTGCACCAGCTCGCCCACACCTGGGCGCCGTATCTGACCATGGGCGAAGCATTGAAACTCACCGCCCAGACCTTCACCACCGACGTCACCAAACTCTCCTGCTGTGCAGGCTGAACGCGCACGCCCACCCCACGCGAAGCCGGGAACACCCATGGACACGACAACACGGACGATGACGATCGGGGAATTGTCCGCGCGCACCGCGGTGCCGGTGAAAGCGTTGCGCGAGTATACCGACCTCGGGCTGATCTGCACCCTGGGCCGCAGCCCGGCCGGGTACCGGCTCTACACCGACGACGCCCTGTGGTGCGTGCGGTTCATCGGCGAGCTCCGCGGGCTCGGGCTCACCATCGCCGAAATCCAGCACCTCCTCACCGCCGGCGGTGACACCAGCGGCCGGTCGGTCGGCACGCACCTGGCCGAGCTGCTGCACCGTTCCCGGCAACGACTCCACGAGCGGATCGGCCACGCCCAGCAGATCCTCGACCGCATCGACGAATTCGAAACAACACACAGCGCGCATGTGACCGCCGACGACCTGTGTTCAGTGGGCGATCTCTGCGGATGCGACCTGCGGGCTTGACCCTCACCCCGGGGAC
>NZ_JBIRHU010000152.1:0-1316 GCF_044328675.1 Streptomyces sp. NPDC017890
CGGTGCCTGCCTCGATCAGACCTCCCGCGCCATCGCCCGGCCGGCCTTCATCCCCGAGAAGATGCAGCCTCCGAGGAACGTGCCCTCCAACGAGTTGTAGCCGTGCACGCCGCCGCCACCGAAGCCGGCAGCGGGTGCACACGGAAGCCTTCCCAGCGGTCCGTCCCGTACACGTACTCGGCGACGAGCCCGAGGCGGGGCTGTCCTTCGACGCCCAACTCAGGCTGGTCGCGCTGCTGCTCGAGCCTGGCAGCCGCCCTCGACCTCACGGGGCGGCGAGCCTGGCGTGCGTGAGCGTCTGCAGCAGGTCCACGTTCCCCGCCGACGGTGGGGATGATCCGCAGGCCCAGGTCGTGCAGGTATTTTCGCTTCTCCCCGGCGGCGAACTCGACGTACGCCCGCGCCCACTGCCGCGGCCAGTGGCCCTCGGGGCGGTCGAACCCGGCGGAGCCGAGCCAGTCCCGCCACGCCAGCTCGAGGGAGTCGGAGATCCCGATCCGCCGCTGCTCCGGGGTGTCCACCAGGAAGAGGCGGTGTCGTCGCCGACAGAGACCACGCCCAGGTTGGGCGCCAGCGCCGCCCGCCTGGGTCCGCTCCGCCACGTGCTGCGTCCAACCCCACCGAAAACTCGACACCTCAGAACCCGGCACCTGATCAGTACATCTGTCGTGAGCAAACTCTACGTCAGTTCGCAGCCTGTCGGGTGCCAACGTAGTTGACACTACGCCACCCTAGATGGGACCCGGTGACACCAGCCTAGGACTTCGAACTCGCCAACCTGAAAGAATCCACGCCGAACTCTCACATCGGCTGTCACTGAGGACAGTCGCCGCCACGAAACCATGGAATCTCGCTTCAGATGGCAGCGAACTACGCAAGCCGGTAGCCGCAATATGCGGGTCAGTGGCTCTCAAGTAGCTGTCACCACTCCCAACTGAGGTGTCATCGGACACGGTCGCTGTTCAACAATCACTATGCTGCGATCTACGTTGACAGGGGCGGCGCCGTCGGAGCGATCGGCGGCCTGGTAGCAGTGATTCCCGGCGGTGTGCCCAAATAGCAGTGATTCGCACAGTCGGTCTCTTCCAGTGTCTACGACACAGCCCGGGTGACGGTGGCGACGATTCCTCCCTGCGCCACTGTCGTGGACAGTGTGTGGTGAGATTGGTTGTCTGCGTCGGGAGCGGTCACGACTGCTTCGGCGATCGGCGCCAACAGCGTAGTCCGGACGGTACGTCTCATATGTCTGGCCCCGTAGGTGGAATCAAATCCCTTGTTGATCAGAAGACTTCGTACATCGTCATCTGGCATCCAAT
>NZ_JBIRHU010000153.1:0-1307 GCF_044328675.1 Streptomyces sp. NPDC017890
CGCTGCGCCGCAAAAGCGTGAGAAAGCAGCCCGCCGTCGCACCCTTTCTGATCGGTGTGTCGTAGCCCTCGGCTAATCTCGAATGTGCGACGAGCAGCAGGTCGCCACACCGACCTAGACCGCAGCACAATCGGCGGTCCTGATCTTGTGAGGGAAGATTCCCCACGAGATTGGTCGAGGTGGCGACCTGCTGCTGTTTTTGTCTCCGTAGTGAGAGGGCAACGCCTAGTTGCAAACTGGGGTCGCGGACGGCTGCACATGTGTGAAAGGTTTAGCGGGTCAACACGAACCCACCAATTTTAGGAGCGCAATCTCATGGCTACAGTCAAGGATTCGACGACGTGGGCTATCCGAGCTTTGCACTACTCCGAACTATCGGACAACGCGATCGAAAAGGACGTGGATCGAGCGAATGTTTTTGCGACGCACGCCCTGGTTTATGCGACGCTGGCGGCCTCCGGTGTCGAGGTCCATTACAACTAAATCGCTGAGGGATTCGTGGAGCTTCCCTCTCGACAGGTGAAAACTGTTTGGGCGCAGCCCAATACTGCTGAAGACAGGCCTGTCTTCGATCGTATGTGGTTCGAGGTCAGACGAATTCACGGATCCGAGGGAGGACTCGTGCTAGCTCTTCGAAAAGCGCCGGCCATCCGCGTCTGAGTCTGGTGATGCGGCCGCGCTCGAGGAACGCTCCGTCAAGGATGTGTGAGACCCGTAGATGCTGCTCGGGCGTGCCGAGGCGGCGGAGCTTGTCGTAGACGGGGTTGACGGGAAGGTCGTGCGCGGCGATGTGCGACCAGATGTCCTCGCTACTCCAGTCCCAGACCGGCCCGAAAACGTGTGTGCCATCGGCTCGGTCGAGGGCGCCGCCATGTGTGAGTCGCTGCTGCGCTGCTGTGGTGCAGCAGTCGACGCATTCTTCGGTAACTCGGACGCGGAGAGCGTTGTAGTACATCGACCAGCGTCCGGTCCCTTTCGCTGATTCGTCGGCACGTACACCCCAGATCTCGCCCGATCCGTGAGTCTGATGTGCCGCGCGTGAGGGTGCTCCGATGAGAATGTCGCGGAGCGCTCGCGTCGTCGCTCGTGTGGGCAGGTGGTGATCCCATTCGCCGGAGTCCGCGAGGACGGTCAGCAGGGGTGGGTCGGCTCGGTGCACTTCGAGATTGAGGTTCCATGCGTCGGCGAGGTCGGCGATGTACTCGTAGGTCTGTGGGTATTCGAGCCCTGAATCGAAGAAGACGACAGGAATGTTCGGCTCGACCGCTGTGGTCAGGTGCAGGGCGACGAGTGAATCTTTGCCGCCG
>NZ_JBIRHU010000154.1:0-1301 GCF_044328675.1 Streptomyces sp. NPDC017890
CTGCTGAGCGAACATCTCAGGCGGACAGACGAAGAACGTCAAGAATTGCGGAACAACCGACGCGCGATCTTAGAACTGATGTTGAGTGGGCATTCAGGGATTGCTCGTCAGATGAGCAGCATTCTTCGGGTGCCGATTCCCGAGGGGCACGTCCGAGTGGCGCTACTGGGCGCACCACGCCGTTTTGAGGTCGAATTACTCGAAATAGCAGAAGAGGATCCGGCGTTACGCCGGGTCGATACCGTGACGGCCCAGCGGGATTCAGGGCAAGTCGGAATCATCCTTCCAAGTGCTGAGGGTGACCTGCGCACCCTTCAGGCGGTTCTTCGACAGGTTCCCTATGGCAGAGGATCAGTTAGTGAGCCCGTCGACGTCGACCATTTACCTGAGTCATGGCGACAGGTTCAGCGAGTCTTTCGTGCTGCACCCGATGTTCCGGGGAAGCTGCACGAGGCAAGGGATATTTCGGAGGCAGGGCTGCTCAGGCATCTTCGCGGATATCAAGTCCGAGTATGGGCGCGGGAGACCCTGGCGCCGGTAAGGAAACTCGATCAAAGCTCGAAAGTAGATTTCACTCGAACGCTTCGTGTCTACCTTGCGAAAAACGGGCAAGCCGACGCTTCGGCCGGGATGTTAGGGATTCATCGGCATACACTGCGCTACAGAATGAGTCGAGTTGCCAACGCACTCGGATGTGATCTGGATGATCCAAAGGTTCGAGCTGAACTCTGGTTCGCACTTCAACTGTATCCAGATGACAGTTCAGACATTGAAATACTTTGCTTCCGGGTGGTGCAGGACAAAAGCGTCCGTGGACTGCTCTGGATGCAGCTGCAGTTCCTCGGACAGTTCGACGCCGATTCGCTCGGGTTCGAGCAACGCAACCAACTTGGCACGATCCTCGAGGTCCGGGCACGCGCCGTATCCGAACGAGTAACGAGCGCCGCGGTACTCGAGATCGAAGTAGCCGGCAACCTCGGTCGGGTCCTGCTCCGCGACGGTATGCCCCTCGGGAAGCACAAGCTCTTCACGAACGCGTCGATGCCAGTACTCGGCCAGAGATTCCGTGAGTTGGACGCCGATTCCGTGAACTTCGAGGTAATCACGGTACGAGTTCGACGCGAACAACTCGTTGGCGAAGTCCGCGATCGGCTGACCCATCGTCACCAACTGGAACGGAAGAACGTCCACCTGGCCGGTCGCTTCTGCTTCCTTACGCGAGCGCACGAAGTCAGCGATGCACAGGAAACGGTCGCGGTGCTGACGCGGGTAGGTGAACCGGAACCGTTCAGGTGCATCCG
>NZ_JBIRHU010000155.1:0-1290 GCF_044328675.1 Streptomyces sp. NPDC017890
CTTGCTAAAGCCATCGCGCGTCGAGTGGACGAACTGCACCAGCTAGACACTGCTCGGGCTGCTCGGCTCGCGGCCGCACCAGCAGGTATTGATTCGACTGCGACAGTCGGGGCGTTGTCAGTCCGTCCCGCTGAGTCGACGGCAACTGTCACTGCAACGCCGTCCGTTGAGTCTCGTATTCACGAGTTGGAGGACATGCTCAGTACAGGAGGCCCGCAACCGCGAGTCGATCGCGCCGTACGGGAAATCCTGCGACCGGTATTCGCCGGACTTCAGGACATCGACAAGTTCCCTCCCGCATTCGTTCCCGGAAGCGACTCCGCGAGTCGGGTAAGGCAGATGGTAGAGGGTGCCGAGACCTACCGCGACTTGGTCGATCCGGCAGTTGACCTCTTCATTCGAGGGGGCCTGTGGGGTGTGGACTATGTTCCGGTCTTCCGACGAGCGCTCGAGGACATCGCAGCGACTCGAGTCGACGCGTCGAAGCCTGGATCGATTATCCAGCCAATGCGCGCCGAATACTTGACGGGCTTGGCACTGTTTCCGACGACACTTTTGATGTACGCCGCCACGATCGCTGCCCTTCGCGAGGGAAACTATCGAATGATTCAGACCTTGAGCTGCGAGGCTCAGCTTGATGTGTCAGAGCAGTTCGGAGGAGTTACCTCCCATCGCCCCATGATCGTCGGTGCTTCTCCGTACTACTCTCTTCGCACCGCGGAGATCACTCAAACGCTGTTCGCGCATCAGCAAGGATTTCTGACGGATGAGATGCTCGGGGCGATTGTGTCAGGCCGGCTCCGCCAAGGAGTCCGGTTTCCCGCATCTCGGTACTTGCGAGAGACACTGCGGCGGAACTTCGACAGCGCTGGGGTTTCCTCGTCGGAGTACGAGAAGCTGTTCGATCAAGCAGAGGTGCTCTTCTCGATGATTACCGTCGACATCAAAGACAGCGGTCGTGTTCACGCCGATCCATGGCTGGGTACATTCGCGCAACGCACCGCCGCCTTCGATGAATCGAATTCCGTGTGGTCGAGATACCTCGATGAATGCGAGAGAGCCGGCGGCGACTGGTTGCCGTTGCACAGTGGGTTGTTCGGCGGTTCGCCAGACCGCGCAAAAGCCGCCTCGCAAGAGGTCAGACGATTGACCGAGGATCACCTGATGCGTAACCGCTAGCAGTCTCAGTACAGCCCGAGAAGCACGCCGACAACGCAGGGCCGAGGCAGCAAAGTCTACCTCGGCCCTGCGTCATCTCAGCTCTACAGCCAGTCAACGACCAGCATGTTG
>NZ_JBIRHU010000156.1:0-1281 GCF_044328675.1 Streptomyces sp. NPDC017890
CGCCGACGATGATCGCCCGTTGCGATGTCATGCGCTGGAAGTAGGCGTCAGGCGCACCATCATCTTGCTGATGCCCCGCACGAAATTCGACTGAACGTACTCGGGGTCGCCGACGACCTCGATGTTCTCGAAGCGGGGAAGCAACTCCTCCCACAGAATCCGCAGCTGCATTTCGGCCAGTCGATTGCCCATACACCGGTGTACACCGAATCCGAACGCGATGTGATTGCGCGCATTGGCGCGATCGATGATGAAATCATCAGGATTCTCGAAAACGCGTTCGTCGCGGTTACCCGAGGCGTACCACATCACCAGTTTGTCGCCCTTGCGGATGAATTGTCCGTTCAGAACGGTGTCGGCTTTGGCGATTCGGCGCATGTACGCCAATGGTGTTTGCCATCGGATGATTTCCGAGTTCATGTTGGGGATCAAATCGGGATTGGCCTTCAGTTTCTCGAACTGGTCGGGGAATTGGTTCAACGCAAGAACGCCACCGCTCATCGAGTTTCGCGTCGTGTCGTTGCCACCGACGATCAGCAGTACGAGGTTGCCCAGAAATTCCATCGGACGATCGATCAGATCCTTGGTGTCCTCGTTGCTCTGCAACATGGTGATCAGATCGAAACCGGACTCTTCCCCTACAGACCTCCTGGCTGCTTTGTCATGCCAGAGAGCGCTGAGGCCACGGGCCATGTCACGCATGCCTTCAAACACCTCGTCGTTGTCCGAGGGCCCACCGTTGGCTTGCTCCATCGAGGTTGCCAGATCAGACCAGTAGACGAGTTTGCGGCGTTGTTCGTAGGGGAAATCCAGAAGAGTTGCGAGCATCCGAGCTGTCAACTCGATCGAGACATTCTGAACCCAGTCGAACGGCTCGTTCAAGGGGAGGTCGTCCAGCACCTCCTGCACGCGTGATCGGATGAGTCCCTCCATCTCCCGGAGGTTCTTCGGTGCGACCACGCCTTGGACGGCAGCCCTCTGTCTGTCGTGGCGTGGTGGGTCCATCGCGATGAACATCTCGATATCGAGAAACCGGGGCGGGACGCCGATGACGATGAACGGCTCGGCGGAAAACAGCGCATGATTTTTGTCGACGGCCACGATATCGGCATGGCGCGTGACCGACCAGAACGGGCCGAACGGACTGTTGGGTTGGTAGTGAACCGGTGCCTCGTTGCGCACCCGTTCGAAGTACGACTGCCACCGCCCTTGTCTGTAAAGGAAGGGGTTACTGAGGTCGATGTCGGCGAGCTCGACATCCTCGACCGGTGGGATGGGACT
>NZ_JBIRHU010000157.1:0-1278 GCF_044328675.1 Streptomyces sp. NPDC017890
CCTCGCGCTTTCATGAAGCGGGCTGTCCGGCAGGCGGTCAGGAAAGCAGAAAGTGCCTCTGACCAGCAAGAATGAGGATTGTCGAGGTCCTTGTTCCTGCCACCGCCGGAGGCACTTCCCAGGTGAAGCACTCTATCGGGTCCTATCCCCGTGTCCGCGTCCAGGACGACGGCCGCCAGGTCGTCTCCCAGGCCGGGACGGTCCTGCTCGTCGAAACGGCCCGCAAGACCGGTCTTGACCAGGCCATATCCCAGGCTCTGGCGCCGTGGCGCAAACCGCGGGCCGTCCACGACCCGGGCAAGATCCTCCTGGACGTCGCCCTGGCGGTCGCACTGGGCGGGGACTGCCTCGCGGACGTCGCCATGCTGCGGGCCGAGCCGGCCGTCTTCGGTCCGGTCGCCTCCGACCCGACCGTCTCCCGCCTGATCGACACCCTCGCCGCCTCCGGCGAGAAAGCTTTGCAGGCCATCCGGTCCGCACGCTCCGAAGTCCGGCAGCGGGTCTGGTCGTTGGCCGGGGAGAATGCCCCGGACACCGGCGGGCAGGTCGTGGTCGATATTGACGGCGTCCTCGTGATCGCGCACTCCGACAAGGAGGACGCGGCCGCGACCTGGAAGAAGACCTACGGCCACCATCCGCTGACGGCCTTCGTCGACCATGGCCCGGGCGGAACCGGCGAGCCCGTCGCCGCCCTCCTCAGGCCCGGGAACGCGGGCTCGAACACAGCAGCCGATCACATCACCACCGCCCAGCTCGCCCTGGCCCAGCTGCCCAAGCGCTACCGGCGAGGGCGGCAGACGCTGATCCGCACGGACTCCGCCGGCGGCACCCACGACTTCGTGTCCTGGCTCGCCAGGCGAGGACGATGGCTGTCCTACTCGGTCGGTATGACGGTCACCGAGCAGGTCCACGAACACGTGCTGAAGATCCCCGCCCCGGCCTGGACGGCGGCCATCGATACCAATGGTGAGGTCCGTGACGGGGCCTGGGTCGCCGAGCTCACCGGCAAGCTGCTGGACGGCTGGCCCAAGGGCATGCGACTGATCGTCCGAAAGGAACGGCCCCACCCCGGCGCCCAGTTGAGGATCACGGACGCGGACGGCATGCGGATCACGTGCTTCGCGACCAACACCGCCGGCCGGCCGATCGCCGAGCTCGAGCTCCGTCACCGGCTGCGGGCCCGGGCGGAGGACCGGATCCGGGCCGCCCGGGCCACCGGCCTGCGCAACCTGCCCCTCCACACCACAGCCCAGAACAAGGTCTGGCTCGAGATCGTCC
>NZ_JBIRHU010000158.1:0-1247 GCF_044328675.1 Streptomyces sp. NPDC017890
CCACCGACAGCACTTCGCGGACATCCTCGCCCAGGACGCCGACGGAATCCGGGCCCTCGCCAACAACGAAGACGGCGACACCCCGCGACTGTGGCGCACCCCCAACCCACGCTGACCGCCTGCGCAGCGAATCGCAGTCCACACGCCGAAACCTGCGGGGCGGGCCGCCCGCCGATAGACCAGAGGTGGCTACCGGCGGAGCGTTCGCCATACCCGTTGGGGACCGGGTGATGCCGCCCCCGAAAATTTACGTGCCACCCACCCCGGTTACCAGTCTTCGCACAGTTACAGCTACTTGAGCATTGAACTACCCGCAACGCGCTCAGCCCCACAGCAACAGGTAGCGGCGGACCATTACAGCGTTAGTTCAGCGCACCTAGGGGTGACGCCCTCACTTACCTCCCACGTACCGACCGGTCAGCAATGACGCAGTAACATCACCTTGTGGTGCGCTGCTTTCCGCCTCGGTTCCAGCGCACCACCCGTTGCCACCGCGCAGGCAGTCGCCCCTTCGGCCTGCATGATCCACACGTGCAGGAGCTACCCATGGCCTCCCCCGACGAGCGTCTGACCGCCAAACTCGAGCAACTCCCCATCAGCGACGACGCCCCCATGTGCTCACTCCTGCGCACCACCCTGCTCAAACACGCTCAACACGGCAGCGACATCACCGAGCCCACCCTGCTCGGACTGCTCGCCATCACCGGCGCCCTCGAAGAACGCCTCACCCGACTCGAAGCCACGATCCAGCCCTCCCCCACACCATGACGGCACCACCGCCTCGCATCGACCGGCGAAAGTGCGTCCGAAAGTTTCTCGGAGCGAGGTCAGAAATTGCCGTTATCCTCAGCTGCATCCTCTTCGCCCTCGTCATCGTCTGGTGGGCAGCCTGAAAGAACTTCTCTGTCGAAAAGACAAGGTCTGTGGGTTATTCGACATAGATTGTCGACACCAGTTCTCGACACATCGACCTCAGAACGAGCTGGGGATACGCGTACTTCACAGAAGCGTCGAATACCGATCTATTCTCGACGCCCAAATTCCATTTATTCGCGCCTATAGCCACTCTTCAACTGCCACCATCTCAGGTCTACCTCTTCCATATGCGCCGCAGGCTCCTTCGCTCGGCCATCGGAATCGATGCACTGGCGATTTAGCGGGCTTGACTGTCGGTACCCCGTGCTTCAATGCGACATTCCAGGCGCACGCTCGGGCGTCTATGAGTGGGTACGAGGTCAACATAAATG
>NZ_JBIRHU010000159.1:0-1250 GCF_044328675.1 Streptomyces sp. NPDC017890
GTGGTGCTCGGGCCGGTGGCTGTTGCTTCGCTGATGGATTCGTTGACGGTTCGGTTCCAATCAGCGATGAGGCTCCCTGCGATGGCTTCCTTGGACGGGAAGTGGAAGTAGATGGCGCCCTTGGTGAATGCTCCGGTAGCGAGGATGGCATTGATGCTACTGGCGCCGTATCCGTCGGTGTCGAAGTGTTGTGCGGCTACTGAGACGATCGCTTCTCGTGTTCGCACTGCTCGGGCTTGTGTGGTGCGTGCGGTGCTGCCGGTGGGGCGGCCGATGTGGGGCCGAATAGTATTGCTCATGGTCACAGGTGCTTTCTGTGGCTTGGTCCTGGTGGTGTTGCTGCACTGCCAGGACCTCTGTTGTTTTTGAGGGTGGGGCTGCTGAGGCGCTGGGCCTCGCCGGTGTCAGTGCGCTGCTGCGAGTTCGCGGTCGGTGGTGTTCTCTGAGGACCGGAGGTCGGGCAGTGGCGGGCTCGTGAATCCTGCTTCCCGGGCTGCGATATCGAACTTCTCGTACCGGCGCCACGCTGTCGAGATTGCGACGGGCGGTTTCGATTCCATCGCGATGGTCTCCCATGTGAGGTTCGGGTTCGTGAGCTTGCGGACTGCGGTGTCCTTCACGTCCTTCTTGAGATTCGAGGTGGCGATGAACGCCATGAGGTCGTCCATTGCGGTGTCGCCGTCGGCGGCTTGGGCCTCTTCGGTGTCTTGACGGTTCAGTGCCTCTGTCGCGGTTTCTTGAGGGTCGAAGTCGTCGTGACGTTCAGCCATCATTGCGTCGGCGAAAAACGGTTCTGCAAAGTCCGCAAGATCGTCTCCCCGGTCGATCTGTGTCACCGTGTTTGTCGTGTCCTCGTTTCGTTCCGCTTCGACCAGCTCTGCAACATTGGGATCGGTCTCTCCGCGAGAGGTGGAGTCGCGGAAAGGTTCCCGGCTCACGGTCAGATCAGTCGCAATGCTCTTTGCATGCTCACTGTCGGTGACGTTTTCGACGATCGCACGGTAGGCGGCGTATGCCATTCCGACTGCCTTCACCAGGATCGTGATGCCGTGTGTGAATGCCAGGACCAGGGCCGGCGGAATGATCGCTATGGCCGCTGCGATGGCCGGCGCTAGTGGAATGAACCCGAGGTCTCCCCCACCATCGATTGACTCCTGTGCAGCGATTGCTGCGTGATAGGCGTGGTACGCGTTGCCCAGGATGCTGATCACGACGACGCTGACTGCGAGGGCGATGTAGAAGCCTCTGTC
>NZ_JBIRHU010000160.1:0-1243 GCF_044328675.1 Streptomyces sp. NPDC017890
CCAGGAGTTCGCAGACACCGTCCGCTCCCACCGTTACATCGGGCTTTGCTACGGGCCACCCGGGATCGGCAAGACGCTCTCTGCTCGCCACTACGCTGGCACCGACGAGTGGGAGCAGTGGCACCCGCTCTCGCGCAGCACCGGTGCCCTGCCGCCCGTGCCCGAAGCGGTTCAACGAAGCAGAACCGCGTTTTTCACCCCTACCGTCGCCGCGACCATCAAGCAGATCGATCAAGGCCTGCCCCGGGCCTGCCAGCACATCTCCTGGGCCATCGACTACGCTCAGCACGGCCACGTCGACCCCTACGTTCACGCCGAATCCCAGCACAGCGGGAACACCGAGCTGCTCATCATCGACGAAGCCGACCGGCTCAAGACCGCAGGCCTCGAACAAGTCCGCGACTTCTATGACCGCCACCGAATGGGCGTCATCCTCATCGGCATGCCCGGCATCGAGAAACGCCTCGCCCGCTACCCCCAGCTCTACAGCCGCATCGGCTTCGCCCACGAATACCGGCCCCTCCGCAGCGACGAACTCACGGCCGTCGTCGCGCAGCGCCTCCCGGACCCCGACCCTGACGACGCAGGTCTCGCGCACACGGCAGCTCTAGCCGCGATCGTCCGCGCGACCAACGGGAACTTTCGCCTCGCCGACCGGCTCGTCACCCAGGTGAATCGCATCCTTGACATCAACAAGCGCACCCACCTCACCCCGGAGGCCGTTGACGCCGCCCAGGGGGCTCTCCTCATCGGGCGCTAAGCGCAGCTGAGACCATGACGTCCGGGCCCTTACATAGACAGAGGCCACCCCGTCCGATTCGATTGGCTGAGTTCACGGAGTGGAAGACTGAGTGCAGCTCGGCATCGAGGGGAAGCCTCCTCGCAACCCACCACAAGAAAGAAGCGTGCATGATCTCGTTGTCCGCCGCCGTCGGCATCGCTCTCATCGAGCTCGGCCTCGCTCTCACCCCCGGGCCGAACATGATGTACCTGGTCTCTCGCAGCATCAGCCAGGGATGGCGTGCCGGAATGATGTCGACGTCCGGCACGGCCGTTGGCTTCGTGGTGTACATGGTGATGGCCAACCTGGGATTGGCGGCAGTGTTCCTCGTCGTGCCGTGGCTGTTCATCGCACTGAAGGTCGCGGGGGCCGTCTACCTTCTCTGGCTCGCCTACAAGACACTTCGCCCGGGCGGGAAGTCGCTGTTCGAGACCAACGATCTTCCGCGTGACTCGTTCGGCA
>NZ_JBIRHU010000161.1:0-1223 GCF_044328675.1 Streptomyces sp. NPDC017890
TGGACCCTGTCCGCCGCCAGCGAAACCGCCCTGCACGCCCAAGCCGCCCGCCTCAAAACCTTCGCCCTCACCCACCCCGAACACACCCCCGCCGACATCGCCTACTCCCTCGCCACCACCCGCACCACCCTCACCCACCACGCCACCATCACCGGCACCACCACCCACGAACTCACCAACCAACTCGACCACCTCACCCCCACCCCCACAGCCCCACCCGGCAACCTCGCCTACCTCCTCACCGGCCAAGGCTCACAACGCCTCGGCATGGGACAACAACTCCACAACACCTACCCCGCCTTCGCCCAAGCCTGGAACAACACCTGCAACGCACTCGACCCCCACCTCGACCAACCCCTCACCACCGTCGTCTGGGGCAACAACCCCGACCTCCTCAACCAAACCCTCTACGCCCAAGCCGCCCTCTTCACCCTCCAAACCTCCCTCCACCACCTCCTCACCACCTGGGGCATCACCCCCCACCACCTCCTCGGCCACTCCCTCGGCGAACTCACCGCCGCCCACATCGCCGGCATCTGGACCCTCCCCGACGCCGCCCGCATCATCACCACCCGCGGCCGCCTCATGCAAAACCTCCCCACCAACGGCGCCATGCTCACCATCAACGCCCCCCACACCCACATCACCCCCCACCTCAACAACAACCTCACCATCGCCGCCATCAACACCCCCCACCACACCGTCGTCTCCGGCGACCAACACGCCATCACCACCCTCGCCACCACCCTCCACCACCAAGGCATCAAAACCCGCCAACTCCACGTCAGCCACGCCTTCCACTCCCACCACCTCAACCCCATCCTCAACGAACTCGACAACCTCTTCCACACCGTCACCTACCACACCCCCACCATCCCCATCATCAGCAACCTCACCGGCACCCACGCCACCAACGAAGACATCACCAACCCCCACTACTGGACCCGCCACGCCCGCGAAACCGTCCAATTCGCAAACGGCCTCAACACCCTCCACCACCACAACACCACCACCCTCCTCGAACTCGGACCCGACAACACCCTCACCACCCTCACCACCCTCAACAACACCCACACCGCCACCCCAACCCTCCACCCCCACCAACCCGAAACCACCACCCTCCTCAACGCCATCACCACCCTCCACCACCACAACCACCACCCCCACTGGCCCACCATCCTCCCCAACACCCACACCACCCCCCTCCCCACCTACCCCTTCCA
>NZ_JBIRHU010000162.1:0-1222 GCF_044328675.1 Streptomyces sp. NPDC017890
GTCTTGGAAAAGGGCGAGGAGAAGGTCACCGTTCACAGCGCAACCGCCTACCACAACCTGCTGGGCCGCGGTTTCCGTGCCGCAGCACCAGATCCCGACCTGGCCGACGACAGCACCGCAACCAACGACGCGTCGACACCCGCTGAGACCGGCGAGGCCATCTCATCCGAGGACGCCCAGCCGTCCAAGCCCGCCAAGCCGCGCTCCCGCTCGGCCTCCTGACCCTCGAACGAAAAGAGACACCCCATGGCTACCCCCCGCAAGGCCACCGCCCCCAAGCCCCGCCGCATCGCGCCCGTGCAGGAACCGGAGAAGAAGGCCGTCGGCCGCTTCACCGCCCTCGCCAACGAAGCCACCAAGGACTTCGTGCCCCTCGACCCGTACGTCATCGGTGAAGAAGACGGCATCGTGCCCGACATCGTAATCACCGAGCCGGTCGAGACCGAACGGATCGTCGCGATGACCATGCTCCTCGAGCACGGGATCAAGAATCTGTCTCCCCAAGACTTTCAGCCGCTGCTGATGGCGGTATGCGGTGAAGCGTACGAGCGAGTGTGGTCGGAACTGTTGCGAGGCAAACACTTCAAGGTCACCGCTGCGTTCCTCCAGGATGTGCAGACGCACTTCTACGGGCAACGGCCGCAGGGGAGCAACGGGGCGAGTGATGTCCCGGGGGGATCGCAGGGCTGATCCAGCTCATCGACGCCTACGGGGAAGAGATCGAGTTCGACCTTCAACGCGAGTTCGGACTCGATCTCCTCGACTTCTTTCGTCACAAACACCCGTGGCCGAAGCTGTATCGGCTCCTCTACCGACTTCCAGAGCACACCCACTACAAAGCCGCTCGCGCAATGGATTTCGAGTTGGCTGAATACCTCCTCGACCAAGACTCCAGCGCTGGGGGCGACGCGCCCGCACCGCTGATGACACCTCTGGGAATGTCCCGCGAGGTCTACCTGCAAATGGCGACGGTCGAAGCCATCCAAGGACTCGACTACACCCTTCGGCGGGTCCATGGAAACAAGGGATCGCCGCCCCTGCCTCTCGAACGGCCACGTACCGCCCTCGAACTCCTCGAACGCGAACGCGACACGAAATCCGTCGATCGCGTTCTCGCGAAATTGGGGCTCAACAACTAAATAGCGAGGTGACCTGTGGCCGACAGTTACAACGCGGGATCCGCACGGCTGATTGTCGAACCAGAGCTATCGGCGAACTTCCA
>NZ_JBIRHU010000163.1:0-1166 GCF_044328675.1 Streptomyces sp. NPDC017890
ATGGATCCGGAGCTGGCGGTGTCGGCGCTGGTGCAGGCGGTGGAGCACGACGAGACGTTCGTGGCCGTCGCCGACGTTGACTGGGCCCGTTTCGTGCCCGGCTTCACGGCGGCCCGCCCACGCCCGCTCCTCGCCGACATCCCCGAGGCGGCGCGGGCTGTGGCGGCCGAGCAGACTGAGCCCACCGCCGCCGGTGGCTCCGAACTCGCAGTACGCCTGGCCGGACTGACAGACACCGAACGGACCCGCGAGATTCTGGGGTTGGTGCGCACGGAAGCCGCGGGCGTACTGGGCTACCCGTCGGCTGACGCCGTTGAGGCGGGCCGGGCCTTCCGCGACATGGGCTTCGACTCGCTCACCGCAGTGGAGGTACGCAACCGGCTCAGGACCCGCACCGGCATCGACCTGCCCGCCACCCTCGTCTTCGACTATCCGAGCCCGGCGGTCCTGACCGAGTATCTGCGCGGTCGGATCGTCGACGGTCGTGCGCCGACGGCTGCGGTCGGCTCCGGTTTGGCCCAGGGCGGAGCGGCGGTGGCCGCCGACGAGCCCATCGCGATCGTGGGCATGGCCTGCCGTTACCCAGGGGGTGTCAGCAGCCCGGAACAGCTGTGGCAGCTGGTGAGTTCCGAAGCCGACGCACTGTCCGTCCTCCCAGCCGACCGCGGCTGGGATCTGGAAGCGTTGACGGTCTCGGGCTTCTCACCGGCTGGAGGATTCCTTTACGAGGCAGCCGAATTCGACGCCGGCTTCTTCGGGATCTCGCCGCGTGAGGCGCTCGCCATGGACCCGCAGCAGCGCCTGCTGCTGGAGGCGGCGTGGGAGCTGTTCGAGCGCGCGGGCATCGACCCGACGTCCATACGCGGTAGTCAGGCCGGCGTGTTCGTCGGCGCCTCGGCACAAGGATACGGAGCAGGCCTGTACCAGGCATCGCAGGACGCCTCCGAGGGCTATCTGACGACCGGGGACGCGGGCAGCGTCATCTCGGGTCGGTTGTCGTATGTGCTGGGGCTCGAGGGTCCGGCGGTGACGGTGGATACGGCGTGTTCGTCGTCGTTGGTGGCGCTGCATCTGGCGGTGCAGGCGTTGCGTAATGGTGAGTGTTCGATGGCGGTGGCCGGTGGTGTGGCGGTGATGTCGACGCCGGGTGCGTTCCTGGAGTTCAG
>NZ_JBIRHU010000164.1:0-1135 GCF_044328675.1 Streptomyces sp. NPDC017890
CGTCGCTGCATCAGGCTTTCGCCCATTGTGCAATATTCCCCACTGCTGCCTCCCGTAGGAGTCTGGGCCGTGTCTCAGTCCCAGTGTGGCCGGTCACCCTCTCAGGTCGGCTACCCGTCGTCGCCTTGGTAGGCCATTACCCCACCAACAAGCTGATAGGCCGCGGGCCCATCCTGCACCGATAAATCTTTCCACCACCCACCATGCGATAGGAGGTCATATCCGGTATTAGACCCAGTTTCCCAGGCTTATCCCGAAGTGCAGGGCAGATCACCCACGTGTTACTCACCCGTTCGCCGCTCGTGTACCCCGAAAGGCCTTACCGCTCGACTTGCATGTGTTAAGCACGCCGCCAGCGTTCGTCCTGAGCCAGGATCAAACTCTCCGTTGAAGACTCTAGATATCACCAACCCGAAGGCCGGCTAATCAGTCATAGACAAAAAGAGTCAAATCACTAGCAAAAAAACTCAACTAGCAAAAAATGTGTCGGCAACCATTCAGACGGAAGAATGAACAATCACCGACGAAAAATACTCACACCCCGAACATCAGAACCGAAACCCGAAGGCCCGGAACATCATCCGACATGTGAAGTACCAAATTAATTTTGGCACTGACATTCATCGACACACTGTTGAGTTCTCAAAGAACACGCACACACCATCACCACGACCCTATGGCCGCCGCTCCGGGGCAACTTTTCCAGCCTATCCCATCGTGATCATCGGCGCAAACCGCTGAACATTCGGAGAACAACTGGAGGTGAAGCACAACCATACACGATGGAAACTACTTCGAAATTTGGTCAGGCACTTCGTACAACCTCGTGTCACTCACCCTCGCAGGTGGGAGTCGGTGTCCGTGTCGCTCTGACCTGGACAAAGTTACGCGAAGATCAACACAACACCAAATCGCCAGGTCAGAGCACTGCGGTCGGTAAACTTCACGGAACCCAGTACCTCTCGGCCAGTTCTTCGACGATCGGATCGCCTTCCTCGGCCTGTTCCAACGCTTCGAGGTCGTCGTTGATCGACACCAACCGGGGATCGTCACCCTCAGCTTCCTGGATCGGGTGCCGACCGTCCTCGGCGAGTTGCCTCAGCAGCTTTTCCTTGACGCGGGCTTTCAACGAATC
>NZ_JBIRHU010000165.1:0-1124 GCF_044328675.1 Streptomyces sp. NPDC017890
AACAGTCCCCTCAGTACCGTTCCGTGATCCTCTCGCGGCGTCGGCAAGGGCAGAATGGCAAGTACACCCTCGCCCACAATTCCGAGCGTCTGGCGACTCGTCGTCAGAATGCGTAGGTGCGGACAACGCTTGAGCAAGACTACGCATAATTCCGAGATGGCAACCACTGAAGCTTCACAACAATCGAAAACGAGTAGGACGCGGCGATCAAATAGATGGTCGATGAGTTCTGCCTCTGCGGTGTCCGCGGCCAGGACGAGCCCGAAAATATCCGCGACGGCCAAGACAATGGCCGATTTTTCACGGTGGCCGCTGAGTTCTACCAGCCATACCCCGTCATCGAATGCGCGCGCTACCTGACCAGCCACTTGCTGCGCGATACGAGACTTTCCCACCCCGCCTTCTCCTGTAAGCGTCGTCAATCGACTGAGTGACAGCAGTCTCTTGGTTTCGGAGACCTCGACGCGCCGCCCCACGAAGCTGGTGATTTCATTGGGCAGATTTCCCAGTCTGGACTCGGTAGTCGTCGACATTCGAAGGCCATCTCACTTCTCAAATTCAGGCAAGTTCGTCCACGCGTCGGACGTCGCATTGCAGAACTTACGTGCTTGGCTGATGACAGTGCCATCTAGCGAGCCGCGCCCGATACTCTCCCGATGGCGCAATTCCGACAGGCTCATTGGCCAAACTGCGCAGCAGCCCAGTAACTTGCGGGGATGGGTCACTCGATAACGTGGCTATCGGTGACAGAATGAGACTCCACTGTCCAACCTCGGCAACGTGCGTGCTAATTGGGCACCTCGCGTACGCCGAATGAAATGCTCTGGTTACATGGACGACTTCGTGATCCTTCCAGATCCCTGCTGTGGCAACGGGCTTCGATCTCGGCGCGGCTGCTCTGGACTCCCGCGACGAGTTTAGACACTCACTGTGCGTTCGGCGCCGCGGGATTTCCGACCCCGCCCGCCCCGTCAGCAACGGAGCGGGCGGGCGCGGCGGTGACGGGACCGGGCCGGAAGGGACAGCAAAATCCGACGACGAGGCAGTAATGCGCATGACGAATCAAACCTTTCCTGGAAAAGCTCTCTGAACTGGCTATTTACCTACTTCCGGCCGGTGCCGGC
>NZ_JBIRHU010000166.1:0-1122 GCF_044328675.1 Streptomyces sp. NPDC017890
TGGACACGTCGACGTTGGATGCGGAGTACTGGTACACGAATCTGCGGCAGACGGTGCGTTTCGAGGAGGCGACGAGGGCGCTGGCGGAGCAGGGCTATCGCTTCTTCGTGGAGGCTTCCGCGCATCCGGTGCTGACCGTCGGCGTGGAGCAGACGCTTGAGGATGCCGGTGTGGACGCGGCTGTGCTCGGCACGCTGCGGCGTGACGAGGGCGGGCTGGAGCGGTTCGTCATGTCGCTGGCGGAGGGCTGGGTGCGGGGCCTGGCCGTCGACTGGTCCCCGCTGCTGGCCGGCGGACGCCGCGTCGACCTGCCCACCTACGCCTTCCAGGGTGAACGGTACTGGCTGGACAAGGGTGCCGTCCCCGAGGCATCCGACGGTGCGGTGGCCGATCCGCTGGATACGGAGTTCTGGGCGGCGGTGGAGCGGCAGGATGCGGTGTCGCTGGCCGAGGCGCTCGGTCTTGAGGGCGAAGTGCTGGGTGCGGTGTTGCCGGCGTTGTCGTCGTGGCGGCGTGGGCGGGTGGCGCGGTCGCGGGTGGATGAGTGGCGGTATGCGGTGTCGTGGAAGCCGGTGGTGTTGGAGTCGGCTGGTGGTTTGTCGGGGCGTTGGGTGGTGGTGTCGGCTGATGTGGATGGTGGTGTGCTGGCGGGTGTGCTGGAGGGTGCGGGCGCTGAGGTGGTGCGTCTGGGTGGTGGTGACGGGCTGGCAGCGGGTCTGTCGGGTCTGGGGCCGGTTGCTGGTGTGGTGTCGTTGGCGGGGTTGGGGGAGGCTGGGCTTGCGGGCACGGTGGGTGTGGTGCAGGCGTTGGGTGACGCCGGGATCGACGCGCCGTTGTGGTTGGTGACGCGGGGTGCGGTGTCGGTGGGGCGTTCGGACCGGCTGGTGAGTGTGGAGCAGGCGCAGGTGTGGGGTCTGGGGCGGGTGGTGGGTCTGGAGCATCCGGATCGTTGGGGTGGTCTGCTGGATCTGCCCGAGGTGCTGGACGAGCGGGCTGTGGGCCGGGTCCTGAGTGTGCTGGGGGGTGCGGGGGGTGATGAGGATCAGCTTGCGGTGCGTGGGTCGGGTGTGTTCGTGCGGCGGTTGGTGCGGGCGCCGTTGGGGGCTGCGCCGGTGGTGCGGT
>NZ_JBIRHU010000167.1:0-1117 GCF_044328675.1 Streptomyces sp. NPDC017890
CCTCCGCCACACCGTCGACTTCCAGACCACCATCCACACCCTCCTCAACCACGGCCACACCACCTTCATCGAAACCAGCCCCCACCCCGTCCTCATCGCCGGGATCCGGGACATCGCCGACACGGCCGAGGCGAACATAGTGGCGACCGGATCTCTGCGTCGCGACCACGGAGGGCCGACGCAGTTCCTCGGCGCACTGTCGGAGCTGTTCGTGAACGGTGTGGCGACGGACTGGGCGGGTGTGTTCGCCGGGTCGGGTGCGCGTCGGGTGGATCTGCCGACGTATCCGTTCCAGCGGCAGCGCTTCTGGATCGAGCGGACCGCACCTGCCACCGCGCCGGTGACGGCAGCGGACGACGAGTTCTGGACGGCGGTCGAGCAGGAGGACACCCAGTCGCTCGCCACGGCCCTCGGACTCGAAGGCGAGCAACTGACCGAGCTGCTGCCCGCCCTGTCGGCCTGGCGCAGGCGCCGGCACGAACGGACCACACTCGAATCACTCCGCTACCGCACCGAGTGGAAACCACTGACCGGCAACCAGCCCACGGCCCTCACAGGCCCCTGGCTCGTCGTGGTCACCGACACCCAGACGGACCACGAATGGGTCCACGGCGTCATGGACACCCTCACCGCACACGGCGCCGAACCCTCACTGCTGGCCCTCGACGAAACCGACCTCGACCGCGCCGCCCTCACCGACCGGCTCCACGAGTCGGCACACACCGCCGGCGTCGTCTCACTGGTCGCCCTCGACCAACGACCACACCCCCACTTCGCATCCGTACCCATCGGCTACGCCCTGACGGTGCTCCTGTCACAGGCAATGGGCGACGCAGGTGTGGAGGCACGCCTGTGGAGTGTCACCCAGCAGGCGGTGCGGACGAGTGACACGGAGGTCGCCAGCGCGCCGGAGCAGGCTCTGGTGTGGGGTCTCGGCCGTGTCGTCGCCCTCGAACAGCCCCTGCACTGGGGCGGGTTGATCGACCTGCCGGCAGGTGTGGACGGACGGTCCCGCGCGCAGTTGGCCCGGGTGTTGTCCGGTGTGTCCGGCGAGGACCAGGTAGCCGTCCGGGCGGAAGGGGCCTACGGCCGCAGACTCGCCCACGCCCCCGCCCTC
>NZ_JBIRHU010000168.1:0-1110 GCF_044328675.1 Streptomyces sp. NPDC017890
TTCTTGATTTGCGCGGCCGTTCGGGCGCTGTCTTCCGGCGTGGTCAGGTAGTCGTAGTCGCCGGTCAACATCACGACGGGGCAGCGATCGCCGTCGATCTGATCGAGCTTGTCGCGCAGATCGTGATCGACCGAGTAGAAGTGCAGGTCGCCCTTGAACGCTTCGGATCCCTGGGTGTAATAGAACCAGGTCTTCCAGCGATCTGCCTCCGGTGACTGGGGAGCCATGAGATCCCACGTGCCGCTGGCGCACACCTGCGCTGCGTTCGCGTGCGGGTGCTGCCACCAGTCGAGGTAGAAGCCAGGCGAGTAGTCGGCACCTTCGACAGGGATGACGCCGGCGAAGCGATCCGGATTGCGCAGCGCAAGCTGCAGGGCGATGTTGCCGCCGAACGAGGATCCCATGAAGATCGGATTCTCGAGTTCGAGCGCATCAACGAGTGCAACGATGAAATTGGCGTAGTGGTCAGCCGAGAGTTTGTATTCCTCGGTCCACCACTCGGTGTTCTCCGGCGGATCGGACTTTCCATGTCGAGGTAGGTCGTAGGCGATGACGCGATAATTCGCGGTGATCTCTTCGTCTTCCAGCAGCCCGCGCCACTGATGGTTGTGAGCCCCGGCGGTGTGCTGGCACACCAAGGGCTGACCGGTGCCGTTCTCCAGGTAGAAGACCTTGTACAGCAGGCCGTCGACGTCGACGTCGACGTAGTGTCCCGTCACCGGGGAAATCTTGCTCATCTCGAGGGTTCCTTCGTTGGGGGGAGATTTTGAACTGGTTTGGGTGGCGCTGGTGAATCAGACCGGCACACCGACAGTGCGGAGCAGTTCGATCTGGCGTGTCACGCACCGCAAGTTCTGCATGAGAACCAGCACGTCGCCTTCGAGCTTCATGTCCCGTTGGAATGAGGCAGCCCAGATCCCGTGGTACATCGGCGCGGGTACGGGCACGCCGAACCCCTGCCAGGTCTTGGCACTGGCCCGGATGGCGAACTGGTACGGGCGGTCGAGGGGGCCGGGATCGACCGTGATGGCGTGTACTTTGCCGGTCGTCATCTCGACGACGAAGGTATGTGTGCCCATGTCCAAGAGGTACGAACAAGTGAAGTACTTG
>NZ_JBIRHU010000169.1:0-1098 GCF_044328675.1 Streptomyces sp. NPDC017890
CCCAGACCCCACACCTGCGCCTGCTCCACACTCACCAGCCGGTCCGAACGCCCCACCGACACCGCACCCCGCGTCACCAACCACAACGGCGCGTCAACACCGGCAACACCCAACGCCCGCACCACATCCACCGTGTCCCGCAGACCGCGCGAGACCGGAGCGGTGCCCAGCCCGGCACCGGTCAGGCCGAGCAGCGACACCACGCCGTCGACCTCGCCCACCGCAGACAACCGGTCGGCGAGACCTGCCCGGGGCTCGTCATCGTCGACGACCAGGCGCACCACTTCCACGCCATGGCCATCCAGCACCTCCGAGACAACATCGCTGTCCGGGTCAGCGGACACCACAAGCCAACGCCCGGACGGAACAGTCGGCGTCGCGACCAGCGGCTTCCACGACACCGCGTAACGCCACTCGTCCACCCGCGACCGGGCGTTCCGACGCCGACGCCACGCCGACAGCGCCGGCAGCACCTCACCCAGCACTTCGCCCTCGATGTCAAGTGTCTCGGCCAGCATCGCCGTGTCCTGCCGCTCCACCGCCGCCCAGAACTCCGCATCCTGCGGGCTGCTCACCGCCCCGTCGGAGTCCTCGGAGACGGCATCGTCCTCGACGAGCCAGAACCGGTGGTGGTCGAAGGCATAGGTGGGCAGGTCAACTCGGCACGCGCCGGAGAACACCGGGGCCCAGTCGACCCGAACGCCGTGGGTGTGTGCCTCTCCGAGAGACAGCAGGAACCTGCTCGTCCCTCCTTCGCCACGCCGTAGAGTCCCGATCGCCACACCTACGGAGTCCAGTGCGTCCAGCGTCTCGCGCAGACCGACGGTCAGGACCGGGTGGGGGCTCGCCTCGATGAAGACCTGATGCCCTTGCTCGACAAGGGACTTGGTCGCTTCCTCGAAACGGACGGTCCGGCGGAGGTTGGTGTACCAGTACTCCGCGTCCATCACCGACGTGTCCAGCCAGTCCGCCGTCACCGTCGAGAAGAACGGCACCTCGGCCACACGCGGCTCCAACCCCGCCAGAACATCCAGGAGCTCGTCGCGGATGGCCTCCACGTGCACCGAGTGCGACGCGTAGTCCACCGGAATACGACGG
>NZ_JBIRHU010000170.1:0-1079 GCF_044328675.1 Streptomyces sp. NPDC017890
CATGACCTCCTCGAGTGTCTTGCCCTCCCGAGCTCCCTCCAGAGCGGCTGCAGTGATGACTGCGACGGACTCCGGATGATTGAGTTTGAGCCCCTTTGCCTTTCGCCTCAGTGCGACATCCGCCAACATGAGAATTGTCAGCTTGTCGAGTTCTCGCGGTGTCAGATGCATTCCGAACGCTCCTTGTCGATCATGCGGTAACTCCCTGTCGTCGAATACATGTCAGCTCCCCTGTTCCGTCGCTTCGGTGAGAGGTTCGGCCGCCTGCTGGACGAAACCGCTCCTCCTGCCGCCCGAGTACTCGTTGATCGCGTCCAGAACCGCCTGGGCATGTTCCGAGGCGACCAGCACCTCGACACGCAACCGCTCCGTGAACACGACGTCGTTGCGTTGCCCGCGAAACTTGAGCGAGGCCGAGTCGCTCGCGGAGACATGCGCTTCCGATACGACTATCGACTCCGCTCCGGCAGCCAGCAGCGCCTCCCGAAGCTTCTCGGACTCGATGGTCTGCAATACCGCGGTGATGAGTTCGTGCTTCGGGGCGCCGAGGTTCGGAACAAGTTTTGCCCCCTCGACCAGGACCCCCGAGTCGAACCCGCTGGTCTGCGGCGCACCACCGGCGTCGACGAATGCGGCGTTGTAGCGGTACGCGTCCATGCCTTGCTGACGACGGTCGATGTCCACCTGGTCTTTCGGAGCCAGCTTGAGACCGATGGTCTTCTCGATGCCCGTGGCGATCAGCCAGGTCACCACGAACGAGAAAGCGATGACGACGATCAACGCCAGCGCCTGCTCGCCGAGTAGTCCTGCGCCGCCGCCGAAGAAGAGTCCATCGCGGCCGATCGAATTGATCGCCTTTTCGCCGAACAAACCGAGAAGGAGGGAACCGAGGATGCCGCCGATGAAGTGGACCGCGATGACGTCGAGCGCGTCGTCGAACTTGAAGATCGACTTGAGCGCGAGCGCGAAGTGGCAGACCAGTCCGGCAAGCGCGCCGATCGCCAACGCGGAGAAGGTGCTGACGAAGCCGGCGCATGGAGTAACGGTCGCGAGACCGGCTACCGCGCCGGTGATTCCGC
>NZ_JBIRHU010000171.1:0-1058 GCF_044328675.1 Streptomyces sp. NPDC017890
CAACATCTGTCCGCCGGGCGTAAGGCCCATTCTTGTCGCTGTTCCGCCTGCGATCGACAGAAGTTGATGCGGGGACATCCGTTCTCGCAGTACCCCTTTGGGTAGTCCTGTTGTTCCGGAGGTGTAGACCATTCCCATGGAGTCGACGATGGCACCCTCTTGATGAGGTAATGGCGTTTCGGTTTCTCTGAGCAACTCCTCGAGCGTGACGTATTTGCCGCTAGGGCGCGCCAGTTCACTGCTCACTCCCAACTCTGCGAGCAGTTCACCAGGCATAGCTACTTCGATGATGTCGACGGGGTTCTGCAACTGAGAAACAGCATCTTCGACGCTACTGATGAACTCGGTGTGCGCGATTACCAGTCGCGCGCCGCTGTCGCCGAGGAGATGACAGATCTCTGAGCCAGTCCAGTGCCAATTGACTGGAACCGGATTTCCGCCGCAGCTGGCCACCGCGAGCGAAACCTCGAGAAACTCGATGTCATTCCGCATTACGAGAGCTACACGTTCCCCTGGCTGTATTCCTCGCGCCTTGATCGCGGCGGCAAGTCGGCCGGCACGTTGGTGGGACTCGTGCTGGCTACGGACTCTGGTTCCACAGGTGACGGTCGGCTGTTGAGGGTCGTCCATTGCACTCATGCCATCGAAGTCTGCCAGGCGAGGGCCTGTGGCGAGCTGATGGTTCAACTCCGCAGCGCCGCGAATCGGACCAAAGTCACATAGCAGAAGCGCGTGGGATGTTGCAGACAATCGCCCGAAGCTGTTTACTTCTGATTGCGTAGTCGATCAAAACTGATCGTTTGAGTTACTTGCGGGCGGCCACACAGGGGAGGCGAGGATGGAGTTGAACTCACGGCGACGTATGGGGAGGCCGGGTACGGGTTCGCTCATATGCAGCCTTAACCTCGTCCACCGTGGCGTCGAGTCCCTGGGACAATTTTTCGGCGACATCTTCCCTCAGTCGAGAATGCCCTCGCTCGACGGTAGCCAGAGCGGTCGTGGACATTCCAATCTTCTTGGCCAACTGAGGCTGCGTCAGACCCCGAAAGACCCTGAGG
>NZ_JBIRHU010000172.1:0-1056 GCF_044328675.1 Streptomyces sp. NPDC017890
CGTGACGCTTGTCGCGGGCCACCATGATCATTCCTATTTCGCCGTCGGGGAGCTCGATCACCGACCTGGGCGGCAACGCCTCCAGCTCTTCGACGCTGTTCACCGTGCGAGGCTTCGACCAACCAGCGTTCTGTAGCGCGGCGGCAGCGAGATAGCACTCGCCTGTGCAGTCTTCGAGGTTCGCCGCGCACACATGCTTGTGGATCGGCACAACGAGTTCATGTGTGGCCTGTGATCGGATCTCACTCACGATTCCCCCTGGTGGTCGGCCATGCAGTCGTCGCGGCAGTCTTCGTCGCATCCGTTGTAGAACTCGTCCTCGGGATCGGTGATGTTCTCACTCACAACGACTCCTCAGAAGGCTTGGCGGCGGCACTGAGTTCCTCCGCTTTGGTGATCAGTTCGTCGGCCTGCAGTGGTGTCAGTCCGTAGGTGATGAGGTCTCGGACCAGGAGGTGCCTGATGTCTGGGCTGCGTTTGCTCATCACCAATCACCGTCTTCGAGTTCCTCAGGCGGAATTGGCGCGATGGTGAAGCGTCCGCCTTCAATCTTGGTTTCAGTGCCGTCCTCGTGAAGGATGCTGCTGTCATAGGTGGCTTCGACTTCGATGTCGTGAATCTTCTCGATGCCGAAGTCTCGGAGCGGGTTACCTTTGCCGACCGTGATCCGAAGGTTCGGCCCCCACTTCGCTTTCCACTGCTCGTGGCTGTCGGCGATCCTCTGCAGAATCTTCACCAGTAGCTCAGCCTGGCTGTCGGTGTAGTCGCTCACGATTCCCCTTCCAAAGCTGCGCGGAGTTCGTCTGCGTCGTATTCGTGGGCTCGTGCTGGTTCGACGCAGCCGTACTGCTCGCGTTCGCCGTAGCGGAGATTGCAGCTCGGGCAACGCACGTCGTCTCGGGCGAGGTGGCGTGCCCATTCGAGTTGGCGGCGTTCCTCGGCGCGGTACTTCTCCAGCTCTGCTTCGAGTTCGGCCGCCGTGGCCTCCGCCTTCTCGGCGCGTTGGCGTTGACGTTCAACCTCTTGCTGGGCGATGCCGACCAGTTCCCACACAGG
>NZ_JBIRHU010000173.1:0-1052 GCF_044328675.1 Streptomyces sp. NPDC017890
GGCCACCAGGTTGCGGATCTGGATTTCTACATCCTTTACGCCGCGCTGCGGCACGCGGTGATCATGTTCCGAGTCCAAAGCCGCGCAGTGGCTTTCGGTCAGGCCGAATTCCCCGACAACCCGGACGAGATGATCCTACACCACAAGACACTCGAAGCCATGCTCGACGGCACCTATTGGGAATCGCTCGCTACGGCCCCGGTCGCACCAGGAGAAGCACGATGACACTGTCCCCGCTCGACGACTACCCCGTACATCAGATCGCCGAGACCATCCGCCGCGTGGGCACCTCGGATCGAAACTTCTACGACCGCTACTACTTCAACTGTCATGCCGGCGTCGACGGCGACAGCGAGCCGCTGTTTCTCATCATCGGTCTCGGTCAGTACCCCAATCTTGGTGTGTGCGACGGCTTTGCGGTTCTTCGGCGCGGCGACGATCATATCGTCTTCCGGGCATCCCGCGCCTTGGGTGACGATCGTATGGACCTGTCAGTAGGCCCGTTGAGGATCGAGATCATCGAGGGTCTGCACCGTCTGCGGGTGGTGTTGGACCCGAGTCCCGAAGCGCCGGACTTGAACTTCGACCTCACCTTCGAGTCCGACGGCCCCGCCAATCTCGAGGCAAGGCATTTCCACCGTCAGCTGGAACGAGTCACCTTCGACACGCAACGATTTGTGCAGACCGGAACATGGTCCGGATCCCTGACCGTCGACGGTGACGTCATCCCGGTCACCCCGGAGGCGTGGCGGGGTAATCGCGATCGATCCTGGGGTGTTCGACCGGTCGGCGAGGCGGAACCTCCTGGACGCAAGGCGGATCCGTCGATCGCCGGCAGTCAGAACTTCTTCTGGATCTACTCGATCATGCAATTCGGTGACTTCACGGTCGTCACGGTCGTTCAAGAAGATCAGCAGGGACGCCGCATTTTGGAGGATGCGACGCGCGTCTGGGCGGACCGCTCGCGGGAGTCGGAGTGGTTGGGTCGACCGGACCACCAGCTCACCTTCATTTCCGGTACCCGCGAGGTGAAGAGCGGAACTCTGTACTTC
>NZ_JBIRHU010000174.1:0-1043 GCF_044328675.1 Streptomyces sp. NPDC017890
TGCGGCTCCACCACCGTCCAGGGCGCCACATCCCCCACCGGCTCGAACCGGTACTCATCGACGACATCACCGGTATTACGCACCCTCAGGCGCACACACGTACTGCTGCCGGGGTCCACAGTCGCGGACGCGGGCTCCAGCGAAGTCCACAGGCTCACGTGGCGAGGCTACGCACCGGCAAGCGCCTCGGCAGGAGCCGACGGGGCAGACCTGGTTGCCCCGACGTCCCCGCGCGGTGACCGGGTGTCCTCGTCAGTCCTTCAGCGAGGTGAGGATCTCCCATTCCTGGTCATCGTCGTTCAGGCAGTCGAAGAGCGTGAGCTTGGCGAACTCGCCACCGTCGCTCCAGCCCGCCACGTCGAGGCACTTGTTGTCGCTGGCGAAGTTGCGGATCCAGTAGGCCCCGCTCTCCTGCTTGTCGACCCACCAGAGCTGGTTGTCCTCGGTCGTGCCGGTGCAGGTGAACTCGGTGACGGCTGTCCGGATGGGGGCCGCCCCCAACTCGGGCAGGTCCATGCAGAGCTGGTCCTTGATGTTCCGGATCTGGAAGAGCGCCACCCCGTCGGGGCCGCCGTCCGGGTACTTCACCTCCAGGTTCCAGACCTGGTTGTCGGCGACTCCCTCACGGCAGGCGGACTGCTGGACGGGCCCGTTGATCTCCCCTCCCTCACGTCCGGGGAGTTCGGCGCACATCTTCGTGGTGGCGTTGCGCAGCAGGATGTTGTCGGCGGGGACCACGGAGGGTTCCTTGGCCGGCTCCTCGGTCTTCGCCGCATCACCACCGCCGCCACCGCCGCCACCGCCACCGCCGCCGTCGCCCTTCGGTTCCTCGGAGGTCTGCTGCGGCGCGGGCTGCTGCAGGGGGGCCGACTCGCCCGCACTGGGCAGCTTCTCCCCGCCGGCGCCGCCGTCGGGGCTGGGCTCGAGCGCCTTGCCCGCCTGCTCGACCTGCTCGGTGGCGCTGGTGCGGACCTGGGGCTTGTACGCGATCCAGATCATCACGAACGCGAGGGTCAGTGCCAGGGCGATACCGAGGAACGTGG
>NZ_JBIRHU010000175.1:0-1038 GCF_044328675.1 Streptomyces sp. NPDC017890
GTACGTGTTCAGGACCAGTTCGTGCGGTGGGATGAACATGAGCAGTAGCACGGTCGGATTTCCCGCCTCGGCTAGTCGCGCCCACTTGCGAAGTGAGTACACGACCAAGTCGAGATCACCGGCACCTGATCGGACGCCCTCGGGCTGGGTTCGGTACTGGTATTGCTCGAATTTGCTGACGCCGATGACGAACTCGGGTGGTTCGATGCAAACACCCATCTCGTCTCTGTCGTCGTTGCCGGTCGTGACGCCGTGGAGTCCTGACCCGACTTGGCCTCGCAGGACTGTGTTGGAATCGGCGATCGCCTTGAATTTCGGTTCACTGTGAGCGATTTCGGTCATCTCTGACTCCAGTGCTTGATGGCGTTGAAAACCTGGCCATGCTTGTGGACTTGTTTGTAGGCCCCATTGCCGAGCATCCACACCTGCGGATTGCCGCTGTGTGCGACGAGTGGGAGAGCTGCGCGGTAGGCGTTGTCTGGCAACAACTCTGCGTCGTCGAGGATGAGGAGATCGACCTTGGAGATTCGGATCGTGTCGCCCGCGCGTGCGGCGTAGTGGATCACGCTGCCGTTGTTCATCTCGATACGCGACTGACCTGCAACGAAGGAGACCCGTTTAACTGCCTGGCGAAGTGTATTTGCCTCTCCGAGGATCTGAGTGAGATTCCGCTGAGCGTTCCGGACAGCTCTGGATCGAGCTGCGGTGTGGACGATGCGGTGGTTCGAGGACAGCAGCAGCTCGTACAGTTCACGAGCAAGAGTGATGCGCTCGCGATCGTTCGGGTCCGGTGTCAGGATCCCGACGCGGGGCGCTTCCCAGGTCTCGAGGATTGTGCTCATCGTGTCTGTGAGGGTGTCACGCTGCCACTGGTCAAGGTCCAGGCCGGCGGCAGCTGCTAGAGCCATGGCGTTCTCGCTTTCGCTGTGAGAGCGCGCCGGCACGTCCTTGATTTGCGGATCGCATTTGTCGCCTCGGGGTTCGGTCATACTGTGCTCCGGTGCTCGGTAGCGTCGAAGCAGTTCTTGAGGTATCTGG
>NZ_JBIRHU010000176.1:0-1021 GCF_044328675.1 Streptomyces sp. NPDC017890
CAGAGTTCGTAGCCGCTGTAGATGCCCCAGGCGGGGGAGAGGGTGGCGGCGAGGACGGCGCGTACCTCGAAGGCGGGGCGGCCGCCGTGCTGGAGGTAGGCGTGCAGGATGTCGGGGGTGTTGGTGAAGAGGTTGGGCCGCATGTAGGAGGCGGCGTCCCCGGTCAGTTCGGTGAGGTACTCGGTGAGTTCCTGCTTGGTGTTGCGCCAGGTGAAGTAGGTGTAGGACTGCTGGAAGCCGGTCTGGGCGAGGGTGTGCATCATCGCGGGGCGGGTGAAGGCCTCCGCGAGGAAGATGACGTCGGGGTCGGCGCGGTTGATCTCGCCGATGACCTTCTCCCAGAAGACGACGGGTTTGGTGTGGGGGTTGTCGACGCGGAAGATCCGCACGCCGTGGTCCATCCAGTGCCGCAGGACGCGGACGGTTTCGGTGACGAGTCCGTCGAGGTCGGCGTCGAAGGCGATGGGGTAGATGTCCTGGTACTTCTTGGGCGGGTTCTCGGCGTGGGCGATGGTGCCGTCGGGGCGGTGGTGGAACCACTCGGGGTGTTTGTGGACCCAGGGGTGGTCGGGGGAGCACTGGAGGGCGAAGTCGAGGGCGACCTCCAGGCCCAGCCGGCCGGCCCGGTCGACGAAGTCGTCGAAGTCGTCGATCGTGCCGAGGTGGGGGTGGACGGTGTCGTGGCCGCCTTCGGGTGAGCCGATGGCCCAGGGGACGCCGACGTCGTCGGGGGTGGCGGAGAGGGTGTTGTTGCGGCCTTTGCGGTGGGTGGTGCCGATGGGGTGGATCGGGGGGAGGTAGACGACGTCGAAGCCCATCGCGGCGATCGCGGGCAGCCGGCGGGCGGCGGTGCGGAAGGTGCCGTGGGGCTTTTCGGGGGTGCCCTCGGAGCGGGGGAAGAACTCGTACCAGGCGCCGTACAGGGCGCGTTCGCGTTCCACGAGCAGGGGCAGCGGGTCGGAGGTGGTGACCAGCTCCCGCAGCGGGTGCCGGGCCAGCACCGCGTCCACCTCGGGCGTCA
>NZ_JBIRHU010000177.1:0-1016 GCF_044328675.1 Streptomyces sp. NPDC017890
ACGACGGTGGTGTTCGACTATCCGAGTTGTGCGGTGCTGGCGGAGTTCCTGGCGGACGAGCTGGGTGACGGTGGTGGTGCCGGTGCGGTGGCCGGGGCGGGGCGGGTCGTTTCGGCTTCGGTGACGGACGAGCCGGTGGCGATCGTGGGGATGGCGTGCCGGTTCCCCGGTGGTGTCACGTCCCCGGAGGCCCTGTGGGACCTGGTGGCCTCGGGCACGGACGCCATGGCGGCCTTCCCGACCGACCGCGGCTGGGACCACGACGACCTCTACGACCCCGACCGTGGGCGTTCGGGCAGTTCGTATGTCCGCCAGGGCGGTTTCCTCTACGACGCTGCGGAGTTCGATCCCGGTCTGTTCGGGATCAGTCCGCGTGAGGCGCTCGCGATGGACCCGCAGCAGCGGCTCCTCCTCGAAACCGCCTGGGAGACCTTCGAACGCGCCGGCATCCCGCCGCTCTCCATGCGTGGCACGGACACCGGAATCTTCACCGGAACCAACGGCCAGGACTACGCGGCCGGCCTCCAGCACACGACCGAAGACGTCGAGGGATACCTCGGTACCGGTAATGCGGCGAGTGTGGTGTCGGGTCGGTTGTCGTATGTGTTCGGGCTTGAGGGTCCGGCGGTGACGGTGGATACGGCGTGTTCGTCGTCGTTGGTGGCGCTGCATCTGGCGATGCAGGCGTTGCGTAATGGTGAGTGTGGGATGGCGTTGGCGGGTGGTGTCACGGTGATGTCGACGCCTGGGACGTTTGTGGAGTTCAGCCGGCAGCGGGGGTTGTCGGCGGACGGGCGGTGCAAGGCGTTCGCGGAGGCGGCGGACGGTACCGGCTGGGGTGAGGGTGTGGGGCTGCTGCTGGTGGAGCGGTTGTCGGATGCGCGCCGTAACGGTCATCGGGTGCTGGCGGTGGTGCGGGGTTCGGCGATCAATCAGGACGGTGCGTCGAACGGTCTGACGGCGCCGAACGGTCCGTCGCAGCAGCGGGTGATCCGGCAGGCGTTGGCCAATGCGCG
>NZ_JBIRHU010000178.1:0-1003 GCF_044328675.1 Streptomyces sp. NPDC017890
AAGAGTGAGTTGATGGTGTTGCCGCGGGTGTCGTGCAGTTGTTCCGTGGTGACGGGACGCAACGCCAGCGACCCCACCGACAGGACCGGAGCGCCCGAGTCGTCACCCACCAGCAGCGATACGGCGTCCTGCCCGACCGGGGACAGCACCGCGCGCAGAGAGGACGCCCCGACACCGTGCACTGCCACGTCGGTCCAGGAGAACGGCAGATACGCCCGGCCGTCGTCGGCGATCAGGCCGCCCAGCCCGACACCGTGCAGGGCGGCGTCCAGCAGGGCCGGATGCACCGCGCACCGGGAGGCGTCACCACGCGCGTCTTCCGGCACCTCCACCTCGACGAACACCTCGTCGCCACGCCGCCACGCGCCGCGCAGGCCCCGGAACACCGGGCCGTAGGTGTAACCGCGCCCCTCCAGTACGTCGTAGACCTCGTCGGTCTCCACCCGCCGGGCGTCCGCCGGCGGCCAGGCCTCCGGAAGCGAAGGCATGTCGAGAGCGACACCGAGCGACCCGGTGGCGTGCCGGAACCAGTCACCGTCCTCGCGGCGCGCATGGATGGAGACCGATCGGTGCGCCTCGTCGTCCAGCCCCGCCACCGAAACCTGAATCTCGACGGGGCCGCGCTCGGGGAGCACCAGCGGGCCCTCAAGCGTCAGCTCCTCCACCGCGTCACAGCCGAACCGCAGACCCGCCTGCAGAGCCAGCTCGACGAAACCCGTACCCGGAAAGATGACCTCGCCGGACACCGAGTGGTCGGCGAGCCAAGGCTGATCCGCCAGGGTGAGCACACCGGTCAGTACGCCACCCCCCGAGTCGGGCAGCGGCACCTCACCACTGAGCAAGGGGTGGTCGAAGGCGGCTGACCGGCCTGACCGCGGGCCGCGAGCCACCCAGAAGCGCTCGCGTTTGAAGGCGTAGGTCGGCAGGTCGATCCGTCGGGCGTGGCTTCCGGTGAAGGCGGGTTCCCAGTCGACGGGTACGCCCGCGGTGTGCAGGTGGGCGA